>JAVBML010000040.1:0-2750 GCA_031552655.1 Gammaproteobacteria bacterium
ATTCGCTATTCTGGCTAATAACTGGGCATAGTGCAAAGGTTTAGGTTTATTACCTCCCCGCAACTCTAGATTTAAACTTTTCAGAAATGTGCGTAGCTTAGCTAACTTTTCCCCATCGGGAGGTTCATGGACACGGTATAATGCTGGTATTTCATGCCTTAGTAAAAATTTAGCGGCACAAACATTGGTCACCAACATGAATTCCTCGATCATACCATGCACGTAGTGATTAGTTACCGCAACTATCTTCCCTATCTTCCCTTGGTCATCAAATTCAATTTTAGTCTCTTTTCTAGAAAAATCTAATGTTCCCCTGGCATTCCGCTGCCGCAACAGTATTTGATAGAGGGAATGCAAATTAATTAAATGGCTCATCAAATAATTCTTGGTTACATTTTTTTCTTCCAATAGGTCATAGACATTATCATAGGTTAATCTTGCTCTAGACTTAATGCTGGCCTCATAGAATTTATAGCTAGTAACCTTGCCATCAACATCGATTTCCATCTCGCAAACCATGGCCAAACGATCCACAAGAGGCTTTAGGGAACACAGGTCATTGCAAAGTATTTCCGGTAACATAGGTATTACGTAGCCAGGAAAATACACCGAATTACCACGGTGCAAAGCCTCTTGGTCAATTGCGGTATTAAATCCCACGTAGTGACCCACATCAGCTATGGCTACATAGAGAATCCATTTATCACCGTGCCATTCGCAATAGACCGCATCATCAAAATCCTTGGCATCTTCTCCATCTATGGTTACAAAAGGTAGGTTTCGTAAATCAATGCGTCCCTGAAAACTCATCTGGGATTTGGTAGCTTGCCCACTCTCCCGGGCAATCTGCTTACTCTCCCTGGTAATTTGCTTTGACCACTCATTGGATAACCCATGGGAGTTAATAATCACTTTAACTTCTAAATCCGGAGTTATCTCTTTTCCCAAAATTTCCACCACCCGAGCAGTGGTACCACTGCGAATTGTGGGATACCCCAGGATTTCTACCAAAACAATATCTCCTCGCTTGGCTTTAGATTCCTTGCCCTTGGGAATAACTATCTCCTGATTTATTTCGGGGTTAGTTGGAACAATGTAGCCAAGCCCATTTTGCATGGAATAACGACCAATGATATGGGTAAAATGTCTCGCTAAAATGTCCACCACGGCCCCTTCACATTTACCATTATCTCTCCTTGAAATAACACTAGCCAACACTCTATCACCGGGAAACAGCGCTCTCATCTGCTTCGGACTTAAAAATAGGTCACCGCTACTATCATCGGGTACGAGAAAACCATAGCCATCCCTATGGGACACAATGTAACCTTGAATAAGATCCATTTTCTTTACCAACGCAAACCTTCCACGACGATCAGTTAATATTTGGCCGTCCCTAATCATGGCATTCAATCTTTTGCGCAGAGCTTCCTGGGAATCCTTACTCCTTAGCTTAAGAGCCCCTCGGAGATTTTGGAATGCCTCGGGAACCCCTATATTTTCAAGGTGTTGCATGATAAACTCTCTACTGGGAATGGGTTTCTTATATTTTCTAGCTTCCCGTTCGAAGAAAGGGTCTATTTTCTTTTTTTCTCTCTTTTTCATAATTTACATCTCAGTTGGAGCAATAGTTTCACTGCCATTTATCCTAGCCAAAGCTCCCATGCTCATAATTACCCGCATCAGTATACCCCATCTTTTCATGAAATTGAATTGAGATAATTAGACTTTTACACCTTCTTTCTAAACTTGCTAATTTATCTTCTTAGAAATTAGTGCCAAATTTAATTTTTAGCTTTAAAATACTTTTTACCAACCTCAGAAATGAGTAAGTTAGCTGACAGAAGGATTGACAGTAAAAAAACTTCAAGGCATAGTATTAGTAATACATAGAAACTCTCAGGAGAATTGGCTGTGGCAAATACAAAGTCTGCAAAAAAAAGAGCGCTACAAAATGAAGTTCGTCGTAAACACAACATAGCGCTAAAATCCACCTATCGCACTCACATTAAAAAGGTTGAAGTTGCCATAGCTGGCAATAATAAAGATGACGCTACAAAATCCTTTGAACTTGCCAAGGGTATATTGGATCGAGTAGTCTCCAAGGGAATTCTTCACAGGAATACTGCTGGTAGATATAAAAGTCGTCTTAGTTCTAAAATTAAGCTGTTGAAATAAAATTATCCCGGGAGTAAAAATTTTACATTCCCGGAAAAAGTAAATGGACAGGTTTGGTTAGATATTTTTAAAATCTAGTTCCATTCCTTTGAAAATTAAATACAGGGAAAATTTGTTTCTATGCCAATGCAGAAGAAAAATGCATTCTATGCACAATCTGGTGGTGTTACCTCCGTAATTAATTCTAGCGCTGCGGGCCTAATAGAAACCGCAAGAAAGTATGGGGTTAATGTTTTTGCCGGTGAAAATGGAATCCTAGGTGCTCTCAAAGAAAATCTCATAGATACTTCCAGGGAAAGTAGGAAAGATATCTATAATTTACGCTATACTCCAGGAGGTGCTTTTGGTTCCTGTCGCTACAAATTGCAAGATTTAGAAACAGATAGAATTGAATATACGAGACTATTTGAAGTTTTTGCCGCCCATAACATTGGATACTTTTTTTATAATGGTGGAGGAGATTCCCAGGACACCACCCATAAAATATCCCAAATGAGCAAAATCCTTGGCTATCCCCTAGTATGCATTGGTATTCCAAAGACCATTGACAATGATTTACCATTTACTGATAC
>JAVBML010000061.1:0-6563 GCA_031552655.1 Gammaproteobacteria bacterium
TTCGCCTCGGCCGTCCCGCAGCTGGAATACGCTACTATGACTTAACGCTTAGTATAGATTTTTAGCACTCGCTTTGCTCTACTAAAAACCCTCACCTACCTCGGACTTCTAGCCTACACTTCGTTCTCCTTGGCTAGCAGAAGGTGCGGTGGATGCAAAGGGGGTTAAACACTATGAAAATAGCATGGCCACATTATTTTTATTTTTTCTGGGAAATAAAAAATTGCTGCTTTTGGTGGCAGAATTGTTCGAAAGCAAACCCCATCCACGCAGTGATCAATTGATTAAGTTGATTGCTTCCCTAGAAGGAAAAAACGAAGTATCTAAATATGCCATGGTGGAGAAATTTGCCCATGATTTTCACATTGATCCTCGGGGTAGAAGGAGTGATGAAAAACACGGTAAGAAATATATCAGGGAACAATTTTCCGAAGAATTGGTGGACCAAGCAATTCTTGGGTTGAGAAATAGCAATGGGGAATTGTTGAGATTTTATCCTGAATTTTTAAAGGAGTTGAAAAGAGATTTTCGCTATGTTAATGCCATAGGTCATAGATATTCCATGGGAGAAGAATTTGAAGAACCGCTGAGTGGAATGTCTCGAAAAAAATTGCTAAAATCCATGGAGCAACTAAAAACCACGTTGAATAATCCCAATATAAGTGAATCTAAGCGCTATTTGACTCAATTGCAAATGGTTGCAGTTCTGCGCGAAGTTATGTATCGTGCCACGGGTAAATTCCCTAATTCTACTCAGGTCTTGAGTGTTCTAATGCAAACCAAACTAAAGGACAATGTTTGCATGCAAATTAACACGGGTGAAGGAAAAAGTATTATTAATCCATTGTTGGCAGCCATGCGCTGGGCCGAGGGATATGCCGTAAATGTTTTTACTTCCAACCACGAATTAGCGCGGCGAGATCTGGAAGAAGCAAAGGATTTTTGGGCCTATCTGGGGATCGATACTGCATTTATAGAAAAGCATTCTTTATCCCATGCCTATCTGAAAAATGGTATTAATTATACCACGCCGGCTGATTTTGCATTATTCCATAGCCAGTCTATTTTTCTAGGTAATGCTTTAAATTCAGTGCCCATGGCCGGAATATATGATGAAGCAGATTTATCGTTCTATGAATCCCGTACCTCGTTTAATTACTCAAAAAATTTAGATGAAGATGATTCGGATCCATTCGTTAATCTATTTGCCTGGGTCTATGCACCCATCAATGATTTTGTGACCAGTGCAGACTTTGCAAAGCTAGTTGAAAAATTGAACGTTGCCTACGGAGAAGAAGAGAAACAGATAATTAGCTATAGGTTAATAGAGCTATTGAGATTGCAATTATATTCCCGAGCAATGACCGAAGAAGATAGAACTAGATTGGCTGAACTATCCGATGATCGTTTGCTGCAATGGTTAACCGCGGCCGCTGGCGCAGTGTTTCTTCGAGATAAACTCGGAGAAAAATATATAATTAAGGAAATGATTCGCGATGAATATGGTAAAAAAAAGAAGTACCGTAAAATTGTGCTATTGGATGGAGAGAAGCACGAGCTGGAGGGTGCCATTCTGGCCAAGGGAGCCCAACAATTTCTCAGTGTCTATTTACAGGGTAAACCAGAATTTGCTAAGGGGAGTCCGTTTGTTGTAGATCCCGAAACATCTTGCGTAAGTTCGACCAGTCAGCACAGTGAGTTTCTACGCATGGATAAATTAACCGGTGTAACCGGTACTACGGGTAGTAAGGAGTTGTTTGATGTATTTGGCATACCAAATGATACGTTGCGCATTAAGATTCCTCCACATTTAATTAATCGCAGAGTGGATAAATTTGCTGTCTTTGCTGAAAACTCCCAGGATCATTTGCATAGAATAGCCAAGGAATTATCTCGCCGTGGTAATAAAAACCAATTGATCATTGGAGCCAATGGTAAGCAGTGTGATGATATTTTTCGAGGACTAGAGGTAAAATATCGGGGTAAAAAGATTGACCTAATTATGGCCAGTGCCGAAGGCTTTCGAGTTTACCACTGTGATACCGGTGCCGTGGAGGAATTGCATGATATTGAGGATGCCGTTAGCCAAGCGGGTCAAGATGGAAAAAATACCGGTAGGGTATCCATAACCGTTGCCACGGCTCTTTTGGGAAGAGGAGTGAATATTAAAAATTTAGGTAAAGTTATCATGACTTCCTTTAATCCTGATTCACGTTTTGAGGGGCAGGTTATGGGAAGGACAGGTCGCTATGGTGCCGAGGGATCTACCATCGGTATCTATGATTGGAGTGAAATTTGTGCTTACTATCCAGAAATAGCCACGAAGCAAACGACCAAATTATCCGCCAGAAGAAAAGCACTAAACAATATAAGGAAGGTATCACAAAGACAAGAAGTAATTAATTTGGAACTATTTGCCACGCTAACCAAGCTTTTAGTTAAATATCAGAGTCCCTTTGATAAACTCTATGAGGATTGGGAACGTAGTAAGAGTGAATCGGAAAGGGCGGATGAAATTTCTAAGCAACAGTGCCAGTTGTTGGCTAGTAAAAATGAGTTTTTAGAGAACATGGGAATATTGCAGAGTAACATTGCCATGAATCCCCGAGGTGATGGCGTAGCGAATTTTGAGATAGCGCTGGCCGAGGAACTGCAAAAATATAGGGGAAAATATGTCGCTTTGCCGGAGCTCGTTGAGGTGGCGGCATCCGATGTCCGACCGAGATCTTTGCGATACTCTAGCATTGGAAAATTTTCTATAATTGCTGGTGTTTCCCTGGCTAAACAATACGCAATTAGTGCCACTTTTCCAGGTGCCATCGATGCTCATAAGTTGGAACTTGAATTGCAACAAAATAACGAAGCAAGAGTGGAGATGATTCTACAGGATAGTGAAAAATTTATTGTTCGCTTGGAAGATAGTTTAAAAAAATCATCGAGGACATTTAATTCAATTTTTTCACAATCAGTTTTTCCGACGGTTCTACATAGAGCTTTAGTCGCATGCTACAAAAATATGCTAATTTTTGACAGATTAAAATATCATATGTCCGAAGTTCACCGTAATAAAGTTGTGAAAATTAAAAATAGTTTGGATACTATCTATGGCAACTATCTTGCTTCCCTGGGTAAGTTAACTTCCTCTTTTAAACAGAGAATGGTGCGAGATCTATCATTGCAATTGTTGCTGCTGGATACTAAGCAAACTGATTTGCCGGGTCAATTTTTACCCCCCAATGTTCTAGGAAAAGCAGAAAAAGCTTGTGCTCTTAGGTATTTGATGGATCATTTACAGCACAATTCCTCGGAGCACTTGAAGGAAAAGATAATAGCCAATGAGGCAACCGGTGATCCCACGGTGGATTTTTTGGTGGCCATAATTAGAACCAATCGCAGCGCATTTAATCCCCGGCAATTCAGTGATACAGCTACTTTTAAAGCCCTGCAAAGGGATTTGCAGTTGCACGGGCATAATTTTGCTGCTTCCGGAGCTACTAAGGGTTTGCCAGGGTCATGAAAATTTGTTTATAATGGCAAAAATTATATTTGGTATGAATAGATGTATCATCCCATCGTTCTTTACATAGGATTGCGCTATACTAAAGCGAAGCAGCGTAATAATTTCATCTCATTTATTTCCCTGGTATCCATGGGGGGCATAGCACTGGGAGTAATGGTATTGATAACGGTATTGTCAGTTATGAATGGCTTTGACTATGAGATTAGGGAAAAGGTATTTAGCGTTGCTCGCCAGGTAACAATAAGTGGCTACGATGGAGCAATCAGCGATTGGCAGGGGTTAGAAAAAAAACTTCAGAAATATGATGAAGTTACTGCCAGTGCGCCATTTATTACTGGCCAGGGCATGCTATCTAAAGATGGTTTGGCTACGGGGGTGTTAATCAATGGAATTATCCCCGAGAAGGAAAACCAAGTGATGGGATTAAATAGGTTCATTGTGCAAGGTTCGGGACAATCTCTAGTGGCGGGGTCATTTGGAATTATTCTCGGTGAAGGGGTGGCTAGTTTAATCAATGCTTCCCTTGGAGATAGGGTGGTACTAATTGTTCCCAGAGCTACCATAACTCCCCTGGGTATGGAACCACGTTTTAAGCGATTTACCGTCGTTGGCATTTTTCATGTCGGCAATGGCTTTGCTAACTATGATACTACCATGGCCTTTGTGCATTTGCATGATGCGGGAAAATTGTTCAGAGTTCAAGGTGATGATGCCACGGGAATTAATTTAAAATTGCGGGATCTCTATCGGGCTCCCTTGGTGTCCCGGGAGCTTAGAAAGCAATTAGTCGGACAGTATACCATAGTGGATTGGACCAATCAATATGGTTCATTTTTTAAAGCCATTCAAATGGAAAAGACCACTATGTTTGTGGTGTTGTTGTTTATTATAGCCATTGCCGCTTTTAATTTAGTTTCCAGTTTAGTGATGAGTGTTACGGATAGGCAATCTGATATAGCTATTTTAAGAACGCTGGGGGCTACGCCAAAAATGATTATGGCTATATTTATAGTCCAGGGTGGTATCGTTGGTTTGGGTGGTACCCTGCTTGGTGTACTGGGAGGCATAATTTTAGCTCTCAATGCTCCAACGTTGGTGATGCTTTTGGAGAAAATATTACACACTAGCTTTATTAGTGCTGGCATTTACTTTATAGATTATTTACCATCGAAATTGATCTTCTATGACATATTGCGCGTTGGACTAAGTTCACTTTCGATGAGCCTATTGGCCACCATATACCCCGCTTGGCAGGCAGCAATAATAGATCCGGCTTTGGTCCTTAGACATGAATAATAGTGAAGAGACAGATTTTTTGATGCCATGCTATTTAAAATTAATTTTAGTAGATTGACTAGTTTTTTAAAAGCATGATATAAATTAAGTTATTAAATATCTAAAATAGCCTTAAGACTATGACGCGCTATAAAAAAGCTATAGTAATGGGGGAAACGAATATTTGTTCGCGGTGTGCGGAATTTCTCTTAGAAAGTGGCTGGAAAATTGTTGCCATAGTGTCCGACGATCGAGATGTAGTAAGTTGGGCTAGAGATAAGTCTATTTTCACAGTGACACCTGCTAAATTATCTACCCTCAGAGCAGCTAATTTTTATCTATTTAGCATTATTAACCCCTATGTTATTCCCTCTTCATTTTTTGAAAATAAAAAATTACTTTTGGCGCTTAATTACCACGATAGTCTTTTGCCCAGCTACGGCGGTGTAAATAGTACTACCTGGGCTATAATTAATGGAGAAAAGCAACACGGTGTTACCATTCACCAAATGGTTGCTAGCATAGATGAGGGAGATGTTGTTGCCCAGGCGGTGGTACCCATTGAAAAATCAGAAACTGCTTTTTCACTTAATTTAAAGTGTAGTGAACTTTTATTATCGCTTTTTTATGAGGTCGTAGCTAAAATTGGATCCAATGAATTGGTGTTTTCTAAGCAGAATTTAGCAAATAAAACCTACTATGGATTAAAAAATATTCCGGAAAACTATGGCATTATAAATGGCATTAAAGATGTTGAGCAACTATCTAGAATAGTTCGAGGATTAACCTTTGGCGATAGCTATAATAATCCCGTTGCCACCATTAAGATTTATTGGCACGGTGGTTTTTACATAGTGGAAGATTTTAATTTAAATGTTCTAGGGAAAAAAAATCTTGCATTCCATAAAAATATTTTGCTTTTTAATAAAGTGAGAGATATTTATGGCCACGCTGTGGATGTTAAAATTAATACCAAAGATATGTTGATACCATATTTGTTGACCGAGGATGTTAAAAGGTATCTAGCAGCGATTAAAGCACGGGAAAGAAAAAATTTAAGAAAAATTCTAAGTTTTTTTGATAACTATCCCGACGCTGCCATAAGAATATTTGATCAAAAACCAAAGCGCCAGCGCTATGACAAAAAAATTAGTATTCCTTCCCATCTTTGTTCTTCGGAAACAATTTTGACTTTAGTTTGCTTTGTGCTGGCGAGATATTTTCATGGTGAATTTATTGTATCTCTCTATTTGACCGATGATGGTGTTCCCTCATCCATGGCATCATTGGTGGAGCTACGTAACTTTATTCATTTAAGTCAGAATATTTTAAGTCATAGTTTTGATAAATTGAAAAATCACCTGTTACAGATACAGGCAAGTAGTTATCACTTGGTAAAAGACTTTGGCCATAGATATCACCTGAATTTTTTAACTGACATAGCCATAGCCGTGGGCGAAAATGTAACTACGGATAGGCATAGAATGCTATTTAAATTGACCGCCACGGCGGTGGAAATTCAGGGAGATAGTAGTTGCCAATTGCAGATTGATAATATTGGTGAAATTATTTCCACACTGTACGATGGTGATTTTAGAAGTAAGGTTAAAAAACAGGATCTACGACTCATTAATATTCTCAACGATGAACAATATCAACGCATGGTCTATGATTGGAATAGAACTGAGTGCGATTACCCCAGCGGTAAAACTATTAGTATACTCTTTGAAGAACAGGTGAGAAAAAAACCTGACAACGTGGCGGTGGT
>JAVBML010000008.1:0-8497 GCA_031552655.1 Gammaproteobacteria bacterium
GTAGTAGAACGCCCAGGAAAACCTATATTATTTATTGAAATAAAAAGCACTAGCAATGTGTTAGAACAGCATTTATTTCATCTACGCTTAGTTACTAAGGATTTTGAAAATTGCGAATCGGTATGTTTTTCTCAAGATATAAGAAAGAAAAAAATAGGAAACATTATGGTAATGCCGTGGCAGGAAGGGATGCTAAAATATTTTTACTCCTGAAGATATATTTAGAGGTTGACGTATTGCTATGGATAAAAATCATGGTGATCTGTCAGAGAGGTATTGGGCAGCTCGATCAAATATGATTAGCTGCATATACTTAGCATGCATCTACTTTATTGAAATTTCTACACTTTATAGCAGTCTGTCTTAAAACTTCTGATCTTATATTCTTGGTTATTCCTACTTTTTTAGCGAACCGAGAAATAGTTTTTATATAAATTTACAATGCACTATTTAGTGCCAACATTTTAAAATGGGATATCATCGTCAATGTTAGTAGGTATGGCACCGTCGTAGTTAAATTGAGAAGAATCCGTGGTACTAGATGTTTGCATCCCGGAAGTACTTTTATCTTTAGGTGCTGTGGTTGCCATTTTACTATCCAGCATATGCATTTCACTGGCTATAATTTCCGTGGTGTAGCGATCTTGGCCGCTTTTATCCTGCCATTTACGTGTACGTAGACTTCCTTCTAGATAGATTTTAGATCCCTTGCGTAGATATTCACCAACTATTTCCGCTAGGCGACTAAAAAATACTACGCGGTGCCACTCAGTGCGATCCTGCAGCTCTCCCGACTGTTTATCTTTCCAAGTTTCACTGGTTGCCAGGGAAATGGATGCAACGGCACTACCGTTGGGAGTGTATCTTACTTCGGGATCATTGCCGAGATTACCTATTAATATCACTTTGTTTACGCCTCTAGCCATATGTTTACTCCGTGGTATTTTGATTGTGTATATACTAACTCTAATTTATTATCTTTGCACTACCTTTATTTGTACGGTATATTTTATCCATGGTAACGGGGCGTGGCTCAGCTTGGTAGAGCACTGCCTTCGGGAGGCAGGTGTCGGAGGTTCAAATCCTCTCGCCCCGAGAGTTTGTAATTTAACATATTTATGATTGAGAGCTTAGGTTAATAATGGGTATAAATAATAGTTGTGGTAGCGCTATATCCAGGAGCAAAAAAAAATTCCTTGGCATGGCAACTATGGTGGGAATTTTAGTCATGGTTGCTGGTTGTGCTAGTAAGAAGTTTATTCCCACTTCTCCCCAGGATCCCTATGAAAATTTTAATCGCAGGGTATTTGCCTTTAATATGGCCGTGGATCGTGCTTTTATGCGGCCCATAGCTAGGGTCTATGATTATATTTTACCCTGGCCCGCCAAGCAGGGAGCGGGTAATTTTTTTGCCAATATAGGTAGTACATCCATTGTGGCCAATGAACTATTGCAATTGCATTTTTCCCAGGCGGTGGCGGAGATGGCACGCATTGTGATCAATACCACGGTGGGCATTGGTGGTTTATTTGATGTGGCATCGAGGTTAGGTTTAGAGCAGGATACGGAGGACTTTGGTTTAACTTTAGGAGTGTGGGGATCCCGGGATACTCCCTACTTGGTACTGCCGTTTCTCGGACCATCTACCCTAAGGGATGCCGTGGGTACCCCCGTGGATTATTTATTGTTTAGTATTTGGCCCCATATTAAATCCAATACGCTACGCTATAGTTTAACGGCGGGAAATTTACTGCAGCGAAGAGCTAAATTATTGGCCGGTGATGAGGTTATTGACCAATCCTTTGATCCCTATATTTTTATGCGCGATGCCTATTTGCAGCGCAGGGACTATTTAGTTCGGGAGTCCAAAGAGGAGCACGTAGTGCACTATGAGGATGAAAAAGGGGTAATTCATCGCAGCCGTCGTTCTATTCCGGCGCGCAGTGTAATATCAGATTGATTAGCGAATTTTGAAATAGCTGGACGTTTTTTTGTAGTTGTTTTTTGTATTTGTGGGAGGAAGGATTTTATCCGAATTGCCTAGTCCTCCTAAATAATTAAAGGGCTAAAGAGGAGGTATATATGATAATTAGTGAGGGTTTAATTTCTTCGGAATCTGTGTCCGAAGGGCATCCAGATAAGCTTGCAGACCGCATTTCCGACGCAGTTTTAGATGCTTTTTTAGCGAAGGACCCCGGGGCGAGGGTTGCCTGTGAAACTATGCTAGCTGATCAAAGGGTGATTGTTGTCGGAGAGTTTAGAACCAAGGACGTGGATGATTTTTATTCCGTGCGCACAGAAGTAGAAGCATTGGTGCGCAGAGTACTGCGAGATACCGGTTATGCCGATGCTGCTACGGGCATAGACCCAGATGGTTGTGAAATAAGTGTTCATTTTAATGTACAATCCCAGGATATCCATCGCGGGGTAGATCGCAGTGATGGAATTCTAGGAGCCGGAGATCAGGGGCTAATGTTTGGTTTTGCCTGTGATGATACTCCGGAATTGATGCCTGCTCCCATTATGTATGCCCATGCCCTAGTGCGTAAGCAGGCAGAGTTGCGGAAGAGCGGTAGATTGCCATGGTTACAACCAGATGCTAAATCCCAGGTTACCATGCGCTACGTGGAGGGAAAACCTCGGTGCATTGAAACCGTGGTGTTATCTATTCAGCATAGCCAGGAGATAGCATTGGCTGATCTCCGTGAAAGTGCATGGCAGGAGATCATTGAGGTGGTGATTCCTCGGGAGCTGCGGGCAGATAATTTTCGCACTCTAATTAACCCCACGGGGCAATTTGTAATTGGTGGACCTAAAGGAGATACGGGGTTAACTGGCCGTAAAATTATTGTGGATACCTATGGAGGTGTTGCGCCCCATGGAGGTGGAGCTTTTTCCGGGAAAGATCCCTCTAAGGTTGATCGTTCGGCAGCTTACATGGCGCGTTTTTTAGCAAAACAAGTAGTTGCCCGCGGCTGGGCTCGGCGAGTTTTAGTGCAGCTTGCCTATGCAATAGCTACAGCGGAACCCGTGAGCTTTTTGGTGGAAACATTTGGCACAGGAGTAGAAGGTAATGAGACCATAGCAATAAGATTATGTCGTGAATTTGATCTACGACCCCAGGGTATTATAGAAATGTTGGATCTTTTACGACCTATATATTATACTACCGCTGCCTATGGACACTTTGGTAGAATGGAAGAAGGCTTTTCCTGGGAAAGAGTTATTTAGTGAAAAGATATATAGATACCGCAATGAGAATTTCGGGGTCTTCATTTTGTGCCGCTACATTTTATAGTAGAGAGTTAGATTTGGAACTTGGGGGAGAACAGTATGGTTGAAATTTCATTGCGTAGGGAAGAGTGGCTAGGGCCGCTCCAGAGTATAACTAGTATCGTTGAAAAGCGCCATGCACGTCCCATATTATCTCACATATTACTTCAAGGGCAGAGAAATCAGTTGATGTTCGTTGGCAGTGACGCTGAGATGGAATTGCACAGCGTAATTTCCGTGGAACAGAATTATGATGATTTATGTATCACCATTCCCGGGAAAAAATTTTTAGACATTTGTAGGTCCGTGGCAGAGAATAGTGTAATTAAACTCACGGAAAATGCCGGTAGAGTTAATCTTCAGTGCGTCCATAGTCGTTTCACCATGCCCTCATTTCCTCCAGCAGAATTTCCTTTGATGATGGAACAGAAAATGGAGATAGAATTAAAATTACTGCAGGAAGATTTAGCCGCATTAATTGATAAAACCTCCTTTGCAATTCCCCAGCAGGATGTGCGCAGGTATTTAAATGGACTATTATTTGAAGTTAAGGACGGCAAATTAATGGCCTTGGCAACCGATGGCCATCGGTTAGCTATGCATAAGGTTGATTGTGTAGCGTCAGATAGTATTTTTGCCCAGGTAATTATTCCTAAAAAGGCTATTTTTGCTTTGACAAAATTGTTTGGGGCAACGGATCGCGAGGTAACCCTAGGGTTTAACAGTAACTATGTGCGCGTAGAAAGTGAGGAAGGTTTTTTAATTTCTAAATTGATTAGTGGTAAATTTCCTAACTATGGTAGAATTGTTCCTCCGCGGGGTGAATTAAGTGTTGTGATAAATTGCGGTGAGCTTAGGCAGGCTTTAGCTCGAGTTAATATTTTGTCCAGTGAATTGTTTCGCAGCGTTCATTTTTCCATACGTAAAAATATGCTAACCCTAGATGCCAATAATCCTGAACAGGAAGAGGCTGTGGAGGAGCTAATGGTGGACTACCAGGGTCCCGAAGTGGCCATGGTTTTTAATATTAGCTATTTCATTGATATTTTGAATACCATAGAAATTTCCCAGGGAGTTAGGATATTTTTTAATGAGGCCGGTGGAAATGTGGTCCTAGAGGAGGAAGATTGTTCTGCGGATTGTTTCTACGTGCTTATGCCGATCAGGCAGTAATTTCTTATATAATATATTGATTTTAAATGTTTTTTTCCAATATTACCATTGCAGGATTTCGTAATTTTCTTAGTACGGAATTGATCTTTGATAAACGCTATAATTTTTTTTGCGGAAGTAATGGTAGCGGTAAGACAACGATCTTAGAAACGCTTTATTATTTAATACTAGGACGCTCTTTTCGCAGCCATTTGCTGAGAAGAATTATTAGCTATGGCGAAAAAGAATTTACTCTTTTTGGGGTAGTGGAGGAGGATAATTGTAGACTTTCCATTGGCGTAACTAGGTCTATGGAAAAAGGGAAGCAGTATAAAATATCTGGAAAAGTAGCGCATTCCAATGGTGAAATCATAGGGCTTATGCCGCTGCAATTGCTAAACCATGATAGCTATTTATTGCTATATCAGGGCTCTAAGATTCGTAGGCAATTTATGGATTGGGGATTGTTCCACGTGGAACAATCATTTTTAACGCTATGGAGAAAAGTAGAACATATTCTTAAACAACGTAATGCCGCACTTCGGGAACATGCGCGTAGAGATTACATAAAAATGTGGGATGAAGAGTTTGCGGCCAATAGCTTAGAGTTGCATAGGATGAGGGAACAGTATGTGGGCACGTTGCTTCCCATTGTTGCTAACATTCTTCAGGGATTATTTCCCATCGCTAAATCCATAGAGTTGACTTACTATCCAGGTTGGAATCTAGATAAGAGTTTAGTAGATGTTTTAGCGGAGACGTTAAGCCAAGATTTAAAATTTGGCTATACCACCATGGGGCCCCAGCGAGCAGATCTGCATATTAAAATTCATGGTATGCCGGTGCGAGAAATATTATCGCGCGGCCAACAAAAAATAGTAGTCTATGTATTACAAGTTGCCCAGGGAATACTATTACACCGTAGCAATGGTAAAGCACCAGTTTATTTGGTGGATGATCTGTTAGCAGAATTAGATTTTCATAGTGCTTCTTTGGTAGCTAATCTACTTCAAGAAATGAAATCATCCCAGATTTTTTTTACGGCCTTAGCTTTGGAAAATATAAAAATGTTATTTTCTCAGGAGTTATCTAAAGGTCGTCTGTTTCTAGTTGATAGTAATGGCGTTAATTGCGAAAAAATGTCCTAGTTTTTATCTAAAAATAATTCCATAGGGCAGCTTTTGCTTTGTAAATATTGCTACAAACTAAAATAATGGTTTGCTAGTATGAAAATATCTAGTTTCATGAAGTTTATGGCAAGTCATATTGCATGGTTAAGGTAGCTGCTATCTTGTTAAATCTTTAGTTTTATCCCGAGAATAAGGCCGTAATTATTCATAACATTTTGATTTCATGGGTTTTTATATGCTGTTTTTTCTGAACAAAAATAATTAGATGAAAATTTGGTATTAAATTTATATGTCACTTATGCTTAGTATAAAATTATCACTATAAATTTATATGGTAAAATTATAGCTGCGAATAAATGTTAAAAAAAGTAACGTATTCTTATGGTCGCCAATGGTTTTTAATATCTCATATAAGGAAATGTTAAGTTTTAGTAACGGATTTAGTAAGAGAGGTTGGTAAGTGATATGGATTAGCTATGTAGGAAGCGTAACGGTTCATATCAGTATAATGGTAGTTAGTTTTTTACGAAGTTGGTGAAAGGGAAATCTTTTAATTGTATTGGAAAACTAACTACCATATTTGATAAGTGATTTAGGGTTATTATGGACGAGTATTTATATGGATAATGTTGCACAGGATGTGCGATGATCCATGGAAAAATCGTTAGCTTTACTGTTTTAATTCACAGGGATAGGGAGCGATACGGTTTAAAACTAACGATTAACTCGTCCTCCGTTGCATCGGTGAGGAGATGGGGCTAGGTTTATTAGAGTAGATGCAGGATAAGCATTTATGTGGATAAGGCTACCTACAATCGCTGCTAGCCAAGGAGAACGAAGTGTAGGCTAGAAGTCCGAGGTAGGTGAGGGTTTTTAGTAGAGCAAAGCGAGTGATAAAAATCTATACTAAGCGTTAAGTCATAGTAGCGTATTCCAGCTGCGGGACGGCCGAGGCCAATTAACTTGCTGCGTTAAGACGAGTACGTTTAGGGGTCACGATGGCCTAAACGTTTCACGAGTTAGCGGCACTCCTGACCTTATGATTGGGTGTCCATACCATCATAATAACTACATCTTATTATATATCCCCATTGCTATGTGTAATGGTCTTCAAGAATTTAGATATATGATATCTGGTGGTGAAATAGCAAAAAGACGTATGAGGATTTTGGCCAGTGCTTTAAAAAAATCAAGCAAGCTGCGAATCCTTCGTTTGACTTATGAAGTACCAAGCGTACTAATAGATGAATTAGCAGTAGATGGTTTAGCAGATGCCATAGCGCAATTAGACAATCTTCGAGAGCTTTATTTAGAAAATTACCCATATGAGCTGAATTTTCTAGCTCGAGCTTTGCCTGCATTATTTAAACTACGAGTACTTGCGGTTCATGCAATCAAGGATAGTGACTTTGAGGAATTTTGCTCGGCTCTACGAAGCTTAGTTAAGCTGCAAAGCCTTACATTTACACTAGATGTAATATCTAGTTTAGGAAAATACCTATGTTTTGTCGAAGCCCTATCCAAATTAACGAATCTAGAAGAGCTTAGCTTATTTGCTGGTAAAGCTGTTAGCTTGTTGGATGCTGACACTGTAATTTTTGCTTCGGACCTAAGAAAACTAACCCAGCTGCAGAGCCTTAATTTAGATAGTACCCCTACTGATCGCGCTTCACTTGTCATAGCGCAATTAACTAATCTTCGGGAGCTTTGTTTAGAAAATCACCCAAATGTATTTAATATTCTGGCTCGAGCTTTGCCTGCATTATCTAAGCTACAAGTACTTACGGTTCATGCAGTCGAGTATAATGGCTTTGAGAAATTTTGCGAGGCTCTACTAGGGTTAGTTAATCTGCAAAGTCTTACATTTGAATTAAGTGTAATATCTAGCTTAGGAAAATGCTCATGTTTAGTCGAAGTCTTACCCAACTTAACGAATCTAAAAGAGCTTAGCTTGCTTGATACTAGTGCACGTAATGCTTATTCGTGGAATGCTGGCATTAATAAATCTTTTGCTTCGGCACTAGGAGAGTTAGCTCAGCTACAGAAACTTAGTTTAAAAGGTGTTCATATTGATTGTGCTTTATCTTTATCCGCATGTGCTAATTTGCAAGTGCTTGATTTGATTTCGTGTCAGATCGCCGATGCTAATTTCTTGTTACAAAAATTACCGTCTAGCCTACGATCTCTTAAGTTCTGCCATAGTATTCGCCGGCCGGGACGGCTAAATTTTCAATCTCCTCTACCTAATCTCCAAACTCTTATATTATCAGGTAATATGATTCGAGGGATAAATATAAATACATCGCTACCTATGCTGCGGGAGTTTAGTTTAGAGAATCTGGACAGAGAAGGATTATCTGGCGTTGCTAGTCTTATCCTCAAGCTCATGGAATCAAGCGATCTACGGTGCCTTCATCTTAACGTTTTAAATAAACAGGTAAGGTGGGATTCTTTTACTTGTGATAGTATTGTCGCTAATCTAGTGGAAGCCTTACCGCATTGGCGTCAATTGCAGGAACTATCTTTGCCAGAGGGTTTAAGGTCAGATAACATTGGTGACTTCATGGCCGCTACAATCAAAGCTAATTTAACTAATTCCAGAAGGTATTATATTGATAATTCCGAACCCCCTTTTTCCCTGTGGTTATTTTGGCGATAGAGATGATCGCGGTAATTGTTCCGAAGAATGAGTATGTTGTAAATATTTTTAGTATCCTATGATTTCTCAAATTATCAGGCGATCTACAGTATCTTAACCTTGGCCTTGATATGAGGTCTAGATTCGATCCATTCGCTGCTAGCCAAGGAGAACGAAGTGTAGGCTAGAAGTCCGAGGTAGGTGAGGGTTTTTAGTAGAGCAAAGCGAGTGCTAAAAATCTATACTCAGCGTTAAGTCATAGTAGCGTATTCCAGCTGCGGGACGGCCGAGGCCAATTAACTTG
>JAVBML010000048.1:0-12308 GCA_031552655.1 Gammaproteobacteria bacterium
TGGCCTCGTGCAATCCATCGGCGACGGGAGAGGAGATTAGGAATTATATTTTGGAGCAAGCAGATCGCTATTCCCACTTAGAAGATAAAGTAAAAGATGGTCGGGTACTAAATATCTATAAAATTGTAAGTAAGTACTGTAGTAAATCTTCTAAGAAAGGCAGTGTGTGCGATGAAGAGGGAAATTGTAAAAAAGAATTATAGTAATTTAAGGAAAGCAAGTTGTGGAATCGAAAGGAATGCACTGAAGATAAGATGAAAGATAGTCGTGGTTTTAAACATAGCAATATTGTCAAAATTGTAACATGGGTAATATGTGTGATGGATATGGAAACTGCATAGATAATGTAAGAATTAGCTTAGATATGGTTGTATCACTATTCTCTATATTTGTTGGCAGTGGTATTTGATATTTGAGAAGAGCTAAAAGGTAAGATTGTAGGTCCATTGATAATAAATTATTTATCTATTTACTAAATGAAATAATATGGCTAAATTAGCAATATAAAATAAAGTTCCCTATTTTATATTGATCCATGAAGCAATCTAAAATCACAATGCTTACTAGTATCGGAGCTGGCTTAGAGTACTACGATTTAGTTATCTATGGTTTACTAGCCAAGTTTATTAGCCAACAATTTTTTCCCAGCAATAATCCCGTAACTTCATTATTTGCTACTTTTGGAGTGCTCGCCTTGGGAAATTTGGCACGTCCCTTGGGCGGCACTTTGTTTGGTATGCTAGGTGATAGAATGGGACGTAAGCATATTTTTTCCAATACTCTACTTTGGATGTCTTTGGCCACATTTCTCATGGGTATTATTCCATCTTTTCACAGCTGGGGATTAACAGCTACGCTATTATTTAGTTTGTGCCGCATTATGCAATGCTTATTTTATGGGGCCGAATTGCCGGGAGCCATGACCATGCTCACGGAGTGCATTGATGGTAGAAAACATGGTTTACATTTTGGCTTGATGATAGCTGCTACGGGGCTTGGAGTATCCTTCGGTTCCCTAATTATTTGGTTTTTAACTAGCACCCTAAGTGCGGAGCAGATGCTGAGCTGGGGATTTCGGGTTCCCTTTTGGTTAGGTGGAGGGTTAGCTGGCATAGGGTTTTATATTCGCAGATACTTGCCAGAAACTCCCGTATTTCTAGCTATGCAAAAATCCCAGATTAAGCTAACGAGAACGCTAGTTAAAAAGCAGCTGTTACCAATTGCCAAAGTTATTGGCATTATGTTGTTTCCTGCGAGTATTATAAGTTTCGATTTGATATTTCCCGTATATTTGCATAGCATTTACCATTTTTCCTTGGAAGATATATATTTGTATGTTGCCTACGGTGGCATTTGGTCCGTAGTTTTGATTCCTACCCTTGGTTATATTTCGGATTATGTGGGAAGAAAACCATTGTTTGTGGTAACGGCAGTATTTATGATTTTCTTTAGTTTGCCTGTTTTTATGTATTTAGATAGGGGAACCAGGGGCGCACTATTGCTTTACATTGTTTTTATTCAAACCGTAAAATCTGGGACGGCAGCGTGCTATTTTGCATTAATTCCCCGTGCCTTTGATGCAGTGGTTCGCTATACTTGTACAGGTTTTGGCTACAACATTGCATTTTCATTGGCAGCCATAGTGCCAATTTTAGTAAATTATTTTTACGGCGTAGCAAAAAATAGCAGCTATGTGGTATCGCTGTTTATCATTTTGGCAGTGTTGGCAATTATTAGCACCGCTAAATTACAGTATCGACCCATAGATAGATTTTGATGAACATGGGTTACTTCAATGGGAAAAATGGAGAATTAAATTTTATAATTTTAATTAGAGTCTAAAATTATTGGAATATTTAGTTTAATTAGGTACTTTCATCCAGTTTTTTCAAATGCATGAGCTTTTCTCCAATCTTAATTTCTAAACCTCTGCTAACGGGACGGTAGTAATTTTTTTTAGGTAGTCCCTCCGGTAGATAGTTTTCACCAGCGGCATAGCCTTCCCGTTCATTGTGAGCATAGCGATAATTTTTACCGTAGCCAATTTTTTTCATGAGGTTCGTTGATGCATTTCTAATGTGCAGTGGTACTTCCAGGGAACCATATTTTTTAACATCTCCCAGGGCTTCGTTGTAGGCCACATAGCAGGCATTACTTTTAGGAGCCACTGCCATGTAAATAACAGCCTGGGCAATTGCCAGTTCACCCTCGGGGGATCCTAGCCGTTCATAGGTGCTGGTAGCTTCTAGGGCTAGAGTTAGTGCCCGGGGATCGGCGTTACCTATATCTTCGCAGGCCATTCTAATAACTCTTCTTGCTACATAAAGAGGATCACAGCCGCCATCAATCATGCGACAAAACCAATATAGGGCAGCATCGGGTGATGAACCTCTAACTGCTTTATGCAGAGCAGAAATTTGATTATAGAAATCTTCACCCCCTTTATCAAAGCGTCTGCTGGTTCCGCTGGCCAGAAGATCCTCCAAAAGATTATCGGTTATTTCATATGTATGATCCTGGGACTGTGCAAAATCAGCACAGATTTCCAACAGATTTAAAGCTTGGCGAGCATCACCGTCTGCAACGTAAGCGATTTTTCTGCATATTCCATCGGGAAAAGTAATGCTGAGAGATCCCAGACCTCTTTCCCGATCTGCTAGAGCTTGTTGAATTATGAGTAATATATCATCGACACTCACTCTTTTTAAAATATAGACTCTAGCCCTAGATAGGAGAGCACTATTTAATTCAAAAGATGGGTTCTCCGTGGTGGCTCCGATTAAAGTTAGTAGACCATCTTCCACGAATGGAAGAAAAGCATCCTGTTGAGCTTTATTGAAGCGATGTACTTCATCGACGAAGAGAATTGTTGCTTGGCCTTTATTGGCTAGAATATCCTTTGCTCTAGCGATAACCTCTCGAATTTCCTTTACACCTGCTAGAACTGCCGAAATATTTTCCATGGTAGCATTGGCGCTGGATGCCAATAGTCTAGCCAGTGTCGTTTTACCTGTTCCCGGGGGACCCCAGAGTATCATGGAGTGCAATATTTTATTTTCAATTGCCTGTCTGAGTGGCTTGCCAGGACCTAGGAGGTGGTTTTGCCCAATGAATTCATCGATGGTTCTGGGACGCATCCTAGAAGCCAAAGGCTGATAAGAGGAAAATTTATTATTATTCTTTGCCATGGTATTTAAAGCAATGAAGTTATATTTTTATATTTAGTTCTGCCTGAATTAGATTTGCTAAATCGGTTACCATTACTTTAGTTTGCTTATTATCCGTATGGTAAGTTATGTCAGCTAGCTGTTCATATATGGGCAAGTATTCTTCATGGAGTTTTTTTAGAGTGGACAATCTAGCAGCATTTTCTAGGGCCAAAGGTCGTTTTTTACTATATCCAGTGCGAACTAACTGGTCGTCTAAGGATACCGAAAGGTAGATAACCAATCCCCGGGATTTAATTTGTTCTCGATTTGCTGGATTGGCTATGGTATTTCCCCCTGTGGATAATATGATCTTTGATTTTTGCATGAGTTCTTCGATTATGATGGCTTCTCTTTTCATAAAGCCGCTGTTGCCCTCTAGATCATAGATCCATAGTAAATCTACCCCGGCCCTATCTTCGATGACCTGATCCGAATCATAGAAATTCCATGCAATTCTATTGGCCAATGCTTTCCCAATACTAGTTTTGCCGGCGCCCATGGGCCCAATAATTACAATGTTAGATAGATTACGCATGGTTACTATTGAGTGAGATAAGGATCATGGCAAAGATACATACTCCTAAGCCGGATTTAAAATATCTTGCCAAGGATGGCTTTGTTTGTCAAGATATTCTCGGAGGCTATGGAAGTCATGATCTACTTAAAATTGAGACTTAAAAGTATAATTTTGATTTTTTGAGCTTACGGTACTTGAGAGTGTAATTGTATTAAAAAGCGGCCTGTATCCAGAATAATTTTTATTTATTATTTGCTAGTAGTATTTCCTTGTGTAAGATAGATTTTGTGATAAGCACTGCTTAACTTGGCACATGAGGCATATCATAAAGTCCCCTATGAGCTTATTAGCGTGGTGCCATTTAAAGAAAACAGACGGGTACACCCTATGCGCGAAAAAATTAGATGCTCTTGGGTAGGAGAGCTCCCACTATACATTAATTATCACGACAATGAATGGGGACGGCCTGTCCATGGCGACAACAAACTGTTTGAAATGCTGATTTTAGAGGGAATGCAGGCCGGACTTAGCTGGCTCACCGTGCTAAAAAAAAGGGAGGCGTTTCGAAAAGCATTTGATGGTTTTGATCCGGGCAAGGTGGTTCTCTACGGTAAGGCAAAAATGCAGCAGCTGATGGTAAACGAAGGAATCATTAGAAATCGTCTTAAAATAAACGCCGCTGTTACAAATGCCAAAGCATTTCTTGAAGTACAAAAAATGTACGGAAGTTTTGGTAAGTTCATATGGGCATATGTGGATCATACTCCGATTAAAAATCATTGGAAGAATATGGAGGAGATACCAGCCACGACATTACTCTCGAATCAAATCAGCAAAGATTTAAAAAAGCTAGGATTTAAATTTGTTGGTTCGACGGTGATCTATGCATTCATGCAAGCTACGGGTATGGTCAATGACCACGTTAAGGATTGCTTTGTTTATCAGATGAAAAAGGCAAAGCGTTAGCACTGCAAGCTCTACGGTACTATCTCCGGGAAAATGGTGCCAAAATTCACAGTTTTATCTATTCAATGCTAGGTATGGTTGGGAAATAAAATTCCCGAAAACCACTGGTGGCTCAATTTTCGATATCCTACCAGATTGCTTCGGATGAACTGATGGTGGAGGCGGCGGGAATTGAACCCGCGTCCGCAAACTCTATACCTTTGGTACTACATGCTTAGTTCATTTAAATTTTTTGTCCATGGCCATTTAATGAACAAAATAGCAATGGACTAGTTCAATTTAATGCTAATACCCATGGTATTGAACCAACCATGGATCTAGATCTATGTAAATGACCATTTAGTTAGAACGCATAGATACATTCTACAAATGGGTGTAGCTGACTATACAGCTACAGCAAACGCTTTGTCGTTGGCGTTTATGTGTTTATAGCCATGTTTAACGAGAAAGACTATTTCCTCGGCATGCACCTCCGGTTTCGCCGTCTACGTCGAATCCGATCGCCCCCTTTAAATTATAAATTAATGTTGCTATTTTAACCTATCCCTGGGGGTTATACAAACAATAAAAGCGTGCCTAGAATGGAACACGCTTTTATTTTACCTATTAAAACAAACTGCTTATTTAGCTATATCTTTTATTTTTTTAAGAGTTCTGACTTTAATGACGTTGCGTGCTGGTTTGGCGGCAAAAGTCATGGCCTCTCCTGTAAATGGATTAATACCTTGGCGTGCCTTGGTCGCAGCTTTTTTCACTAGCTTAAATTTAGCAACATTGGGGAGAGTAAACTCACCGGGACCACCGCGTTTTTTTAAATGCGCGGCTATTATTTCAAATAGAGTATCAAACATTCTGCTGACCTCTTTTTTGCTTAGGGCTACGCGGCAAGCGATGGTATCCACTATTTGTGATTTGTTGAAGGGGGTGTCAACTTTTATGGGACCACTGCACGATGATTTTGACCGGGGTTTCTTGGTAGAAACCATGGTTTTTTTAGCAACTCTGGTTGCTGTTTTTTTGATAATTTTTTTAGCCATATAAATCTCCAGTTAGTAAATTTAATTTAAAAGTAATTATAAATGGAAAAAATAGTAACATAGTGGAGGAAATATACTAGTATTTTTTAATAAAAGCCATGCATTTTCAGAAGATTATTTTTCCCTAATAATGAGTAATTTTTTATCCCACTTTAATTCACTGAGCTGCTTTTGATCTTTTTCAGAAGAATGAGTTCTATGCCATAAATTAAAGTTTCGCTGAAGGTCTTTTGCAAGTATTTCCGTGGCGCCAATAAAGATCGGTTTACTTTTAAAATGTTCCCAGGAAAATAGAGTGCTATTAAAACGATGGTTTTCCACATCGCCAATCCACACCTGCACATCGCTATCTATTAAATCTATTTCCGATGGCCATAATCTTAGGATATATGCTTTGTCATTTTTAGAATTAGTTTTAGTAAATAGGCGAATCATTTTTTTATTGTGATAGAGCTGAGTGAACAAAGGTAGATGACTATAGCTAGGAGAGATGCTTTTTATTACATTATTGAAATCCATTTTTGATTTTTGCAATTCCCAACCATTTTTTTGTAATACCTGTTCCAGGGCGGTGAGATTCCCAGCGTATATTAAATTAAAAGCTTCGATAGGCTTGCCAAAGCGATTTATTCGGTATAAGGGCATACTTTTAATGCCATTTTTAAGTAGGGAATCAAATTTGACGATATATCTTGGCCAGGCCAAATTGTAGTATTTGATTTGCTTATTGAAATTAACGGTACCATAGCCTAGCCAGGAGATGATGAATATTATTAAAGTGATTTTAGCAAATTCTTGCACGTTAAAGTGAAAAATTTGTTTTCGGCGATAGAAAATAGTGACGATGGATACCATAATTGTACCGGTTAGAAATCCTCCTAAAATATCACATAGCCAGTGGGCACCAAGATAGATACGCGAAAGAGCGATGAAACCAATGAGAATTATGGTCCAATGATAGATCAATTGCTTGGTTTCTTCCTTCGTATCATGGGTTAGAATAACCGCAAGAAAGCCGTAAATTGCAGTACTAAGAGCAACGTGGGCACTGGGAAAGGATGAGGAGTGAAGATCGTATAAAACTTCACCGGGCCGTGGCACATAAATTGACATTTTCATTATTTTTGTGGCAAATCCCGTTGCCATAATCAGTAGAAACCAATGAATGGCGGTATACCAATTTTTTTTCCAACGAAGCAAAATGAAGATTAAACCGGATAGCAAGAGTAAAAATGGCAGATCTCCTAGAAAAGTTATCACCACAAAAATATGATCTAACCACTTAACTCTAATACTACTAAGGAAATGATAAATTTTTCTACCCAGCTCGAATAAAAATCCCATGGTTATTGCTTGGTTAGCAACTAAAATCAGTACCAATGTCAGCAAAATTGTTGCGATAATTAAAGTAAGTTGTCGATGGTTATCGGGTTCCCTGGGATCAGATATGAAATTGGTTATTTTTGCTAGGGCAGGTTGTCTTTGTAGATATTGCCATAGTGATTTAATATGGTGATCAATGGCGCGAAATATTTTTTTTGAAGAGTATTGTATGAACCAACTGCAGAGCCATAGAATTACAAATACCCCTAGCATGCCAACCATAAATTGGGTAGCAACTTTTGGAGGTAACTCCAGAGATATGGCGCCAAGTAATATACCGGGTAGCATATAGATTATGGACCATATCGTTGCTGCCGGCATGGATGCCAATAAAAATTTTGCCATGGGCATCTTGCAGGCCCCGGCGACCATGGGGACCATGGCTCGCATGGGACCGATGAAGCGACAGATAAACACACTTTTTCCACCATGCTCACTGAAAAAAATCTCACTGCGTTGAAGTAGCATGGGCCATTTAGTAAATGGCCAGATGCGATGAATGCGATCTTTAAAATAGACTCCTAGTAGATAGCTTAGAAAGTCACCTAGGATAGCACCGAAGGTTGCCCACATAAAGGTGGTACCGGCGGGAATTACCATGGTGCCGATTAGGAAACCAATGAGAGGCATGGTTATGGCGCCGGGCATGATAACTCCGATGACAACCATGGATTCTAGAAAAGATATAAGGCCCACGCAGATGTTGGTAATATATTGATGGGTGCCGATAAAGCTAATGAGGCTATCAATGTTGAAATAGTGAAAATCTAGCATGGATATTCGTCTGGATTAAAACCATCAAAAATAACAAATTCTGGATCCCAAGGTCAAGAACATTAGTTGTTACTAAGTGAAGAGTAATACCTAGCCATTGGTTGCATAAATTCCATATTTTTGTAAAATTGCGATGGAAACATGGTCATGGTTTATCACGTAAACTAGTTTATCTACAGCGGTGCCTATGATCTTGGAAATGGTTTCTAGATCTTGCGGGAAAAGCGGAGGTTAAGTAGGAGGACATTAGCTCTGCCCATTACCTATGAAATTGTGCTATGCTAAATCACATTGTAGTAGATGTAAAAATTATGCCTAAATCCATAAATAATTTTACCGAAAATGATCTTTTATCCATGCTACTAGATGGCTTAGATCAGCTAGCGATTGTTTTCAGCAAGGGTCAAATTAATAGAATAGTTGAATACATATACCTGATGTTACGTTGGAATAGAGTATATAATTTGACTTCATTGAATTCACCACGGGATATTTTAGTGCGCCATATTTTTGATAGTCTGGCTGCTGTCAAGTATGTTACTGGTTCAGAGGTTTTAGATTTTGGTAGTGGAGCAGGATTGCCGGGAATTCCCTTGGCCATTGCATTGCCACGGTGTAGATTTTATTTATTGGATAGTTCCAGTAAAAAGACTATTTTTTTGACGCATCTGAAAATTACTCTGGGAATGGAAAATGTGGTGGTGCTACATCAAAGAATTGAAGAATTAACGCCGGAAAATAAATTCACCTGTGTTATTAGTAGAGCTACCACCGCCATTCCTCGTCTGTGGATCATGGTGGAAAATGTGTTGGAACGGGGAGGGCAATTGCTGGCAATGAAAGGTAAGTACCCCCAGGAAGAACTACAGAACATAAAAAATCCCTTTGAGATCGAACGTATTATGGTACCATATTTGAACGAAGAAAGACATCTAGTGAAAATACTGGCATAGATATGGCATCGAAGGTTATAGCAATTACTAATCAAAAAGGTGGCGTAGGTAAAACGACTACGGCAATTAATTTGTCCGCTTCACTGGGAGCTATTAAAAAACGAGTTTTACTTATAGATCTAGATCCCCAGGGTAATGCTACCATTGGCAGTGGCATTGGCAGGGAAGATATAAATTTCACCGTTGCCGATGTATTGCTGCAATTAATTGCCATGAAGGATGCCATTAAAACTACGAAAGTCGGCTATGATATTTTACCGGCAACTTCCCAGTTAATTACCGCCGAGGTACAGCTCACCAAATTAAATGAGCGCGAATATAAATTAGGTATTGCTTTGGAATTGGTGCGGGATAGCTACGATTTTATTCTCATTGATTGCCCCCCTTCACTCAATATTCTTACAGTTAATGCCTTGGTAGCCTCCCATTCGGTTATCATCCCCATACAGTGTGAGTACTATGCTTTAGAAGGGTTAGCCGCTTTGCTAAAAACCATTGAACAGATCAGGGAAGTCAATGGCAATTTAGAAATTGAGGGGATATTACGTACGATGTATGATGGGCGTAACCGTCTTACCCAGGAGGTTTCATCGCAATTGCTTGGGCATTTCCCTAGTAAAGTATACCAGACCGTTATTCCTAGAAATGTGCGCCTAGCAGAGGCACCGAGCCATGGGGTACCGGCGTTGCTCTATGACCGCCATTCCCCAGGAGCGTTATCCTATCTTGCCCTTGCCGGGGAGATTTCTAAACAAAATTTATCATAATTTAGGTACGTGCTATGGCCAGAAAAAGTAGCTTAGGTATGGGGTTAAATGAACTTCTAAGTAACGTTAAATTAGCCAACCAAGGTTTCCCCAGTGCTAAAAAAGAGGCAGAATTACAGCAGCTATCCATAGAATTGCTTAGACCGGGAAAGTACCAACCAAGAACGGCCATGGTCAGTGAGACTTTGGAGGAACTTGCGCATTCCATTCGCAACCAGGGTATCGTGCAGCCATTGGTAGTACGCTCCATTGGCGGCGGTAACTATGAAATAATCGCCGGTGAGCGTAGATGGCGAGCAGCTCAATTGGCTGGATTAGATAGGGTGCCGGTGGTTATCAGGGAATTAGCAGATCAACAAGCAGTTGCCGTAGCACTCATAGAAAATATTCAGCGCGAGGATTTAAATGTTGTGGATATGGCTCTGGGTATTCAGCGCTTAATAGATGAATTTACCATGACCCACGATGATGCTGCTACGGTGATTGGTAAATCACGGGCCATGGTAACTAATCTGCTGCGACTATTGGTTTTACCCGAAGAAGTAAGGGAAATGTTGCGGCTTGGCGATTTGGACATGGGTCATGCACGAACTCTGTTGACTTTGGATCGTTCGGAGCAATTGCGCATAGCAAGAATGGTGGTTGAAAAAAAACTATCGGTACGTAGCTGTGAACAATTGGTACAGCAGCTTAAATCAGCGAAGGTTAGGAAAAAAGTAAGCACCGATCCTAATATTACCATGTTACAGCGAGAGCTAGCTGATAAACTGGCAACGCGGGTAGCTTTAGTGCCTGATAGCAAAGGTGGTGGTAGAATTGTAATACGCTACCATAGCTTGGATGAATTGGATGGTATTCTTGGACACATAAGGTAGTTTAATGTCCAAGGTGGAACGGCGAAAAAAAATTGTATTTACGGGAGGAGGATCCGTTGGTCACGTAGCTCCCAACCTGGCTGTTATTAATAAATTATTGCAGGAAAAAAAATATAACATCCATTATATTGGGTCTTGCAATGGCATAGAAAAGGAGCTAATTACTAGGATTTCCATTCCCTATCATTCTATCACCGTGGGAAAACTCCGTCGCTATTTTAGTTGGCAAAATTTTTTGGATCCCCTGCGAATTATTATGGGCATAGGGCAGGCTTTTTTTTTACTAAGGCATCTTAAACCCGGGGTGGTTTTTTCCAAGGGTGGTTTCGTTGCTTTCCCCGTGGTGATAGCAGCTGGCATACTGGGCATACCAATAATTGTTCACGAAGCTGATTTAACCATAGGTTTAGCTAACCGCTGGTCTTTTTTTTGGGCGACGAAAATTTGCATCACTTTTCCTGAAACATTAGAGTCCATAGCTGAAAAATATCACCATAGGGTTGTTATTAGTGGTCTTCCCATCCGGGATGGTTTTTTTAAGATCGATGTGGCTCGTGGTAGAGATTTTTGTGGCTTTACTGAGCGAAAGAAAATTATTGCGATACTAGGTGGTAGTCTCGGAGCGGCTAAAATCAATCAAGTTGTGCATAATATTTTGCCTTCCCTGGTGAAAAAGTTTCAGGTGATTCATATCTGCGGTAGGGGGATGATCGAAAAAAATATTAGCCACAGTGACTATCGCCAGTTTGCCTATGTCCATGAAGAATTACCTCATATTTTGGCCGCAGCCGATTTGGTAATTGCCAGAGCTGGTGCCAATACACTCTATGAATTACTTACTTTGCGGAAACCTAATATTTTACTACCGCTCTCTTCCGTTGCCAGTAGGGGTGACCAGGTTGTCAATGCTAAATATTTTTTAGCCCAAGGTTTTAGTGCCGTGATCTTCGATGAAGAACTAAAAGAAGAGGCTTTACTTACTAAGATAGCTGAAGTTATAGATGCCAGCGGCATAGCCATGGCCCATAGATTGTCCCAAATTAAGTTGCCGAATGCGGTTGCTATTATTAGCCAATTGATTGATGATTTAGCTAGATAAATTGTTTTTATTTTACATTTTGTGGTACAATTCAATCAACTGTTGCTTATATATAACATATTGATTTTAAATCAAATTTTTTGAAGGGTCCCATGTCCGAATATGCCAAAGAGATAGATTTAGTTAACATTGAAGATGAATTAAAGCAGTCCTATTTGGACTATGCTATGAGTGTGATTGTTAGTAGAGCACTTCCCGATGTGAGAGATGGATTAAAGCCGGTGCATAGGAGAGTTCTCTATGCCATGCGGGAATTAGGCAATGAGTACAATAAACCCTATAAAAAGTCTGCGCGCATAGTTGGTGACGTTATTGGTAAATATCATCCCCACAGTGATTCCGCCGTCTATGAGACGATTGTGCGCATGGCACAGTCATTTTCTCTACGCTATACCTTGGTTGATGGTCAAGGGAATTTTGGCTCCGTGGATGGCGATGCTCCCGCTGCTATGCGCTACACTGAAATTCGCTTAGCTAAAATTGGACAATTTCTTCTAGCAGATCTTGATAAGGATACCGTTGATTTTGCACCCAATTATGATGGCACGGAATTCGCCCCCCAGGTGTTGCCGGCGGGATTTCCTAACCTTTTGGTCACTGGTTCCCCGGGAATCGCGGTTGTTATGCAAACTAATTTTCCTCCTCACAATTGGGGCGTGTTTGTCGTGGGTTGCATTCAAACAATCGACAATCCCAATATTTCCATAGATGAATTAGTAAAAATAATT
>JAVBML010000047.1:0-5599 GCA_031552655.1 Gammaproteobacteria bacterium
CGGCCGTCCCGCAGCTGGAATACGCTACTATGACTTAACGCTTAGTATAGATTTTTAGCACTCGCTTTGCTCTACTAAAAACCCTCACCTACCTCGGACTTCTAGCCTACACTTCGTTCTCCTTGGCTAGCAGCGTTTGAATCGGTTTTTATAATTTGAAAAAGTACTCGTAGCTGAGGCAATAAAATAATAAACAAGGCTGATGCAATTTCCTTAGTCGACATTCGAATTATGGGGAAACAGTGCACCATGGCCTATAATTTATAATTTTTACCTCGGTACTATCTATACTAATAAAAACATCTGTGATAGAATTTTATATAATATATTAACGATAACTAGCTTTTAAAGAGTAATCATACTTCAGTTAATTTAGATAAAAAAGGAGTTAAAAAATAGATTTGGAAAACATCATTTCAAATTTCCAAGTGCTATCAATGATCGGAGCAAATTCGGTAGCATAAATGCATGGCTGGGTATTAATTTAAAATCACCAAGGAAAGAGTGTTCGCAGGATAAATTACGTACCTCTCCATGGGGAAGAATATTTCGACAATAAAAAATAGAGTGTAAATAAACTATCTTCCTGGGGAACGTTAAAAAAATTGCCCGGCAGAGATAACTTGCACTACCTAGTAAATAGATAGATACTGCGGAAAAATATTATGAATCCCATTAAAAATCGTAAAAAACTTTTTTCATGTGTAGCCATGGTAATCGTCGGAGCTGCCCTATTATTTAAATACTATGGCAACGAAGATAAGATATCCTACATAACTGAAAGAGCCAAAAGACAAAATATTCAAAAAGTTGTAAATGCAACGGGAGAAGTTAGAGCCATGGAACTAGTTACCGTTGGTGCCCAAGCTTCGGGGAAAATTGAAAAGCTATATGTAACCGTTGGTCAAAGAGTAAAACAAGGGGATTTAATTGCTGAAATTGATTCCACCACGCAGCAAAATAATATCAATATTAATAAGGCAAAAATGGAGAGCTATCGGGCACAATTAGTCACCGCAAAACTATCTCTAAGAATAGCTGAAAAACAATACCGAAGAATGCAAACGCTGGCAAAAAAACATTTAGTCTCTACCGAAGATTTAGAAAATGCTGAGGATAACTACGAAGCAACAAAATCAAAGGTAACGGAAATAGAGGCACTATTGGAAGAAACCAAAATCACCCTGGCTACGGCTGAAACCAACCTAGGTTATACAAAAATCACGGCGCCCCTGGATGGAACCATCGTTTCCATGCCAGTAAAGCAGGGACAAACGGTAAATGCCGCCATGAGCACTCCAACCATCGTTCAAATTGCAGACCTGAGCAATATGGAGATACTCGTAGAGATTTCCGAAGGAGATATCAGTAATGTAAAACCTGGAGCAAAGGTAACCTATTCCATTCTAACAGATCTGGGTAATGTCTATGAAACAACCCTTAAATCCATTGATCCAGGATTAACCTTACTTACCAATGCTAAATATGCTGAGGTTGTAGGTTCCAGTGAAGCCATATATTACTATGGTAGACTCATTGTACCCAACAAAGAGGGAAAACTTAGAATAGGGATGACCACGCAAAATATTATTCACGGTGAAAGTGCCGATAATGTACTCACCGTACCCACCATTGCCATCAAAGAAGATGGCACCAATAAGTACCTGGAAATCCTGACTAAGAATGGCATACAAAAAAAATCCATTACCTCGGGGATCTCCGATGGTCTAAATGTGGAAATTAAAAATGGCATAGCGGAAGGAGAGGAGATAGTAATTTCTAAAATGTCCTCAACGGAAATATCAGATAAAACTGCAAATGTCAGAAGACTGCGGGGCTTCTAACATGAATATTATTGAATTAAAAAAGATTAATAAATTCTTTGGCCAAGGAAATAATAGGGTGCAGGTCCTTAGAGACATAGACTGTAGCATCCAAAGAGGCGATTTCGTAGCAATAATTGGTCAATCGGGCTCCGGCAAATCCACTCTGATGAATATTATCGGCTGCCTCGATGTACCCACAACGGGATCCTATAAAATAAATGACATCGAAGTGGGAAAAATGGCCCAAGATCAATTGGCCACACTGCGCTGTAAAACCTTTGGCTTCATTTTTCAAAAATACAATTTATTGACCAACCTCAAGGCAAGTGAAAATGCAGCACTGCCAGCAATTTACTTTGGCCTAAATGCTGCGGCCAGAAATAAACGGGCAACGGAACTTCTGAAAAAACTCGATCTAGAAGATAAATGCAATAATAAACCCAACGAACTATCCGGGGGCCAACAGCAACGCGTAAGCATCGCTAGAGCACTAATGAATGGTGGAGAAATTATCTTAGCCGATGAACCCACCGGTGCCCTGGATTCAAAGAGCGGTGAAAATGTAATGGAAATAATTAAAAATCTCCACCGCCAGGGACATACCATTATCTTAGTTACACACGATGGTCACATTGCTAACCAAGCTAGCCGCATCATTGAAATCAGAGATGGTGCCATCATTGCGGACACACGCAAATCGTCAAAATTTTACCAACTAGAAAATAGGAGTGCAAATATTAAGAGAAACAAATTTGATGCCCTAAAGTATAGTTTTTTCGAATCCCTAAATATGTCCGTCCATGCTATCCTAGCTAATAAAATGCGTTCCCTACTCACCATGCTAGGAATCATCATTGGCATCGCATCGGTGGTATCCGTTGTGGCTCTAGGAAATGCCTCCCAGGCAAAAATCATGAATCAAATAAGTTCCATGGGAACCAATACCATTGATATTTTACCGGGAACGGGTTTTGGAGATATGCGCTCCGGAAAAGTCAAAACACTTAAAGTGAGAGATGCCGAATACTTAGACAAACAAAGTTTTATCGATAATTCCACGCCCAATGTAAGCACCAGCGGAATGCTAGTCTACGAAAATTATTCACTGACGGCACAACTAAGCGGCGTAGGATCAAATTTTTTTGCCGCCAAGGGACGAAAAATTGCCCGGGGACGCATTTTCACCCAGGAAGAAGTAAACAATATGGCTTCCGTGGTAGTTATCGATGATAATACACTCAAAGAAATCTTTGCAAATAAACTCACTCCCCTCGATGAAATCATTATATTCAACAAAAAACCATTGAAAATAATCGGGGTAACGGAGAAAAACAATAATCCTAGTCCTCTCTCTAGCTCAATGACACTGTGGACTCCATACACCACGGCAATGTATAAGATCAATGGTGGAAATGATATCAACTCCATAACCGTTAAAATAGCTGACCACATTAATTCTCAAATTGCCGAAGAGAGCATTGAATACATTTTAACAGCACTACATGGCAAAAAAGATTTTTTTATGATCAACAGTGATAGCATTAAACAAACCATTGAAAGCACAACCAACACCATGAAACTACTCATCGCCAGCATTGCCATTATATCTCTCATTGTTGGGGGCATTGGCGTAATGAATATTATGCTGGTCTCCGTAACCGAGCGCACTAGGGAAATAGGCATTCGCATGGCAATTGGCGCAAAGCAAATGGATATTCTGCAGCAGTTTCTTATTGAAGCCATTTTAATTTGCATCGTGGGAGGATTCATGGGCATTGCTCTATCCATATTAGTGGGCTTGGGATTTAATACCTTTTCCAACAATTTTGGCATGGATTTTTCAACGGCCTCAATCATTCTAGCCCTCGTTTGTTCCACGGCAATCGGTATTATCTTTGGCTATATACCCGCTAGAAACGCTTCCAATCTCAACCCCATAGATGCCCTAGCAAGTGAATAGGGCAATATTAACAATTTCATTGCACTATGAAAAATTTAAAGGTTAACCATAGCTGAGCTCTAGAAAACTTTTTAGAAATTAAGTCAGTAATCATAGCTACGGCAAAGAAATTTCTTAAACTACCAAGGACCAGGATTGGGAGTTTTATCTTCCTCCTCTTCTTGTTCGTCCTTACCTCTCTCTTCATCTCTTGGCACCTGGGAACTCAATTCCTCGGAAGCACCGCTTTTTTTCTGCGTCCAGGCGGGGGGTTTAGCTATTTTTACGACGGGCGCTTCATCAGCATCAAAGGTTCGGTGGCCATGAAATAAAAATACCCGGGGATTGTCCCGTACTTCCGGACTTATTAGTGGATATCTAGATATTCTTAATTCACCATCACGTTTCATCTCCGTCTCCCTGGGAGCAGAAACGATACCTAAATCTGCTGATTGCCTAATCGGCGCTACGGTAGCTATATCTATAATGGGAGAAGCAGGCGTTCTTCCCGTAGCACTACTACCAGATAATTTAACTTCTTGACCTCGAGCCTTTGCAAAAACCGTGTCCAATCCTAATCTCGCTATTTCCCCCGGCACCCCTTTCATGATAGCCCGAGGACTAAAATATACATCGAAAAAATTTATTAGATCTTGTAGATATCTAAAATTCTGACTTCCTTTTAAATCTTGCCTTTGTTCCCTTTCTCTTTCAGCTATCGCATTAATAAAATGAGTTGCTACTTCTCTACCATAAGCCCCGGTAATTTTAACTGCCGGCCCTACCACAGCTAAACCAGGAGTACAGCAACCACCAGTGGCAAACAATATGCAACCATGGGCTAGCATGGTAATCATGGCGGAAGCATTCATAGCAAATCCCTTGGGGGAGTCGCAGGCAAAAGCATATTTACATTGCGTAAATAGTCTCTCTATTTGTTCTGGCGCAACGGAAAAATGAAATTCTATGGGTAATTCTATTGGTAACTGCTGCACCCAGGCTATAAATTCCTGTTTTTTCCCGGAGGATATTAAAGCTCTAATTATATCATGCAATTCGTTGATAATGTCAGGTAATTGTGCTGCTGTTTTTAATTTATACTGTGTATCAAGTAGAGGAAGTAGTTGCACCATTCTGTCAACGCCACAGGATTTTACCAATAACTCTGCTACTAACCTAAAATCACTGGGTTCCCCAACCACGATAATTTTAGCACCTTGAACACCTTGCTTCACAAGCGCTTGAGCCATCGGCGGAATCAGTTCAAATCCCTTATTTTTTCTTAGGGAACCGAAAAAGAGAATATTGGGTGGCGCCGCTAGCCTTTGTTCAATGCTAAAGTCACTTCCTGCCCCTAGGGGGCTACGTAAAGAACCTGGCACCATAACCTGCGATAGAGATGACTTGCCTTCTAATCCCACTAGCTGTCTAGTTGCTAAATTTCTATCTTGCTCATTAAAAAAAATAACCCGATCCGCTTCCCTAAAGTATTCCAAGGAAAAAGCATTTAAATCTGCTTTGCGACACACTGCGTTTAGCATAAATTCATGGCAAGTAACCACCACTTTGATTCCTTTTTCTCTAAATAAAATTAGGTCTTCAGGGTGAATCATCATCCCCGTATCCGGAGGTCTAAGTTGAAGATTCAAAATAGGAATAATGCCCGCCGCTGTATTTTCCATTATTCTACTAATAAACAGGAGTGCCGCTAACTCATGAAACGTTTAGGCCATCGTGACCCCTAAACGTACTCGTCTTAACGCGCCAAGTTAATTCGCCTCGGCCGTCCCGCAGCTGGAATACGCTACTATGACTTAACGCTTAGTATAGATTT
>JAVBML010000020.1:0-27932 GCA_031552655.1 Gammaproteobacteria bacterium
GATTTCAACTTCACTGAGTCTCGGATGGAGACAGCGTGGCCATCGTTACGCCATTCGTGCAGGTCGGAACTTACCCGACAAGGAATTTCGCTACCTTAGGACCGTTATAGTTACGGCCGCCGTTTACCGGGGCTTCGATCAGTTGCTTCATCTTGCGATTGACAACATCAATTAACCTTCCGGCACCGGGCAGGCGTCACACCCTATACTTCCTCTTGCGAGTTTGCAGAGTGCTGTGTTTTTAGTAAACAGTCGCAGCCACCTATTTTCTTAGACCTTTGTGGGCTCAAAAAGTAAATTCTATTACCCCTAAAGGCATACCTTCTCCCGAAGTTACGGTATCATTTTGCAGAGTTCCTTCATCCGAGTTCTCTCAAGCGCCTTGGTATTTTCTACCCATCCACCAGTGTTGGTTTGGGGTACGGCCTTATGATATCTGAAGCTTAGAGACTTTTCTTGGAAGCGTAGCATTAGTTACTTCTGTTTTTTCCCGAAGGAAAAAACACCGTCATCACATCTTGGAATTAGCGAACTTCCGGATTTGCCTAGAAGTTCTTCCTACTTGCTTAAACTACCAAAACCAACTGGCAGCTAACCTAGCTTTCTCCGTCATCCCATCGCAATATCATCAGGTACAGGAATATTAACCTGTTTGCCATCGACTACGCATTTCTGCCTCGCCTTAGGAACCGACTAACCCTGCGCCGATTAACGTTGCGCAGGAAACCTTGGATTTTCGGCGTGTAGGTTTTTCACCCACATTATCGTTACTCATGTCAGCATTCGCACTTCTGATACCTCCAGCAAACCTCTCGGTTCACCTTCACAGGCTTACAGAACGCTCCTCTACCTCTCAGAGAATAAAATTCTCTAAGATCGCAGCTTCGGTATATAGTTTGAGCCCCGTTAAATCTTCCGCGCAGGACGACTCGACCAGTGAGCTATTACGCTTTCTTTAAAGGATGGCTGCTTCTAAGCCAACCTCCTGGCTGTTTGGGCCTTCCCACATCGTTTACCACTTAACTATAATTTAAGGACCTTAGCTGGCGATCAGGGTTGTTTCCCTTTTCACGACGGACGTTATCACCCGCCGTGTGTCTCCCGTGATGAAACTTCTTGGTATTCGGAGTTTGCATCGGCTTGGTAGGTCAAGACGACCCCCTCACCGAAACAGTGCTCTACCCCCAAGAGTCAACTCACGAGGCGCTACCTAAATAGCTTTCGAGGAGATCCAGCTATCTCCGAGCTTGATTAGCCTTTCACTCCGATCCACAGCTCATCTCCTACTATTGCAACAGTAGTGAGTTCGGACCTCCAGTAAGTGTTACCTTACCTTCATCCTGGCCATGGATAGATCGCCCGGCTTCGGGTCTACTCCCAGCGACTTTTCGCCCATTTAAGACTCGGTTTCCCTGCGCCTCCCCTATGCGGTTAAGCTTGCCACTGAAAGTAATTCGCTGACCCATTATACAAAAGGTACGCCGTCATCCAGCTACTAAATATCTCAATGAATTATTAAAATATTTAATAGCTGGACTCCGACTGCTTGTACGCATACGAATTCAGGTTCTATTTCACTCCCCTCACCGGGGTTCTTTTCGCCTTTCCCTCACGGTACTTGTTCACTATCGGACAGTAATTAGTATTTAGCCTTAGAGGATGGTCCCCCTATCTTCAAACGGGATTACACGTGTCCCGCCCTACTCATCGTTACCCATTCAGTACCTATTTCATATACGGGACTATCACCCCCTATGGTTAGCTTTTCCAAACTATTCTATTATGGATACTAAATTTGATGTAACTGGGCTACTCCGCGTTCGCTCACCGCTACTGGCGGAATCTCAATTGATTTCTTTTCCTTAGGGTACTTAGATGGTTCAGTTCCCCTAGTTCGCTTCTCTAGTCTATGTATTCAACTAGAGATGATCTGTTTACACAGATCGGATTGCTCCATTCGGATATCTCCGGATCACAGCTTGTTGCCAGCTCCCCGAAGCTTAACGCAGGCTACCACGTCCTTCATCGCTCTTTACTGCCAAGGCATCCCTCGTATGCGCTTAATTATTTGACAATACAACCTCAAATAACTACTGGAATATATACACAACTTATCATTGTGTACTAAAACAACATTATTGATTGCCGAAAAACTTTGCGCTGAATTAACTATTGAAAATTAAAAAAATAGTCAAAATCATTCAATCATCGGAAAATGATTGAATATACCCAGCTATCGAATTTTTAAAGAGCAAATTAGTTCTCCAAAGGGAAAACTAAGAATACAGCAAACTATCTTACATTAAACAAAATTGCAACTAAAAAATGCTATTATAAATAATTTTTTATTATCTCAATTAAGCCTACATTTTTTGGTGGAGCTGACCGGAATCGAACCGGTTACCTCCTGCTTGCAAAGCAGGAGCTCTACCAAATGAGCTACAGCCCCGATTCAATTAAACTACACAGCAAAAACTGGATAGCAGCTAAAATCTTAAAAAATTGGTGGGTCTGGTTGGACTTGAACCAACGACCCCACGCTTATCAAGCGTGTGCTCTAACCAGCTGAGCTACAAACCCAAACAATGAGCTTAAATAACATTCAAATAATAAAAACAATTTGTGTGAGCGCTCGCGTAATTTAAGGATAAGGAGGTGATCCAGCCACAGGTTCCCCTACGGCTACCTTGTTACGACTTAACCCCAGTCATGAAGCATACCGTGGTGGGCGCCCTCCTTTCGGTTAAGCTACCCGCTTCTGGTACAATCCACTCCCATGGTTTGACGGGCGGTGTGTACAAGGCCCGAGAACGTATTCACCGCGACATTCTGATTCGCGATTACTAGCGATTCCAACTTCATGAAGTCGAGTTGCAGACTTCAATCTGGACTACGATAAGTTTTCTGAGATTAGCTCCGTCTCACGACTTGGCGACCCTCTGTACTTACCATTGTAGCACGTGTGTTGCCCTACCCATAAGGGCCATGATGACTTGACGTCGTCCTCGCCTTCCTCCGGCTTAACGCCGGCAGTTTCTTTAGAGTTCCCAGCCGAACTGTTGGCAACTAAAGATAAGGGTTGCGCTCGTTACGGGACTTAACCCAACATCTCACGACACGAGCTGACGACAGCCATGCAGCACCTGTCTCCAGGTTCCCGAAGGCACTTTTCTATCTCTAGAAAATTCCTAGGATTTCAAGGGTAGGTAAGGTTTTTCGCGTAGCATCGAATTAAACCACATGCTCCACCGCTTGTGCGGGCCCCCGTCAATTCCTTTGAGTTTTAATCTTGCGACCGTACTCCCCAGGCGGAGAACTTAATGCGTTAGCTGCGATACTGACCCGCGGCTAAATAAAACTCTCTAAAATGTTCTTAGCTGAATTATATTTAGTCGCGGGACAACATCTAGTTCTCATCGTTTACAGCGTGGACTACCAGGGTATCTAATCCTGTTTGCTCCCCACGCTTTCGCGCCTCAGCGTCAGTATTGGCCCAGAAAGCTGCCTTCGCCACCGATGTTCTTCTCGATATCTACGTATTTAACCACTACACCGAGAATTCCACTTTCCTCTGCCATACTCAAGATATCCAGTATCGACTGCAATTCCTAGGTTGAGCCCAGGGATTTCACAATCGACTTAAATACCAGCCTACACGCCCTTTACGCCCAGTAACTCCGATTAACGCTTGCACCCTCTGTATTACCGCGGCTGCTGGCACAGAGTTTGCCGGTGCTTCTTCTGTGAGTAACGTCAAGATCCAAATGTATTATACCTGGATTTTTTCTTCCTCACCGAAAGTGCTTTACAACCCGCAGGCCTTCATCGCACACGCGGCATTGCTGGATCAGGGTTTCCCCCATTGTCCAATATTCCCCACTGCTGCCTCCCGTAGGAGTCTGGACCGTGTCTCAGTTCCAGTGTGGCTGGTCGTCCTCTCAGACCAGCTACGGATCATTGCCTTGGTAGGCCTTTACCCTACCAACTAGCTAATCCGACGTAGGCTCATCCTAAAGCGAAAGCTATTGCTAGCCCCCTTTGCTCCTTAGAGATCATGCGGTATTAGCCCACCTTTCGGCAGGTTATCCCCCACTCTAGGGCAGATTCCTACGTATTACTCACCCGTCCGCCACTTTACTCAAGAGTTGCCCCTCTTTCACGTTCGACTTGCATGTGTTAGGCATGCCGCCAGCGTTCAATCTGAGCCAGGATCAAACTCTTCAATTAGAAAGTTTGATTGCCTCACCAAATTGATGATGAGGCAAAATTTTAGCTCGAAATGAATTACTGTAAAAAATTATAGTCACTCACATCGAAAATTAATTATCTTAAAATTAACATGAGCGCCCACACAAATTGTTTCTATTAGTTTTAAAGAGCGGCCCTACACAGAATAGGAGTGATGCATTCTACTAATTTAAAATACTATGTCAACAACTTTAGCAAATATATTTTTACTTGGCCGTGGCCGCAATATTTACCTAGACACCAGAACTATAGTTATAATCTATCCTACTATTTTTTGCAAGATAGCAATCACCGTGTTTACTCAAAACTACTATAGCTATGCATGGCAAAACTTTTATGAGCTCTCTGGTGAGCGTCCAATTGGGCAATAATATTTCTAGACATAGCAAAAAACTTGCCGCGATATTTGGCTGCTATCAATTCTCCGCCTGGCAGCACTACTTTCAACGGATCATGATGTACTCCATTAATGCGAAATTCGTAGTGAAGATGAGGGTTGGTTGATAAACCGCTGGAGCCAACGTAGCCTATAACATTACCCTGCTTAGTATATTCACCCGCCCTAACTGCGAATTTAGAAAGATGGGCATATAAAGTACTATACTTGCCATTTTTAATCTCAATGGTACGACCGTAGCCATTTTTATAACCAACAAATGCCACCCTACCATTACTCGTTGCCTTAATGGGGGTGCCAGCTTTGGCAACGAAATCTACCCCGCGATGGGGACGAGAGATTCCAAGAATGGGGTGTTTTCGCAACGGTGAAAACTTAGAACCAATTCTACTATAAGTCAAAGGATACCTAGTAAAGGAGGGTTTAATACTTCTACCTTCGGGGGTATAAAACTCAGCGACACTATTCTCCTTTTCTTTAAAAGCAATTAGACGATGGGAAACTCCGCCATGCATTAACTCCGCTGCAACTATCTCACTACCTTTTACACTTTTTCCATCCACCAGATACTCTCGATAAAAAATACTAAACCTATCTTGTCCATTTAATTTTTTGCTATTAACCCGGCCACTAAACAAATTAACAAATTGCTTTACCATACCACTAGGCAAACTAAGTTTTTTGGCCGCCGCATAGATAGATCCATCTATGCGCGCCGACGCATATTTAATTACCGCCTTTGGCTTTACTTGCCTAAGATCGACGTGAATAATCCCCTTCTTGTTGACACTAACTACCAATGTTGTTAAGCGATCAATGCCGTAGTTTAATTTAGCAAAGGTATTATTAATGGGATCTATCCAAATCGTCATTTTTTTACCGACCATCAATTTTTTTAACTGAGTAACTTTTGCCAAAGCTAATATGCGCCTTGCCTCTCTCTCTTCCAGTCCCAGGCGTCTAAAAATTTTACCAAGGGTATCATCTTGCCTAATGGCAATGGTACGTGGTGAAGGATCTTCCAATGCTTCCGGCTGCACAAAATCAGATGCGACACTCTGATCCACAGCTGCCGTCTCAACCAAGCTTTTTTCCTGACCAATGAATTGAAGAGGAGCAGTCATTTTCCAACTATTACTCTCTCTAAATGCAAGCAATCCTCCGATAACTAACGCTACGGATAAAGTAACAAGTAAAAATATAACCGTTGGCTTCCCTTCCACAGCAAAATTTCCCGCCATTTCAGCCTGTCTATTGCTATGATTACTTCTGTTGTTCGTTGAAAATATAGAATCCAAAAAATTATCTCCAAATAGATTCGAGACTTATTGATCTGTATCTCGACACGGTGCCATTTTAACAAAAATTAAAATATATTCAAATGGCAATTAATGCCTTGATTAAATCACCAATAATCGTATGCTAGAATAGATCATTAATTAAGCGGATAAAATGACTTAAATGACTGATATCAATATACTCAAAAATAGGATAGAAACTATTCAAGAAAGCTTAGTTAATCTACGGGGGTTTCTTTGACTACCATGGCAAAAAAAGTCGCCTAGCTGAGATTCAGCGAGAACTAGAAAATCCTGCTCTGTGGAAAGATTTAGAAAAGCAGCAACTCCTAGGAAAAAAACAAATGTCACTGGCAACTACATTGAGGGAATTGGATACCATAGCCAATGCTCTGCAAGACAGCAAGGAACTCTTGGAAATTATCATGGACGAAGAGCAAAATAATCAAAATTTATCTGAAATGGAGATTGAGATAGAAAAAATAGCCGCCAAGCTCGATCGCCTAGAGTTTGAAAGAATATTCAATGGTCCCATGGATCAGCATAACACCTACGTTGATATTCAGGCGGGTTCAGGAGGTACCGAAGCTCAAGATTGGGCAGAAATGCTAATGCGCATGTATTTAAGATTTGGTGATCATCACAGTTTTCAGGTGGAAATACTAGAGGTATCCCCCGGGGAGGTCGCTGGCATTAAAAGCGCCACGGTAAAATTTAGTGGTAATTTTGCCTACGGGTGGCTACGTACGGAATCTGGAGTTCATCGCCTGGTGCGCAAATCCCCCTTCGATGCTAACCACAAGCGTCACACGTCTTTTGCCTCCGTTTTCGTCTATCCAGAAATAGCCGAAGAAATAAAAATTGATATCAATCCCGCCGATCTCCGCATTGATACCTATCGAGCCCAAGGCGCCGGTGGACAGCACGTCAACAAAACTGATTCCGCCGTGCGCATTAAGCATCACCCAACAGGCATGATAGTTCAGTGTCAAAGCGAGCGCGCCCAGCAACAAAACCGCCTCCAAGCCATGAAGCAACTTCGCGCTAAACTATACGACATAGAACTACGCAAGCAGCGAGAGAAAAAATCCACCCTCGAAGCGGCAAAGCTGGAGATAACCTGGGGCAGCCAAATTCGCTCGTATACCCTAGATGACTCTAGAATTAAAGATCTTCGCACCAACATGGAAACCAGAAACACGCAGTCAATACTAGATGGCAATTTAGATCCATTCATAAAAGAAAATCTACGACTCCCCTAGCCATGGATACAATTACCAAAAAAATTTTAGGTTGCCTAGGAGATGGCAGATATCACTCCGTGCTTGCTCTGGAAAAACGATTGAACTTAGCTTCCCCCGCCGTAAAAAAAGCCATGGACCAATTGCAACGACTAGATATCACCGTGGAAAATAATAGTGCCCTTGGCTATAGAATTCCCGAAGGCATAGAGCTACTAAGCAAAAAAATTATTCACAGCTATCTCAGTGAAAAATTTACAGTCACCGCGGAAGATATCATAATACTAGACAGCGTTTCATCCACCAATAGCTACATCGCTAAAAAGATGCTAAGCACAAAAAACGTTAATATTTGCTTGGCGGAGATGCAAACAGCGGGCCGCGGACGCCATGAAAAAAAATGGTTCTCTCCCTACGCTAAAAATATCTATCTATCCATTGGTTACTATACTTCCACGAAGCTCAATCAATTAAGTGGCCTCAGTTTAGCCATGGCCATAGCAATTACTAATGCTTTAGAACAATATGGTATTAAAGAAGAAATTACCATCAAATGGCCCAATGATATTCTATGGAAAGGACACAAACTAGCGGGAATACTAATCGAAACCATAGCTAAATCTCCCAATTTATATCAGGTGATAATAGGTGTCGGCTTGAATGTTGCCATGCCTCTCCAAAACAATATAGACCAACCCTGGTGTGATATCTCCCGGATCATTAAAGATACGCCCGACAGAAATAAAGTGGCGGGCTTAGTGCTAAATAATCTCCTCGTAACTTTAAATGAATTTCAGCGCCATGGCTTCAAACATTTCGCCCAAAAATGGCAACAATTGGATCTAGTTCTAGGAAAAATGATAGCGATAGTAACTCCCCATTGTAAAAAAATATCCGGCCTAGGCTGGGGCATAGATAGCGCTGGGAATTATTTAGTCAAAACTGAAAATGGTAAAATAGAAAAATTCACCGCGGGCGAACTTTCCCTGGAAATATAAAAACAGTGTAATATACTCTTCGCTCTGCAAAATCATTTTGCAATTCTTTTCTAATTTAAAAATCTACTCTAAACTATGCAATAAAACACTAGTTAGTTCCGCCAGCTGAATACTACAGTTATGACTATCTAGTCTGTTCCCTCGCAAAATTTTACGAGCAACTTTGGAGCAATCAATGGTCTCCGCTACCTCGCGGCCGAAAATTTTGAGTAGCTCTACTTGGTCTCCCGTTGTAAGTCCATGTATTTTACTAAGAGCAATTTTAGCGTAGTGTAATGCCTCATATTTAATGGGAACTAAATCCCTGCCCTGACTTTGCAACCACTGCATAAAAATAGCTAAATGCGCCTGCTCCCGGGGGTTTAATTTACTAAAATTAATATCAAATTTATCACCTGCCCTTTGGTGGTCGGTAAAAATCGACACCATTGCCAGCAATAAATTGATCCCTTTTTTTTGGAATTTATCAAATGCAATTTCTAAATTAATCCGCTGTGCCTCCCCATCGCACTCCGTACGAAATCCACGGTCCAGCGGTGCCCGTAAAATATATTTCACATCCTCAACCATTTTGATTTCTGGCCATTGATCATAGTAATTCATGGCAAAACCATTCTCCCAGCGAGCACAATTCCACAGTGCCAACAGGCCGATGATCCCCCCTTGATCTCCATCCAAATTATCTAAATTGCGCGCTTGCCTACGTCGCATTTTAATAAATTTAGCTAAATCTCCGAAGGTGGGGTTAGACCGCAACCTCTCCCGTAAATCTTGTGGTGGTAAAGTTTCCGGGGACCAAAAATCGAAATCAAATAGTTCCTCTTTGCTAGGATAGAAATATAGAAATACTAAAGTTTCCACCAAACTACGCGAACGCCCGGCCATGCAATGACAATAGAATACTCTTTTACTGTGCGCATTGTTCTCTTTTCTCTTTGAAAACAGCGCATATAAATCCCGCTGAAAAGCAACCAAGGAATCCACGGCTTGATTTTTAGTAGTTAGCGCATCCAAATAACTATGGTCATACCAAGGAAGGCGATGAAAAATAATTTTACCCTCCCTAACCCATGGACTGTCATCTCCGATCAATCTCTCATGATCGACAAGCATATTTACCAAATGAATATTGTAGCTAGGAAAAGTTTTTAATAGTAGCTTAATTATGGCATTATCCGGCTGAGCCCCTAGATACCAAGCGTAATGATTTTTAGTTTCCGGAATAATCTCGCTGTGATGAGGGTAACCCACCAAGGGTGCAATTTTACTCTTCCAAAAAATTTTCAATTCTGGAGATAAAATATCCCACACTGAACCATAGGGGTTAGCTTTCATATCATTAACTTTCAGTAACCGCTCAACTTCTTTTGGGCAACTGCTCCTGTAGTTTACTTCTGAACTGCAGCGGATCTGGAATATAATTAAAGGGATTTTTTGTGCCGCCAATGCCGACAATGATTACGGTACCAAAATTAAGAATGCGACCCACGACGCTCTGCTCCACATACACCCCTTCAATGCGATCTAAAAAAATTTCCAAGGATCGGCGGCGAATAAAGCCAGTTTTAACCAAAATTCTCCTACTGGTAATGGCATATTCCGAACTATAGTAACTAATAATGGCACTGAGTAACTGTCCACAGCCTACTAATAATAGCAAAACACCGAAAATATTACTGCGCATTAAGGGAAAATTATAACTAACAAAATACCCAGCATTGGTGGCTATCAAAAAAAATAACACCCACGGTAAACAATTAAAAAATATAATATAGTGAGGTCTGGTATAGTACAGTAATTTTTCTTCCGGCAATAAATTATTCTTGGTATATGACATGGTTATTTTTCTCCTTTCATTCTTTGAATTTTATTCACCTCGGCACGTGTTACCTGCTCCGCACGAGTGAGGGTTAATTTATGGGCAGGGGCATTGCGTGTGATTACCGAACCTGCTCCAATAAACGCCCCCTTGCCAATGGTAACCGGGGCCACCAAGGAACTATTGGAACCAATAAAAGCTCCATCTTCAATGGTAGTTTGATGCTTAGTAACACCATCGTAGTTACAAGTGACGGTACCTGCTCCAAGGTTAACTTCGGTACCCACTATGCTATCTCCCACGTAGCTAAGATGACTGACTTTACTTCCCTTACCTAAAATACTCTTTTTAAGCTCAACAAAATTACCCACGCGAACCTGTGCAGCCAATCGGGTTTCCGGGCGAACCCTGGCAAAGGGCCCAATGACACAATTATCTCCCACCGTAGCACCCTCAATAACACTATTCGGTTTAATCACAACGTTGGCACCAATTTTACTATCTTTCAAAAACACATTCTGTCCAACAAATGTCCCATCTCCAATGGTAACGTTGCCCTCAATTACCACATTGACATCCATCACCACATCTCTACCCAACTTCAAATCACCGCGCACGTCAAAGCGCTCTGGATCCATGAGCATTAAACCATCTAGCATAAGTTGATGGGATAAATTCCTCTGATAAATACGTTCCAATGTTGCCAATTGCATTTTATTATTTACTCCGGCAACTTCCCACGAGTTTTCGGCAATCAAACACTTAACTCTACCATGATTACTAACAAGTAAACCTACAATATCAGTCAAATAATATTCTCCATTGGCATTCCTATTAGTTAATAGAGGTAGATAGTGAGATAAAACTTCTACCTTGGTAGCCAAAATACCGCTATTAATTTCTCTGATTTTTAATTCATCTTCCTTAGCATCCCGATGTTCTACTATTCCCTTAACATTATCCTTGGCATCTCGAACTATGCGACCGAATCCCGAAGGATCCGCCACCATGTCGCTGAGCAGCACTAATTCATTTTCCCTCAGAGCGGCAATCATTTTTTTTACCGTTTGAAAATCAATGAGTGGAACGTCACCATAGAGCACCAATACCTCGCTGGATTTTCTAAGATGTGCCAGGGTTTCCCTGAGTGCATCTCCTGTACCCAATTGCTCTCTCTGTTCTATCCAATTAAGAGGTTGAGCAATGAAATATTCCCGCACTTTGCTCATCTCTCGATGATAAACAATGTGAGTTCTAAGCGGTTGTAATTTTTTAGCCGTGGCTATCACGTGCTCCAATAGACATTTTCCCGCAAGTTTATGCAAAACTTTGGGAATTGCAGAGTGCATCCGCGTTCCTCTTCCCGCCGCCAATATCACAATTTCCAATGCCATAGCTATCTCCCAACTTTACCATTACCACGGCGTGATAACTGTATGGTACGCAATTGTGCCGTCGCATGGGCAATCTGCGCCAAGGCTTCGGCAAAATCCGAATTTGCTTTTTTATTAGCCAACACTCCCTGGGCTCCTCTCCTAGCAGCAATAGCTGCTGCCTCATCCAAATCTTCAGCACGCACAATGGTATCCGCTAAAATCGTAACCGTATCCGGTTGCACCTCTAAAATACCACCGGTAACATAGTACACCCAATAACCATCTCCACTCATTGCCCGAATTTGTCCCGGCCTAATCATTGTTAAAAGAGGTAAATGTCCTGGCATAATACCAATTTCACCTAAAGTGGCAGTAACCACCACCATTTCCACGGCATCGGAAAATATATCCTCTTCCAAACTAACTATGTTAAGTTGCATAGTATTTTTATTTGCCATGGAAAAAATCCTATTTTAATTTCTCCGCCTTCTCAACGGCATCTTCGATGGTACCAACCATATAAAACGCCTGTTCCGGAAGACCATCGTGTTTCCCAGCCAATATTTCACTAAACCCTCTGATGGTATCAGCTAACTTCACATATTTACCAGACTGGCCACTAAAAATTTCGGCTACAAAAAAAGGCTGTGATAAAAATCTTTCTATTTTACGTGCCCTACTCACCAACAATTTATCTTCATCTGATAGCTCATCAATACCCAAAATGGAAATAATATCACGTAATTCCAGGTAGCGCTGCAATGTACTCTGCACTGCCCGTGCGACGCCATAGTGTTCCTCTCCCACGATTGACTGCTCCAATTGACGACTACTAGAAGCTAGGGGATCTACGGCGGGGAAAATTCCTAATTCTACAATTCTGCGAGATAGAACAACGGTGGTATCAAGGTGTGCAAACACCGCCACCGGTGATGGATCAGTTAAATCATCGGCGGGAACATAGACCGCCTGAATTGATGTTATGGAACCGAGCTTCGTTGAGGTAATACGCTCCTGCAGCAAACCCATCTCCTCGGCCAAGGTAGGCTGATATCCCACAGCTGATGGCATGCGTCCCAAAAGAGCAGAAACTTCAACTCCCGCTAAAGTATAGCGATAGATATTATCAACAAAAAATAATATATCCCTTCCCTCATCGCGAAAATGCTCCGCAACCGTAAGACCACTGAGAGCTACTCTAAGACGATTTCCCGGCGGCTCATTCATTTGTCCATAGATCAAAGCTACCTTACTCAGTACTTTGGAATTCTTCATCTCATGGTACAAATCATTGCCTTCCCGGGTTCGCTCACCGACACCGACAAACACCGAATAGCCATCCCGCTCCACAGCAATGTTTCTAATTAACTCCATGATTGATACCGTCTTACCCACACCGGCACCACCAAATAACCCCACTTTTCCTCCCTTGGCAAAGGGACATAGAAGATCAATAACTTTTATTCCCGTCTCCAACAGCTCGATGTTTCCCGATTGTTCCACAAAAGCTGGTGGCGCCCGATGGATAGATACTCTCTGCGTAGTCTCTATCTCCCCTTGCTCATCTACGGGTTCTCCAAGAACATTCATTATTCTCCCCAGAGTACCTTTACCAACGGGAACTGCTATGGGAGAATTGGTATTAATAACCTCCAACTCTCTTCGCAAACCATCGGTGGATCCCATGGCAATGGTACGTACAATACCATCACCCAGCTGCTGCTGAGTTTCTAAAATTAAATCCGTAGCCGCTACTCGCAAAGCATCATAAATTTTTGGTACGGCTTCCCGAGGAAATTCCACATCCACAATGGCGCCTACGATTGAAATTATTTTCCCACTTTGTATCATCATTCGTCTCTAGAAATTAACTTTTTAAAACAATTAAACTGCCGCAGCGCCACCAACTATTTCCGCAATCTCATTGGTGATACTACCTTGGCGAGCCTTATTATACATAATTTGCAATTCATCAATAATGTCTTTGCAATTATCCGTTGCATTTTGCATCGCAACCATGCGAGCTATTTGTTCACAGGCAATGTTATCCACCAAGGCTTGGTAGACCTGGGCTTCAATGTATCTAGTAAATACCGTATCCAGAAGATTATGGTACTCCTCCCGAGGCTCATAGATATAATTACCATTAAAGTTAGTGGCCCGTTTCCCAGCAGTTAGTGGCAATAGCGATTGAATCAATGGCTGCTGGGTAAGTGTATTCACACATTCATTGTGGGCAATAAAAAGTCGATGCAATTGCCCCCGCTTATAGCTATCAAGCATAACTTTTATCGCTCCCAGCACATCCTCCACCCTAGGTAATTCCCCTAGGTTGCTAGCATGGGCAACGATGTTAACCCCCATGGCTCGAAAGAATACCTCCGCTTTCTTTCCAAATAAGCACCAACTAACATCCGTTTGCTCTGGCAATGATCGAACATGTTCAAGCACCGCCTTAAACAAATTAAGATTCAAACCACCGCACAAACCACGATCGGTAGCTACCACGATGTAACCTACTTTTTCCATCCCTTGCACCTTTTTTTCCAAATAGGGATGCTCACTCCAATCATCACTGGCCGCGATGTGCTGCATCACATCGCGGATTTTTGTGGCATAGGGCATGGTAGTTAACATACGCTGCTTAGCAAGCCGCATTTTACTGGCGGCAACATTTTGCATAGCCCTAGTAATTTTCTGAATTTTTCTAATGCCCACTATTTTAACTTTAATTTCTCGCGGTGATATCATATAAAATCTAAATTTTCATCAGTGTAACTTAGTAAAATCCTCTTTAAACCTTAAAATAATACGAGTTAACTCCTGCTCAGTCTCACTGGTACCCACGGGATTTCGATCAATGCTCCTAAGTAGTTCGCTATGGTATTCGGAAAAATGTTGATGCAGTTGCCTTTCGAACAATACCACCTTGTCCAAAGCAATATCTAGCAGTAGCTTCTTTTCTATCAAGAACATACTAATGGCCATGAAAGCTACGCTCAGTGGGGCAAAACGTTCCTGCTTTAAAATTTCCATGGCTCGAATACCATGGTCCAATTGCTTCCTCGTAGTATCATCCAATTCCGAAGCAAATTGTGCAAAGGCCTCCAGCTCTCTATACTGAGCCAAAGCCAAACGTAATCCCTGGCCAAATTTTTTCACGATGGGAGTCTGAGCAGCGCTGCCCACTCGAGAAACTGATAAACCCGCATTAACCGCTGGCCGCATGCCACTATTAAATAGACTCGTTTCTAGAAAAATTTGACCATCGGTAATGGATATTATATTCGTAGGAATAAACGAAGACACATCACCTGCCTGGGTTTCCACTATGGGTAAAGCCGTTATGGAACCGGTTTTACCAACTACTCTACCTTGAGTTACCTGGGATACATACTGTTCATTTACCTGAGCTGCCCTCTCCAATAGGCGTGAATGTAGATAAAAGATATCCCCAGGATAGGCTTCTCTTCCTGGCGGTCGACGCAGTAGCAGAGAAATCTGACGATAGGCCCAGGCATGCTTCGTCAAGTCATCGTAAACAATTAAAGCATCCTCTCCCTGGTCACGAAAATATTCAGCGATGGCACACCCAGAGTATACGGAAATATACTGTTCCGCCGCAGAACTTGCCGCCGTTGCTGCCACAATGATGGTATGGCCCAGGGCATTGTGCTCCATCAATCGTTGCACAATATTGGCAATCGCTGAAGCTTTTTGACCAATGGCAACATAGATGCACTTAACTCCCGTTTGTCTTTGATTAATAATAGTATCTATGGCAATGGCAGTCTTACCTGTCTGGCGATCGCCAATAATTAGCTCCCTTTGTCCTCGACCAATGGGAACCATAGCATCAATTGCCTTGATGCCCGTTTGTAAAGGTTTATGAACAGATTTTCTTGCAATAACTCCCGGGGCAATTTTTTCAATGGGAGAAAAACCCGACACATCTACGGCTCCACGGTTATCCATCGGTTCGCCCAGAGCATTAACTATGCGCCCTAGTAAAGCATGGCCCACGGGAACCGACAGAACTTTTCCCGTGCACCTAACTTTTTGCCCTTCCCGTAATCCGGAACCCGTCCCTAGAACCACGATGCTAGTAACATCTTGCTCCAAATTTAGAGCGATGCCATAGCTCTCATCTTCGAACTGCACCATTTCACCCGACATAACTTCCACAATGCCATAAACTTGTACCACCCCATCCCTGACACTCAAAATACTACCTGCCCTCTCTAATTTAGGAGTGGAGGCAAAGTTCTCTATTTTCTCTCTTATTATGCGGCTTATTTCATTGGAATCTAGCATTGTAGGCACTCTTCAAAAATAAATTTTTCTTTAAATCATGTAATCTTCTCCTAAGAGAATAGTCCACTATTCTCTCACCCAGGGATAAAACTATTCCCCCAAGAATGGAAGCATCCACCTCGAATCGCAGCACAACTTCACCTCCATGGCGTCTCCTAAAAACCTCAATAAGGGAGCTTTTTTGTTCTTCGGAAAGTTCACTGGAAACAACAACCTTAACTTTCAATGTATTATTATATCTATAAAACAGCTCCTCATAGCGAGAAGCAATAGCTGGTAACAAACTAAGCTTTCGTTTCCGAAGTAATAGACTAATCAAATTAGCTCCCGGGGCAAAGTCAGAAATAATTTCTGAAAACAAGGCAAATTTTTCTGTGGCAGCGATTTGTGGAGTATCCCAGATATTACCTCGAGGAAAAGCTAAAACCATTTGTTTACTAGCCCTAAGAAACGCTTCCCAGCGTGAAAATTGTCGCTGGTCCCAAGCCAAATCAAAAATTGCGTTGGCATAGATTCTCACATCACTTAGTAGTACCCTCATTTTCTATATACCGGCAATAATTTGATCAATTAATTTTCGCTGGGAAGCTTCGTCAAAACTTTGTTTAATAACCTGCTCTGCCGCCGCAATCACCAATTCAGCAGTTTGATGCTGTAGCTGTTCCTTTACCTTGGCAATTTCCAACTGCATCTCTTCCTCCATACGTGCTAATATTTTATTGCGTTCTCCCTTGGCCACTACTTTGGATTCCTCAATCAAGAATAGAGATTGTTGCTGTGCCCGTGCTACAATTAACGCCGCTTCAGCCTTAGCCTCTCCTAGCTGCTCTGTAATATTTTGCTGCACCAATGCCATCTCCTCTCTTCCCTTTTTTACCTCCTCAATGTTTTCAAGAATTTGCTGCTGCCGCGCCTCAATGGCCTTAGTTAATCGCGGCCAAATATACTTGACCATTACCCAAAGCAGAACAGCAAAGGTCAGCATTTCACCAAGCAAAGTAATGTTAATATCCATTGCTATATTTTTATATGGTTAAAGAAACAAAGAGATTAGGTGATTTTTTCGATGGCAAATTTGGTAATTTCAGCCAAAAATGGATTGTTACCAAAAATCAGTAATAACCCAACCGCCACAGCAATGGCAGCAAAGGCATCGATGAGACCAGCCATGAGAAACATTCTCATCATCAATAGTTGTGCTAACTCAGGTTGCCGCGCGGTACTTTCTAAAAATTTTCCACCGAGATAGCTAAACCCCATGGTAGTACCAATGGCCGCAATGCTAATCATAGATGCCGCAATAATTGCAGTAACAATCTGCATCTCCGTAATCAAACGTACTAATTCCACATTAACCTCCGCAAGTTTATAGTTAATTTTTCGTCCGCCGAGAGATCATCCTAGATATTTTCTAATGGCTAGAACTATGAGCCATGTTTAAATAGATAATAGTCAACATCATAAAAATAAACGCCTGTATTAAAATCACCAAAATATGAAACACTGCCCACGGCCCTCCAGCAGTCCACTGAAGCCACCAGGGCATGGTAGCTATTAAAATAAACACTAACTCTCCGGCGAACATATTACCAAAAAGTCTCAGAGATAGCGAGAGCGGTTTAACACATTCTTCAATTAACCTGAAGAGAAGGTTAAATGGAGCAAACCAAATACCAAAGGGATGCAAAAATACCTCTCGGGTAAGATTAATAATGCCCTTGGATTTAAAATTATAGAAAATGCATAGTAAAAACACTGTAAAAGATAAAGCAAAAGTAAGGTTGGGATCATTGGTAGCAACGATGCGTACATCGGTAAATAAAAATCGTGGCATTAAATCCAGGGGAAATAAATCGAAAATATTTAAAAAAAATATCCAGAGAAAAACCGTTGCCGCCGTAGCAGCTACTGTTCCATTAGGTCGCTGCATAATATCCGTAACCAACCCATTAACTCCTTCGATCAACATCTCCACAGCTACTTGAAATTTACTTGGCCTATCTCTGTTAAATTTTCGAGAAACAAAATACAATGTCAATACAATGAAAAAGCCTACCAAGATGCTAATAATAAAAGTATCAAGATTAAGCATGAAAAAATCATTGGATTCTCTCAAAGTAAAGGTGCGAAGATCTAGTTGTAGATGTTTAAGGTGATTCTTAACAAATTCTTCGCTAGTAGGGTGTAAAAAATCATTCACTTTTTCATTTCCACTAGAGAAACAATCAACGATACTAGTATGGTAATTACATAGCCTCCTAAAAAACTCGGGGGGCTAATTCTAAAAACTAGTAATATGGATATAATTACCAATAAATTTAGTAGCCATTTAATAATTTCGTGTGAAAAAAAATATCTAAGCATACTTCCATTGTCAATCTTTAATCTAATTCTATGCCTCGCCATGGAAAAATAAACCGATGGAATTATCCATGCCACCCCCCCCAGAAGAAAAGACTTTATCTCCAAGGTGGATCGTAGCAAATAATTCAGCAAAGCAAACAGAAACAAAGTAACTGATTGAATAATAATAATTTTATATTTTTCCCAGAAAGCACTATTCATGGCCAATATTTACTCCCTATTTACCATCATACTTAGCAGTCACATCAATTATTTTAGATCCAGGAAATATCTTTATTTGTCCCGCCACAACTATTATATCTCCCTCCCTAAGTCCTTCCCTAATTTCCACATTGTTTTGATCCTTAGCTCCCAGAATCACCTTGATTTTTTCAGCCTTACCATGCACCATTTTAAATACATAGTTACCCTCGCCGGCATAGACAATGGCGGTTTGAGGTACAGCTATGATTTGTCTTTGCGCTAAGCGCAGCGTAACGCCCACGAAACCACCGGGGATTAACAAACCTTCTGGATTAGGAATATTAGCTCTCACGGTTAAAGTGCGGTTATTCTGATTTACTAGAGATTCCAAAGCTTCAACGGAACCGCTAAAGATTTTATTGGGATAGATATCACTTTTCAGTGACACCCGCTGGCCAACATTTACTCTTCGCAAATAAGATTCAGAGATACTGAAATCAACCTTTAGGGGATCCATGGTCTGTAAATTAACAATATTCTGTCCCGCCGTAACGTAATCCCCAACACTCACTTGACTCAATCCCAATTTACCGGAAAAGGGTGCCACAATGGAGGTTTGTGCCAACACTGCCTTCAATCCTTCCACCTTAGCTTTATCTGAATTATAGTTGGCCTGAATCTGATCAAAATCCGATTTAGCAATATCCCTACTTTTATATAGAGACTGGGCTCGTATAAAATTTAACTTACTTAAATTAAGCTGTGCCTCGGCGGAAGTAAGTTGAGCACCTACGATATCGGAATTAATCTCAATTAATTGCACCCCTTCTTTCGCCATATCTCCAGAGTTAAAATATACTTTGGTAACGCGACCAGCGATTTCAGATCTAATGGTTGTACCCGGAATAGATAGTAAAGTTCCCGTGGCATAAATTTCATCATCTAGGGTAACAATTTTAACCTTGATGGTTTCCACAAAAGCGGGGGGAATTTTTTCCAGCGTTTCTTGCCCAGCATGAGCTACGGAATACCCTAGAAACAAAATTAGGAAAATTTGATATAATCGCTGTAACATAACTATCTCTCAACTTCTTATTAGCCACAAACTATAACCCACTATCACCATAAATGCTATTAGTAATATTGTGCTAAATAACACTTTAAAATTTATAGTAAACTAGAAAGTCTATGCTCGATAAGTTTACCAGCCATATAAGGATTGAGGTATGGGCAGTGCAAAAGTAGGTCTTAGCCACGGTAGCGGATTTTAGGGGTCATAGTGGCCTAGCATCTATAGCGAACATAGCAACTTTTCCCATGGTAGCATTTGCAATGTCACACTATCTCCTGTATACTATTTTATATGGAGTTTTACTTAAAAATAGGGAGGTTTTATGTGTGCGGTACCAAACTTTAGTGGTAATATTGATCATCCAGTTTTAGCTAAACTTTCAACGGATCCGCGAGGTTTTTTTAACGGACATGGCATTACGATAGCTCCCGATGTAGCTGATGAGCAAATAGTAACATTAGTTGAAGCATTTAAAAAATGCTCCAATACCGACGATATCTTAACACTCTTAAATAAAATGCAAGTTGCTGGCGAGCCAAAAGATGCGATAGAAATAATAAAAAATCAAATTTATTTTGATTATCTAAATCCAGAAATTAGAGAAATAGTGCGGCAGGGAAAGGAAACAATTCATGCCAAAAATATTCCCATGACCAGTAAAGCCATGGCTCTCAGGTATCATAGTACCACTCTTTATGTGATCGCTCAGCTCAATCAAACATATGAGAATGCCATGAACCTTAGCTCCTCTATAGGAAATCATTTAAGCTCCCTAGGATTCAAAAGTCCTATAATGGAAGAAGTAGCAAAAAAAATTATCAATCAAAGGTATTTTTCAGCATTACATGAAAATATAAGAGAAATAATCAGAGGAATAAAATCAGAAATACATGCCTCCAGTGCTGGCATAGTGCATGGAGCTTTAAATTGGTTTAAAGCTGGAAGTACAGCCGCTGGTAATAGTACTACAATTCAGGTAATTGAAAGTCTTAATAAAGAATATATAGCAGAAAATTATGGAAACATGGATCCCCAATTGGAAATCTTAGGGTTTGATAAAGCTCAGCGCAAAGATATCGTAGCTAAAATTAAAGCACAAACTCACGGAATACAGGATGGCCGCCCAATGCCTTTTACTTCATTGGTACCACCACCAGCTGAAAACATCTCATCACCGCCACCGCCACTCACACCTCCTCCTTCCTTATCTAAGATTGCAAGAGATGGTAGTACTCCTGATTTTTTAACGCTGCTAAAAGGAAAAAAATTAGAAAAAGGGAGGCCCAATGATAAGCCTCTCGTTGATAAAAAAACAGAAATGCTAAAAGCCATATCTGTCGCAGCTCAAAAAATGAATGAAAGACTAAGCTCTGAGGCTATAGAAGCACAGCTGGCAGCGAGAAAAAGACAGACAGCAGAGAAGTCTAGCAGCAAGCTAGCATCAATGCTTACTCTCAGGAGCCCTCAACAAAGAGCAGATAATCCTTCTAGAAGTAAAGCAGAAAGTGAGCTAAGGGGGTTGAAAATTAGACTAACAATAGCAAAGGAGCGTTTAGAATCACTCAAGAAAAAAGAATTAGCAGCTGATGCTGAATGGAAAATGGCAAACGGCTCAGTAATGACTATGTCTAGCTCAATTACAGAAACCGATAAAAAAATTGCCGAGAGGAGCCTTAGCGATCAGGAAAGAAACCAACTGGTAGACGAGAAGCAACGAAGAGAAAATGGACTACAGCAAGCCAAGAAAAGATTGGAGCAAGCACAGACAACTCAAGCTAACACCAAACAAGAGCTAGCCAGAGCAAACCAAAGCTTAAAAACATTACAAAAAAAGCTGACAGCAATCCAAACAAAATCTCAAACTGCTAGCGATACAGTAGCAATCAGTGTGCATGCCGTCACTAAGAGGTAGAATAAGTTAAAAGCATAAAAAACAAAAAATAAATTGACTGGTGGCTGCCTAGCAAAATGGCGGATTTAAAAGCATAGCAATTAATTTGAAGATTGAGTTTTATTATAATCATCGACGATGGAATTGATAATTTCTAGCGAATTAACAAATGCCATTACCACTTCGGGATCAAATTTAGTTCCCGAAGCGGACACGATAATCTTTAAAACCTCATCCCTCGTAGTGGCATCGGGTAAAATCTCCCTACCGTGATCATCAAATTTGTAGAGTAGAGTATCATAGGCATCGGCCAGGGCAACTATTCTTGCCGCCAGGGGAATTTCTTCGCCTCTTTTACCAAAGGCTCCACCATCTTGCCTAGCATAGCCAACCAAGGGTTGGCCACTATTAACATCAACGTGTCCAGGATAGCCGCTGCCATCCCAGTGTTCATGGTGATTAAGTGCTATGTCCCGGGCCATCTCTTCAAAATCAGAATACACGTCATCAAAAATTTGACCGCCGTAGAACGTATGCTTCTCCCTAGCTTTCAACTCCTCCGGTGATAGCTCTTCGCGCCTTCGCAGCACCCTATCCGGCAGTGCAATTTTGCCTATATTATAGAACATGGCTGCCATCCGTAGAATATCTCGGTTATGCTGCTCTTCCTTCTGCGGAATACCCTTTCTGCGAGCCCAGGTTTCATATATCTCCGCAGCATAGGCGGCGATGCGATTTACATGAGCCACGGTCTCCGTTGCATCATGCCATTGCACCATTTTGTTCATACGTAAAATTACCGAGCGTACCATTTGAGCATGGGCAATGGCCACAGCGGCACTGTTCGCGAATAGTTGTACCACAGTCTCATCTTTTGTCGTAAACAATTTAACTATACCATTAATATCCATGGCATTAATCAACTGAATTACCCCCATGATTTTTCCCCCGGAAGAAATTATGGGCACCGTGAGAACAGATTGACTGCGATAACCAGTTTGGCGATCAAAGGAACCGTCAAAGGAATAGGTTTGGTAATTTTCGATATTATAGACATCGGGAATATTAATTAATATTCCCGTTTTAGCCACATAGCCGGCAACGGAAGCATTATTAATCTGCACTGCCAATCTAGAATAAATTAGCTTCTTGCCAAAGGGTAGTTGCTTTTGCAATGTATTATTTTGCGTATAGCTGAATTTTAATTGCTGCCCCTCAATTAAATAGATGGAACCGGCATCGGCTCTCACAATATTTCTTACCTCCGTTAGAGCCTTTCAAGCAGAACATCAATGTCCTTAATTTGCAACAATTCATTGGTAATCTTAAAAACATCGTAAAATTTATCCGTGACATCCATAGAAAAATACTCTCCATAAAAATCCATTGACTGGTATATATTACCACAAATTTTAACATATGCTAAAGCATATTTATTAACTTACAGCCACGAATGGGGGCAAAGCTACGACGGTGGATAGTGGTAATACCAAACTGCCTAATGGCGGCTAAGTGCCCGGCTGTGCCATAGCCCTTATGTTGTGCAAAACCATAGCATGGATATTGTCCATCGTAGGCAATCATAAGTTTATCTCGAGTAACTTTTGCAACGATGGATGCTGCGCCTATTACGGGCACGGATGCGTCACCGCCAATGATCGCTTCCATGGCATAGTTCACAGCGGGCAAAAATTTACCGTCCACTTGGATATGATCTGGCCTAACGGACAAGCCCTCAATGGCTCTCTGCATAGCTAACAACGTTGCTCGGTGAATATTGAGTTCATCTATTTCCAATACCGATGCACTACCTAGAGCCCAGGAGATGGCATGAACTTTTATGGTCTCGGCAAGAATGGTACGCTTTTTCTCGCTTAATTTTTTGGAATCCATAATACCTTCAATGGGATGGTTAGCACCGAGGATAACCGCCGCTGCCATAACTGGTCCCGCCAACGGACCACGTCCCACTTCATCAACCCCAGCAATAAGCATAGTATTAAGTTTTATCTAAAATTTAGGGCCGCCATGCCAGAGAAAGGATACCCTACCTCGGGGTATTTTTTTTCCTAGGGCACAGCTATTTTGATCATCATATTTAGCAACAACGCTACGTAACATGGTAACACTGTCTCCCTGCTTGCCTCTAGCGGTAACGGCATATAAATCCACATTGCACTCATCTTTTTCTGCTAACAATTCCACCTGAGCACACGAGCTTTGCATCGAAATATCTCCGTGGAGAAGACTACGTTCTTTTTGTAGTAAACATTCCTCTGCAAGGTAAAATGACTTTATTTTATCTTCATATAGTCTTTCCATTCTATGGTCCCATAGGGATTTTTCAAAAATATTTAAAAAAATCATACTAAAAACAGTCAAAAATAGTAACATTAATAATATCACAAAGCCACGATTCCTAAAATAATCACGGGTAAACATTTCTTGCCCTCAACCTTATGAATATTTCATACTCCGCAATACCCGTGGTATTTCTGATACCAAATTTAAGCATTACAACTGCAACGTTCCCCCAAAGTTTTTTTGCGCTCATGTTCGTAGCATCCAGGAACACATAGCGGCCATCATCCAACAACCCATAGCGAATTCTCATTGATTCAACAGCGGGAACTAATTCCTCCACATCCCTACCATTGGTAATCATATAAAGCGCAACTATGGCTCTCCTATGCCCATCTAGACGTTGAGTTTTTCCTACATAAAAGGTAATTCTTTCTAGATGTTGTACACTCCTAGCATTACCCTTTAGTATCTCAATGGCGTCCGTACCCAAAGCAATTCTCTTTGATAAATGAGAGGGCATATTACTCCGTGCATCATAGCCACAAATGCCAAACTCCCCCAGGGGAGTAGGCAGGATAACATTCCGGAAATTATTTTTCCCCTCCCCGGGAAGCATTGCTCCTGCCTGCATAATATTCTGCCACAGTAAAAAAATAGCAATGCGAGCGCTATCATTGGCAGTAACCATGCGCTCTTCCATGGTGGCTATCTTTTTTATCACCAAATAGCTACTAGCCACAATCTCCAACAATAGAGTTCCCAAAAAAATAGTAACTAGTAATTCCAACAAAGAAAAACCTTTTACCTTATAGAGCATCATAGGGCTAGGCATTTACCTCGCCAACATATGGTGAATTTTTCCAAAACCCTAGTACACCGTCCCCCGGGAAAGGGACAATCGGCAGCCATAGCAGTGTCACCTCGATGCTGACTCGGCAGTTCTTTTTCTGCTATCAATTTAGAAAACGCCAAGAGACGTAAACTAGATTCCCTGGTATCCCCTAGAGAATTACTACACAAATTGACCATGGTTAAAATTACCAAAGACAGAATTGTAAAAGAAATCATCACTTCTAGTATACTGAACCCCCGACTGTTTTTAGCGGCAAAAAAAAAGAGCGAACGCCGCTCTTTTTTCCCAAAGCAACGAAATAGCATCACAATTTTTCCAAATTATTAAGATAATCAATAAACCGTTCACCAACTTCTGAATGCCTCCTACCATATTCAACGGTGGCTTGGAGATATCCCAGTTTACTGCCACAATCATAGCGTTTCCCATGAAATAGATAGCTATATACATCTTGCTCCTGTAGTAACCTATCTATGCCGTCGGTAAGCTGAATTTCGCCAATGGCTCCTCGGCCACTATTTTCAATACATCGAAAAATTTCCGGTGTTAAAATATAGCGCCCAATGGCTGCAAAATTAGAGGGAGCTTCCTTAGCTCCAGGTTTTTCGACAATGAGATTGGTCTTCGCATAGTGATTTGATTCTAAGTCCTTGGCATCAAGGCCCACAATACCGTATTTTTCAACATCAGCTGCGGGTACTTGCTGAATTGCCAGAACACTGGCGTTTACTTCCCGATAGACATCTACCATTTGAGCCAAACAATTCTGCTTACCTTCATCAACCCTAACCAAATCATCCGCCAACAAAACAGCAAAGGGGCTATCACCAACGATATCCTTGGCACATAGAATAGCGTGACCCAGACCCAGGGGATTAGGTTGCCTAACATAGACACAGGAAACCCCGGGAGGCAAAATATTGCGCACGATCTCTAGCCATTCATTTTTTCCCGTCTCCGTCAATTTTGCTTCCAATTCAAAATTCGAATCAAAGTGATTTTCAATAGCATGCTTACTGGAACTGGTAACAAAAATTAACTGCGTAATTCCAGCATCCACGGCCTCTTCAACGGCATATTGGATTAAAGGCTTATCAACTATGGGCAGCATCTCCTTGGGATTAGCTTTGGTAACCGGCAGAAACCTCGTTCCCAAACCTGCCACGGGAAAAACTGCCTTATTGATTCTATGTTGCATAGATTTCTCTCCATATAAAATTCATTAGAAACTACAGAAAAATTATTTGCTAAATAGCAATCTAACATAATCAAAAATAGCAAACAGAAAATTGCAACGTTCATTATCCGCTAAAGCTACTAACTGCTTCGTTGCAATTACTTTACCATCACCCATTATATTAACTACGCCATAGACTCTACCCTTTTCCAGGGGAGCTCGTAGATGCTTTTTTGCCAATGCAACCTGGGCCTTGAAATTTTTATACTGCCGCGCGGGGACAGTTATGTAAAAATCTTCCATAAATCCTAGTTTACCATGGTTTTCCTTACCAAAAAACACTCGGGGTTTTGCAATGGAAACATGGGCACCAAATAGTTTATGGGTTTCAAAAAAACGAAAGCCATAATTCAACAGCGCCATGCTTTGGTTGGCTCTTACGTTCTCAGTTTTGGCTCCCATAACTACTGCTACCAAGCGCATCTGATTACGCTGCGCAGAGGTAACCAGGCAATAACCCGCATCATCGGTGTGACCAGTTTTTATACCATCTACGGATGAATCCCGCCACAGCAAACGATTGCGGTTGGGTTGCTTAATACCATTATAATTGATCCATCTTTCATTGAACCAGGTATAGTAGTGGGGAAAATCCCTAAGCCACGCTGCGGCTAATTTTGCTTGATCAGCGGCCGTACTGTAGGTGTTGCCATGGGGTAAGCCACTGCTATCCATGTAATTAGTATCTTCCATATGCAGGGTTCTAGCTTTTTGATTCATCATCTCCACAAAAACCTCTTCGCTACCTGCTATGTGTTCTGCGAGGGCGACGGTAGCATCATTACCCGAAGCAATAGCAATACCCTTAATTAAATCTGCCACCTCCACCTTGGAACCCACTCGAATAAACATACGAGATCCACCGGTGCGCCAAGCTTTTTCACTGACCACGGTTTGTTCCCCCAGGTTAAGTTTTCCCTCCACTAAAGCTTCGGCAGTCAAATAAAGCGTCATAACCTTAGTTAAACTTGCAGGAGCCAATCGTTCCTGGGAATTTTTTTCCGCGAGCACATGGCCACTGTGGGCATCAATGAGAATATAGGATTTTACCCCCAAATCCGGTGCCGCGGCTACCGCATGCATGGAGGTAATGCTGGGTTTAGACTGGGTTTGGGAAGCGTCAACGCTGATCGGTTGGTTACCGGCGGCGGGAACTAAATTTAAAAAATATAGAGTAATCAACAGTAAAACATTTAGCCGGTGGCCCTTAGCAGTTGCAACTAGTCTAGAAAACATTAAGCTATTCTCCAAAATTGTCTAAAAAATTAGCTGCTATTTTAACATGGTAAAGGAAAAAATTTAAGGAAATAAATAAATATAACTAGCAAGGAACAAAACTGGTGGCCAGAGACGGAATCGAACCATCGACACAAGGATTTTCAGTCCTCTGCTCTACCGACTGAGCTATCTGGCCTAACCTATCCACCCCGTATGCTAACCACTTCATAATCATAAGTCAATGCACCACTACCATGGCAGTTACGGTGAAAATAAAACATTGCGAGATCTCCGATAATATAACAAATTTCAAATCACCATCAAATTTAAACCAAATCCCTACGTAAACTTCCTTTCACCTGTAAACTTTCAATGTTCCTATAACATCTTTCTAGCTACCGACGAGGTTGATTTTAAAGCAATCCCTAGCTTTTCCTTGATTAATGGCATAGCGTCACAATTAGTCTCTATGTGCGACCTAAGTTGTGCAAAATCATAGGAGGGCTTGCTTGAACCAGCATAGGTTCTAAGGGACCAATAGAGGTATCTTCTTAGCTCCTTCATTTCGGAATCCTGGGAATTAAAAAGCTCCTCTAAATCTAGGAGAGAGGAGACTAGCTTGGCCTTAGCTATGGCATCAACCTCGGTTTCACTAGCAACAAAGATTTTTGTCAATAGCTGCTCTCTGAATTCCCCATTCAAAGACCTTAGCAACCCGCACTGTAACTCAACTTCTCCTAGCCCAAACATTGCATGTTTACCAACATCGGTTTGCACTAAAGATAGTAATTTCCCAGACGTAATTCTTTTATCCTCTAGGGCAAAGCGAAAATCTCCCAAGGTCATTCGCTGACACTGCTTTATAAGCTGACACTGCTTTATAAATAGATTGAAATCTTCCAAAGATGCCATGAGAGTATTGCGCAGAACTACTTGCCTAGCAACTTCGCGCACCTGACCACTGGCATACTGCCAAAGATCACCCGCTGCTAGCCAAGGAGAACGAAGTGTAGGCTAGAAGTCCGAGGTAGGTGAGGGTTTTTAGTAGAGCAAAGCGAGTGCTAAAAATCTATACTAAGCGTTAAGTCATAGTAGCGTATTCCAGCTGCGGGACGGCCG
>JAVBML010000056.1:0-2519 GCA_031552655.1 Gammaproteobacteria bacterium
CGGCCGTCCCGCAGCTGGAATACGCTACTATGACTTAACGCTTAGTATAGATTTTTAGCACTCGCTTTGCTCTACTAAAAACCCTCACCTACCTCGGACTTCTAGCCTACACTTCGTTCTCCTTGGCTAGCAGCGATTGAAATTTTTTGTAATCAACTAATTCATCATAGTATAAAAGGTACCAAATAACATTATTTCCTTTAATCAGTTCTCGAATATTCATTGTCTTAGACGAACTCCATTTTCCACCAAATAATTTCTTAGTTCGATAAATGCTATAATAAGTTGGTCTATTTCATTCTCCGTATTGGTAGCCGTTACCGTTATGCGAAAAGCTTCCTTACCTTTAGCTACCATGGGATAGGGTGCCAGGGTAAGCAAAATATGATTTTTATATAATATCTTAGAAGCTTCTATCATATGAACACCTTCATTTAGCCACACCGAAATAATGGGGAAGGCTGTATTATTCATAACTTCAAATCCCAACTCCCGTAGCCCCTTAATAGCCCTTTGAGTTAAATAGTATATGCGGTTTCTAATGGTATCTCCTCTTTCGCCATTGATTTGTAAACCAGCCAGAAGTGCTGACATGGCGGAAGCTGGTCCTGCACCTCCCAAATCATGGGGCGTTGCCTGGGATAATATAAACTCTCTCAATTTTTTACTACAACCAATGAAAGCACCGAAGGTACCATAGGCTTTAGAAAAACATCCGATGTACACTATATTGTCATAATTTAAACCAAAATATTGTACTAAGCCATTACCCCTATGGCCATAGGGGTAATGTTCATCGGGGTTTTCACCTATAACTCCAAATCCATGGGCATCATCCACGTAGAGCAGTGCATTATAGCGTTTAGCCAATTTATCCAAAGCAGGTAAATTGGTATATTCTCCCGTCATACTATTAACTCCATCCACGGCTATTAGTTTTTTTCCTATATGTTGATTTTCTAAGAGAAATTGCTCAAGAACTTCCAAGTTATTTGACTCAAAGCTTATTAATTTTGAACCACTGTCTCGCGCAATTTTTGCTCCCTCATACATAGTAGCATGGGCAGCTTTATCTAAAAACATAGCCCCATCTTTTCCTAGCAATGCGGGAATCATGCCATGGTTAAGTAGCGTCGTCGAAGCAAAAATACTGGCAGCCTCGGAATGAATTAATGCCGCAACCTCATTTTCTGCTCTATTAAATAAATCCACCGTGGCAACCAATCTACACCAAGCAACTACGGTGCCATAGTGCTTTGTACCCTCCACCGCTGCTTCAATAACCCGAGGGTCAAAATCCAATCCCAAATAATCCTGGGTGGCAAAATCAGCTAACCAATGGCCATTTTGATCAAGCAAATGTCTATTTTTAACTTTAGTTAGAATGCAATCAAACATAGGACTAGCGGAAAAAATTTCCGCAATCATTTTTCGCTGCTTATTAAGATTACCCGCAATGAAAATATCCTCAATCAATGATTTCATAATTTACTCTCCCATAAATTTAAAATTATTATATTATCCTAATAAAAACACGTACTTTTTATTTTACATCGGTGATGATTCTTCTGCCAATTTAACCCTATCTATTTTTCCGGAAGAAGTTTTGGGTAATCGGTTTTTTTGAATGAATCTATAGGGTACCATATATTCGGGTAATTTTTTGCACAGAAATTCTTTTAGCTCTCGCTGCTTAATTGCATAGCCATTCAAAACGGAATAGTAGCAGTAAAGTATATTTTTACCATCTTCATTGCATACCACAACTACTGCAAATTCATCGAGCCACGAACACTGAGATAGAGCAGTCTCCACTTCTCCCAGCTCCACTCTATAGCCCTTGATTTTCACCATGTGATCTCTACGACCTCTGTAGTGTAAAATATTATTTTCATCACGATAACCGTAGTCACCGGTGCACCAATAATAGGTGGGATATCTATGAAAAGGGCTTTTTACCCGATGCTGTCTAGTTTTTTCTTCGTCTCCTAGGTATCCCAGGGTTACCGTACCACCTCTACACCACAATTCACCAATTTCATTGATAGCACATAAATGCTGCTCATCCTCGTTGACTATGATTATTTCCGTATCATCAACCACCTGACCTAGGGGAATACTTTTATCATTCCCAGGTAATTTATCTATCCAATAGTAAGTAATAATATTAGTTTCCGTGGGTCCATATATATTGGCTATGCGTATCCTAGGTAAATAGGATTGCAAACGTTGCAGCTGACAAACTGAAAAAGGCTCTCCCGCATACATTATACATCTCAAAGCTAAATTAGCCTTAGCTAAGTCACCGTGATTCATCAGAGCAATAAAAGTAGATGGTGTTGTGTAGAGAATGGTGGCCTTTTCCCGGGCCATTAAAGTATGGAAATTAAGACTTCGGTTGACAAAGTAGTATAATTTTGCGTAGTTAAACATAAACCGAGGCTACTTATGAAACAAAAAGAACTAAGTGATATCAAACGTAAATTACGTCTACTAGAACATGCTAAAATCCTGGGCAA
>JAVBML010000014.1:0-8801 GCA_031552655.1 Gammaproteobacteria bacterium
CGGCCGTCCCGCAGCTGGAATACGCTACTATGACTTAACGCTGAGTATAGATTTTTAGCACTCGCTTTGCTCTACTAAAAACCCTCACCTACCTCGGACTTCTAGCCTACACTTCGTTCTCCTTGGCTAGCAGCGAATGATAGGAGGAGTATTATTATTTTCATCACTTAGATCTTACTGCTCAAATCAATGAATTTCCCGGATACTTCTATCCCAATAATGTAGAAAAACCTTCGAAAAACAAGGAAAAGGGGTAGTAGTCGATATTCTAGACTCTAAAATTAAATTCACCTCCACTATAAAAGAAAAAGAATATAGCTCTCAAACCCATGGTATTCAATTTAAAGAGTTTTAATTTAATTTATATCAAAAAGTAATTTATTTTCGCTAATACTTACAGAATACCACCACTGCCCCATGGGGTTAATAACAAATGCTAAACTCATCAAATAGATTTTTATTTACTCCCAGGGGGATCTAGTTTAAATTAATTCAGCTTCTATAGTTATAGAAAATCTAAAAAAAACTATATGCTCTCAGAAAAAGATAAAATGCTAAGCGGCGAGGACTACTTCGCTAGTACTAAAGAACTAGAGTCCATGAGAAAAACTTCCCAAACTCTATGGGCCCAATACAACACCACCGGCGACATAACTCTTTTAGAAAAGCTATTTAAACAACAACTGGCTAACGTAACAATCAATCCTCCCTTCCATTGTGATTATGGTGAAACCATTAAATTTGGGAAGAAAGTATTCATAAATTATAACTGCACTTTTTTATCTTGCGGTGGCATAGAAATTGGCGATAATACTTTCATTGGACCCCATGTGCAAATCTACACTGCCATCCATCCCCTTGATCCCAAAGATAGAAATACGGGTATAGGTAGAACAAAAAAAGTAAAAATTGGTGCAAACTGTTGGCTTGGAGGAGGAGTTATCATACTTCCAGGAGTAGAAATTGGTGAAGGCAGTACCATCGGCGCCGGTAGCGTGGTAACCAAAAATATTCCCCCGGGAATTATCGCCTGGGGTAATCCATGTAAAGTCATGAAAAAAATAACTCAGGAATAACATTAATTTTATAAATATTACTCAATTTTTTTATTTCCAATTGCGCTATACTCAGCAATTCATTTGAATAAGCATAGTTTTCAGAAGCTACAACTCACGTCTCACTATGGATATTATATTTACACCAGAACCATGGTACAAATCCGCTAATTCATATCTGACACAAGTATTTTAACCTCATATTATTTTAGAGTTACCTCATAAAAAAATGATCCTTTTTGGACTATGAACAAATAGTAGGGTAACATTATTACTATGAGCTTTATTTCCAAACAAACCTATAGTAAACATGAGATAACCACCTGGTCAGTGCCAAATTACTGGGATGTCCTAGCGTTCATAATTATATTTACCCTAATCATACTAATAGCATTTGGAGCTAAACAAATGGCCGCCTCCTACCAATTGGGAGACATCATACCGATACATTTAGAACCAAGCTATCTACCCATATACGCCCTAAGAACCGTTATTCGCCTGTTCACAGCACTGCTCCTATCTTTGCTATTTACTTTTATCTTCGGCTCCCTGGCAGCAAAAAATCGCCATGCGGAAAGACTAATAATTCCCGCCGTAGATATCTTGCAATCGGTTCCCGTACTAAGTTTCCTATCGATTACCGCTTCGGGTTTCATTTTTCTCTTTAAAAACAGCATGCTAGGACCAGAATGCGCTGCCATCTTTGGTATCTTTACCTCCCAGGTGTGGAATATGCTACTAAGTTTTTATCAAAGCATAAAAACCATACCCAAGGAAATTAAAGAAGCCGCCAGCATTTTTCAACTTTCCTCCTGGCAGAGATTTTGGCGCATTGAAGTACCCTTCTCCATGCCTGGCCTACTTTGGAACATGATGATGTCCATGTCCGGTAGCTGGTTTTTTGTCATAGCCTGCGAAGCATTCTCCGTATCCGGCGTTAACATAACTCTTCCGGGCATTGGCTCCTACATTTGGCTAGCCATAGCCAAGGCAAATAAAATGGCTATTATCTATGCCATCATTTGCATGCTGGTAGTTATTTTTCTCTATGATCAGCTACTATTTAGACCTCTAATCTATTGGACGGAAAAATTTAAGGAACAAATTGATGACGAAGAGAAAGCGCCTAAATCATGGCTAATCAGTTTGTTTCAAAAAACCAAGTTAGTGCAACCAGTTATACTATGGTTCGGCAAATTATCTAACTCCATTGTCAATTTAAAACTATTTAATGGCAAAACTATCTCCCAAGGCAAAAAAAAATTATCCCCTGTCTATATAAAAATAGGCTATGCTCTATTTATAATCCTCCTGCTTTTTGTCTCCTTTGCCATCTGGCACTTGGTATTAGTTAATTTACCACCACGGGAAATAGGTGACGTATTTATTCTAGGAGTATTTACGGGAATAAGAGTTATGACTCTCATCTTTATCTCGTCACTTCTGTGGTTACCCATCGGAGTATGGATAGGTCTGCGACCAAATATATCAGCCATAGTGCAACCGATTGTTCAATTCATCGCAGCCTTTCCCGCTAACCTATTGTTTCCCATAGCAACTATGTTAATTATGAATTTTAATCTTAATGTAGAGATTTGGGTGGCCCCACTTATGATTCTAGGTACCCAATGGTACATACTATTTAATGTCATAGCGGGTACTAGCCAACTACCAAAAGAATTAAAACTGGCAGCGGATAATTTCAAAGTAAAGGGGTGGCTCTGGTGGAAACGTTTCATTTTACCAGGCATTGCCCCCTCCTTTATTACCGGTGCAATCACCGCAGCCGGGGGAGCGTGGAATGCAAGCATCATTGCCGAAGTAATCACCTGGGGATCAACGAAATTAGTTGCCACGGGTATTGGATCATATATAAAAATAAATGCGGAAAATGGCGACTTTTTAAGGGTAGCTCTGGGAACCATTGTAATGTGTATTCTAGTGCTACTAATCAATAGACTATTCTGGAAACCACTCTACGATATGGCAATGAGTAAAATAAATTAACATTTTTCTTAGACCTATGAATACAAAAATACCCATCATCAAAATTAATAATATAAAAAAATCATTCAAACAAAATGATCGCCAGGATTTACTTGTTCTTGACAATGTAAATCTAGAACTCTATGAAGGTGAAATTGTTGCCCTGTTAGGTAAATCCGGCTCCGGTAAATCGACGCTCCTCAGAATAATTGCTGGCCTGATTAAGCCAACGGCTGGAGAGGTTATCTATAGAAATCAAAAGGTAACTGCTCCAGTGGATGGCCTAGCCATGGTATTTCAAAGTTTTGCCATTATGCCCTGGCTGACGGTGCTACAAAACGTTGAACTTGGCCTCGAAGCCCAGGGAGTATCTAAAAATGAACGCCGCTCACGATCCCTGGAAGCCATTGATATCGTTGGCCTCGATGGTTTTGAATCAGCCTATCCCAAGGAACTCTCCGGAGGAATGAAACAGCGCGTAGGCTTTGCCCGAGCCCTGGTGGTAAACCCCGATATTTTACTCATGGATGAACCATTTTCAGCGCTAGATGTGCTAACAGCAGATAACCTACGCAGTGATCTACTGGATCTTTGGCAATCAAAAAAAACCAATATTAAAAACATACTATTGGTAACCCATAACATTGCTGAAGCGGCGTCCCTGGCCGACCGCATCATTGTATTTGGTTCCAATCCCGGTAACGTTAGAACGGAACTAATGGTAGATATTCCCCACCCCCGCAATGAAGAAAACCCAAAATTTCGCCTCCTGATAGACAACATTTATACCCTCATGACCAGCTCCGGCAACGATGGTGATAGCACCTATCGCTATAAGGTAATTACCCTGGGCTACCGGCTACCCGATGTGCAAATATCGGAAATAACCGGTCTGCTGGATATGTTAATTAAGCCGGAATATGCAAATAAAAAAGTGGATTTACCAATTCTCGCCGATGAACTAAGCTTGAATGTCGACGACCTATTCCCCATAACGGAAGCTCTAGAGATTCTAAGATTTGCTCAGGTATCCAAGGGAGACATAGAGCTAAATGCAGCGGGCAAAATCTTCGCCGAAGCCGACATTCTCGATGGAAAAAAAATATTTGCCAATCATTTGCTAAGTTACATTCCTCTGGCTTATTATATTCGCCGAATTTTAGATGAACGGCCAGAGCACGCAGCATCCGAGGATAGATTTCTAGGTGAGCTGGAAGATTATTTAAGTGAAGATGCAGCCAAGGAAACATTAAAAATAGTGATAGAATGGGGTCGCTACGCTGAAATATTTGCCTACGACTATAATACGGGGCAACTTAGTTTGGAAAATCCCAAATAGTATTATAATATATCTATTAGAGGAAAACAAACTATGGAAGAGATAGCTACATTGATACATCTAACGGATCTACATCTATTCAAAGATCCCCGGCAAAAAATGGTTGATATCAGCCCATTCTGCACCCTGGAAACAATTATAAAACATCTAAACCAAACCAAACTAGGTGAACCAAAGTACATTATATTGACAGGGGATATATCCCAGGACGAATCCCAGGAGTCCTACAAATTAGCTCAGGAAACTCTAAAAAAGCTAAATTGCCCCATTCTAGCTACCATGGGTAACCATGATTTTATGCCGCATTTCACTGAAACATTTGGTAATCCAACGCAGCTGCTGGAGATAGCTAATTGGCGCATTTTATTATTAAATTCTCACTACCCGCAACATGTGGAGGGAAGATTAGTAAAAAATGATCTAGATTTTCTTAAATACAATCTAGAAAAACACCGAGAATATCCCACCCTTATCTTTATGCATCACCATATCCTAGCATCCCAAAGTAAATGGCTAGATTTAATTGATTTAAAAAACAAAAAACTATTTTTAAAAATTATCACTTCCTATCAAAATATTCGAGCAATTATCTGTGGCCACGTGCACCAAGAAAGTGTCACTCTATTTAGAGAGATACCATTTTTTTCAACTCCAGCTACTAGCTGGCAGTTTGCTCTAAATTGCAAAAATTTCAAATTGGACAACTTAATGCCCGGCTACCGCTGGGTTAAATTGTTTGCCGACGGCACAATAAAAAGCAGCGTTACGCGCTTACCATACTGTGAACAGTTTATACCCAATCAAGCTTGCCGTGGATACTAGAACCAGCCTTTGCAATTATGAGCTAGAAACTGGTCGCAGGAGAGGAAATAAAATCACATCTTTTATGGAAGAAATGTCAGTAAATAGCATTACGAGACGATCAATGCCAATACCCTCCCCAGCCGTAGGAGGCATACCATATTCCAAAGCTGTAATATAATCAGCATCATAGTGCATAGCTTCCTGATCACCATCTCTGTGAGCCGCAGCTTGTATATGAAAAATTCTTTCCTGCTCTTCGGGATCATTTAGTTCCGAAAAACCATTGGCTATTTCCCGCCCACCAACAAAAAATTCAAAACGATCAGCGACAAATTGATCCGCATCGCTGGGGCGAGCTAGGGGAGATACTTCACTGGGATAAGCCGTAATAAAGGTAGGCTCCATCAATTCCTTCTCCACGGTCTTTTCAAAAATTTCACACTGTATTTTACCAAGACCGTAGCTATCCTCTAAATTAATTTCTAAACTAGAAGCTATTTCCCGGAGACGAGCCAAGCTAGCAAAATCTGCATCCACCATGGAAGGATTATATTTTTTAATTGCCTCTTTCATGGTCATCCTTGCGTAGGGTTGACTTAAATCAATGGTAGTTCCCTGGTAACTAATGGTAGTTTTATTTAAAACTTCCGTAGCCAAAGCTTTAATCATAGCCTCAGTAAAATCCATGAGATCACGATAATCAGCATAAGCTTGGTAAAATTCCACCATGGTAAATTCTGGGTTATGCCTTACGGAAATACCTTCGTTTCTAAAATTACGATTAATTTCAAAAACCCTTTCCATACCCCCCACCACCAATCTCTTCAAATATAGCTCCGGTGCCACCCGTAAATAGAGTGGCATATCAAAAGCATTGTGGTGCGTAACGAATGGGCGCGCCGTGGCACCACCGGGAATGGGATGCATCATGGGAGTCTCCACCTCCAAAAAACCATGGGCAGTAAAAAAATTTCTCAGGGCTCCTATAATTTTTGAACGAAGATAAAAAATTTGCTTACTTTTTTGATTAACCATTAAATCTAAATAGCGCTGCCGGGAACGAATTTCATGGTCAACCAAGCCATGAAACTTTTCAGGTAGGGGTAATAGGGATTTAGTTAATAGCATTACTTTCCTAGCTTTAATCGATAGCTCCCCGGTTTTGGTTCTAAAAACCACTCCCTCAATTCCCACGATATCTCCCAAATCCCAAGCTAAAAAGCCATCATAATCATCACCAATGGTATCCCGCCGCACATAGACCTGAATTCTACCGGATAGATCCTGAATATGAATAAAACTAGCCTTACCCATAATGCGCCGCGTCATAATGCGACCAGCCACACGTACTTCTATGTTCTCCCCATCAAGAACCCCATTTTCTCCCTGGCCATAAATTTCCACAACCTGCTGAGCAAGAACATTTCTACGAAATCCATTGGGATAGCAAAAACCATGTTTCCTAAGCTCTTTCAGTTTTTCTCTGCGCTGCAACTGCTCACCATGCGCCGGTAGCATTTTTTCCATACTCATAGCTCCAAAATTCACCACATAAAATTAAACCACTCCTTCACCATTTTGTCTCTCCTTAACTTCTGCAATTTTCTTGCATTCAATGCATTGGGTAGCCGTAGGTCTAGCTTCAAGGCGCTTAGTCCCAATCTCCGCTCCACAGGCATCGCAGTAACCATAGTCCCCATCATTAATGCGACTCAAAGCGTCATCAATTTTATAGATTAACTTACGTTCTCGATCCCGGGTGCGTAACTCAAGGCTAAATTCCTCCTCGTGATTGGCCCTATCAATGGGATCGGGATAATTAACCACGTCGCTTCGCATGTGGTTTTTGGTATTATCAACTTCTTCCATAATTTGCCTCTTCCAGCGCAGCAAAATGGATCGAAAATATTCAAGTTGCTTTGCACTCATATAATCGTCTCCTGCAGCATGGCTACTTACCTTTTCCTTGGAAACCTGAATTTTACTGACAACTTTGGCCGGAATTAACACCTTCTTCTTCACCGGCGGTAATTTCTTCTTCCCCTGGACCACCTTCTTCGCTAATTTCACGCTAACTTTAGTAGTTTTTTTCACAACTTTTGATTTTCCACGCTGCCCCACATTGCTCATTTTGACAACGCCTTTAGTTGCAGATTTTTTTTTCGATGACGCCACCTTAGTAATCTTGCTTACTTTAACTTTATTGGTAGAGCTAGCTACCTTTTGCCTAATTATTTTTCTTCCTTTTATCTCCTTTACTTTTTTTACTATCCTATTTTTTTTAATAACCTTCTTCATAGTTCCTCCAACATTAAAACTAACTTTTTCCTAAACTTAGCTATGACCTAGCAATCTAGTCAATGCACCTTAGCAACATTCCAATTTGCTATTCTACCACAATGACAAAAAAAACCACCCCACGGATATAAACAAAATATTCATAATAATCAACATATTATAGTCATAACGGCAAAAACGACTTGGAGATAGCAGCAAACTCAAAAGCCTATTACGATTGTGATTAAAATTAATTCATATATACTAAAATTTTCAACAAATTTTACTATGGCAACTATGTTAGAACAATTGATACAATTTCTTCAAAATCACTGGCTCCTATCTCTCACATTACTAGTTACCCTAGCTTTACTAATATTTGAAGAACTACGTTCTAAAATCGGAGGCATGGTAACCATTACACCCCAGGAGGGTATCTTACTTATCAACCGCGGCAAGGGAACCGTCATCGATCTTAGAGATGCCATCGCCTTCCATGGTGCCCATATTAAAAATTCCCTTAATTTTCCCAGTGAAGAATTTGATACTAAAATAAAAAATTTAAACCTAGCCAAGGAAAATACTCTAATACTCCTAGGTAATCAAAGTACCGCAGTAATTGCCGCCGGGAAAAAACTGAAGAATCTAGGATACCTTAAAATAAATATCCTAGGAGGCGGCTTAGCAGCCTGGGAAGAGACTCGGCTACCTCTAGTCAAAAATAATTAACATTAAAATACAGGAAAATAATCATGAAAAACGAAAAAGAGACTCAAACCACGGAAAATAGCCATGAATTTAATATTCAACGTATCTATGCTAAGGATATTTCCTTCGAAGCACCAAATATTCCAGAAATCTTTAAAATTGAATGGGCTCCCCAGGTAGATCTTGATCTACAAACAAAATCCCAAAAAATTTCCGACACTATTTATGAAGTAGTACTCCACGTAACGGTAACGGTAAAATTACAAGACAAAGTGGCTTTTCTCATCGAAATAAAACAAGCGGGTATATTTACGCTGCAAGGTTTTGACGAAGAACAATTAAAACATATGCTAGGTAGTTTTTGTCCCAACATTCTATTCCCCTACGCTAGGGAACTGGTATCAGAAACTATCTGCCGCGGCAGCTTTCCTCCCCTCTATCTAGCACCCATTAACTTTGAAGCCCTTTATCAGGAGCAGCAGAGCCAAAATAAAAACAGGAGTGCCGCTAACTCGTGAAACGTTTAGGCCATCGTGACCCCTAAACGTACTCGTCTTAACGCAGCAAGTTAATTGGCCTCGGCCGTCCCGCAGCTGGAATACGCTACTATGACTTAACGCTTAGTATAGATT
>JAVBML010000080.1:0-7689 GCA_031552655.1 Gammaproteobacteria bacterium
AGGCCGCATCAAGCCTTGGGTTATAAGACACCATGGGTTGTGTATGATGGGTGAGAAAATGGTAATAACTTTATTTAACACCAAGAGGATTATACTTCTTATTTTTGACAATTACTGGTCTTGACAACGGGGTCCACTATACTATAAGGGAAAAGTCATAAAACTTTTAGTGGAAAATTTCTCCATGGTATTTTTTTTATAATCTTTAAAGGTTTTTTTGCCATCGATTTAATTTTAGTATTTTTTAATTAAGATAAGCATCCAATCAGATGTTGCATAACTTGAGATGTCGGATAAATATAGGCGATCTTCCTGTAGAAATGGTACACATAGGTACTTTACAGCCTTTTATTGCAGCTAAGAAGAGAATTGGTAGAAAGCATAGAATCACATTAACTTTGGTTTATAAATAGTGCGCCATATTTTGAACTTAGTTGCCAGCGAGTGGATAGATGACAGCAGCCTAGTGTGGCTAAACAGTCCACCGAACATTGGACTACTATCCATCAATGATATTCGAAAGCCTTACTCATTGAATTGGGAAAAACTTATGAGAGTTAAAACTAGACCAGCACAAATTCGGCAGGAAAGTCGAATTTGGAATAAAAATGCTCTAGCATTTTTATTCCCGAAAAATCCCACAAGGTAACTTTGGTGAATTGAGTAATTAAGCCACAATTCTTGATTTTACTGGTGGGTGATACAGGGATCGAACCTGTGACCAATTGATTAAGAGTCAACTGCTCTACCAGCTGAGCTAATCACCCATGAATTTGATATTCAAATCAAACAAACAGTAATATATTTTCTTGGCAAAATCTACCTATTTTTTATTTTATAGTAGCCCATTGGTCATTGCGTGGGGCGTTGTTCCTGAAGTTATGGTTTACTAACTTGTTGCTTCGCCAATTGGGCAGCGCTACTTCGTGGATATAGTTTGATTATTTTATGAAATTCTTCCTGTGCTTTTTTCTCTCTGCCTTGATTTTGGTAAACAATAGCTCGTTTCAATAGAGCATCGGGTACTCTCTTGGATTTATCATATTTGGTGATAATGGTGCTAAATTCCTCTTCCGCCGCATCGAAGTTTTTTTGTAAAAAATTTATCTCACCTAGCCAATAGTGAGCATTAGCTCTGTATATTCCCTGGGGATAGCGTTTAAGGTATTCCCTTAGCTTAGTTTCACTTTCAAGTTTTTTATTGGGTAGTAAATCAATGGCCGCTTGGTAAAATTGCTGTTCCTTTAGAAAAACACTACTTTCTATGCTCGGTGGCTTTTTTTGTGCAACTCCTGTACTACTGGAAACACCTTTGGCAGTGCGATCATTATCTCCCGTTACATTAGATGGTGCTTTTGTGGTAAACCCATTCTCATCGATGCGCCGGTTTATATCCTGATAAAAGTCCTTAAGTTGTTTATCCAATTGCTCCACTTGATGATTTTGCCAATCAATTTGTCCACTGAGCTTTTGAATGTGCTGCTGCAATTCATCTATTTTTGTTTGCAGACTTTGGCGATGTAAATTGCTTATTTGTCCTTCTAACTTTCTAATTCGCTGTTCCATATCCATGGAAACCGTCGAGCCATTAGCGACTGAATGTGAAGTTATCGTGGGAGGGGAAAATTGTCTGGATGCAGTGGTTATCATGGTTGAAGATTCCTCGGAGGAGATCATATTATCAGAGGAGTAGTCAACGATGGGAACCTCCGCCATGGCACAGCTACCCATGGCTACCAAGAGATAGAATAGGTAATTTTTTTTATTCATGGAAATCACCGGTACTGATTGCTAAAATTCCTATTTTGCTTCATAGATAAAATCGACGCGACGATTTTGGCTATGGGATTCTTCGTCGTGTCCCAGGGCCAGAGGTTTTTCTTTGCCATAGCTAACGGTGGCAACCTGATCATCGTTAATTCCATGTTGCTTTAAAATATTAACCACTGCTTTGGCACGTTTCCAACCTAAAGTTACATTATATTCTCTACTACCTCTTTCATCGGCATTACCTTCGATACGTAATTTTGTGCCGGGATGAGCCAGAACGTAGTCAGCCTGTAATCTTATGGATTCTAGGTCCTCTTGTTTTACTTCAAAGCGATCAAAATCAAAATAGTAGGATTGATTGTAGGGAGCTTTTAGTTTGTTCACATTTGAGAACCCATAGTCACCAAAACCATCTTGATCTTCAAAGGCAGATGTTTGGGCACTCTCCATGGTATTTCCCTTTTTAGTCTTTAGGTGGCTACAGCCTCCTAGTAAACTAAGAGCTAAAAAACTCGCTGCTGCGACTGCTATCTTTCTATTCATATGTAAATTTCCCCCGATAAATTGTTTCAATTTAAAAATGGTGACCATGCTGGCTCCTGCACTTCTCCGTCAACCGCTGGTAATAGTAGCCTTACTTTACCATCAATGGATGATTCTGCCAATATTCCTTTTTGGGATCTGTTAGCAGCGTATATTACCATCTTGCCATTGGGTGCAATGCTAGGAGATTCGTTGAGTCCCAGTGGAGCGAGAAGAGTTAGCTGCCCAGATTTTAATTCCTGCAATGCAATGGTAAACATTCCATCCTCTTTGTGTAGCATGACAATGGCATTTTTATTGGGAACAAAATGTGCTCGAGCATTATATGAACCACTGAAGGTAATGCGTTCTATTTTTTTATTTTCCAAGTGAATCCTATATATCTGAGGAGTGCCACCGCGATTGGAGGTAAAAATTATGCTATTGCCATCTGGGGACCAGCTGGGTTCCGTATCTAGATACCAGCCATCGGTTATTTGCTTCAGTTGCTTCGTACGTAGATCCATGGTGAAGATTTTAGGGTAACCCGTGGAAGTTAAAACCATAGCCATTTTATTTCCATCGGGGGACCAGGCAGGTGCTCCATTGATGCCGGGAAATTTGGCTAAAATTTCTCTTTTTCCCGTGGCAATGTTTTGCACGTAGATAGCTGCTCGATGGCCCTCAAAGGATACGTAGGATATTTTTTTACCGTCGGGTGACCAACTTGGCGACATTAGGGGAAACCTTGAAGATAGAAGGGTATGGGTATTGTGACCATCACTGTCGGCTATTTGAAGATAGTATTTCCCTCGTTTTCCTCGCTTATCCACTAAAACATAGGCGATTTTAGTGGAAAATATGCCACGGTCTCCCAACAGTTGTTCATAGATAGTGTCACTGAGATGGTGAGCGACTTTACGCATTTGCCCATTGCTAGCGATGTATTCCTTTGCAAAGAGTACTTTTTGACTATGAGCATCGAGGAGGCTAAAGGATATTTTATACTTATCATGGTTCAGAGATACAATTTGTCCCTTTACAATGGCTTCAATCTTTCTGGTTTGCTCCATGTCAGTTTTACCATTGATTGGATAAAAGCGACCACTGTTTTTTAAGTCATTGCCAATGGTGGTTACTAAAAAATTGGCATGAGACGATAACTTTTCTTCCGTGTCAAAGGGATAAATAGCAATGGGCATAGCATTATCAGCACCCTGGGTTATCTCTATCTCCAGTATTGCCAAGGTATTACTAAGCCAAGACCCCAATAAAAACATAGTGAGGATTTTTCTAAAAATATGCACGTTCAAGTCTCCAAGGCACCTAATTATTTACCAAGCCATCATCCCTGAATACTATTATTAACGTGCGCATTTCGTCAAATACTTTTGTCTTCTCCGGCAGCGGTAGGGGAGAGGCATTAGTTATTGCGGCCTGGGCAGATCTTTCCAAAATTTTATTACCGCTACTAGCCACTATTCGTTGTTCTAAAATAATTCCTCCCGGAGCGATATTGATGAAAATTTTTACAAAGTCCCGGGTTGAAAGATTTTCCGGTTTTATCCAATGGGAGGAGATTTTCTGATGTATTAGCCTGCGGTGGTCACCAAGCGCACTTTGAAGGGTACCGCTTTGTTCTTCACCTTGATCTTCAATGAGCTGCTGTTCCCGGGCTAATTCATCTCTTAGTAATTTTTGCGTTTCCTGTTCATGTTCCTGGGCAAGGCGTTGTTTCATTTTATTTCGTTCTTTTTTTAAGATTTGCAGCTCCTTGGCATGTTCTCTAAGCATACTCTCCCGAAGAATAGTGGGGGAGATTTTTGGCATCGAAAGTTGCTTAGCTGATGGTTTTTCTAGGTGCTTTGTTGGTAGTGTTGAGGACTTTACTATTTCTTTTTTGCTTACTAGCGTAGTTTTTTGTGGCGCAAATGCTGCTAAAGTGCTGCCATTAACCGTAAAAGCTTGAATGGCATTGAAAGATGAATGCGAAGATGGTCGCAGTCGATGAGGCGCTGACTTTGCATGGAAAAAATACCCCACGGTGATGTGCAACAGGAGTGCGAGGATAAGGGGTAGCTTATGGGATGGTTCTTCTCTAATCATGCTCATTATATGGTTTGTATTTCTATCCCACCGCTGGTTCCTAGCAGTAATAAGTCCGCCGTTCTGTTGGCAAATAAACCATTGGTTACGACTCCTGGAATATTATTAATGGTTAACTCTAATTTTTTGGGATCGGTGATTTTTAGATTCCAGACATCTAAGATTACATTGCCATGGTCCGTGGTTACTCCCACTCTGTATATGGGCGATCCTCCCAATTTAACCATGGTTCGGGCAACGTAGCTACGTGCCATGGGAATTACTTCGATGGGCACGGGAAATTTTCCCAGCTGAGTTACTTTTTTGCTGGAATCGGCGATGCAGATGAACTTTTTTGCCAGGGAACTAATGATTTTTTCTCCCGTGAGAGCGGCGCCACCCCCCTTAATCATTTCTAGATTATCATTGATTTCATCGGCACCATCGATGTAGAGGGAGAGTTCCTCCACAAGATTAGAATCAACGACATCAAATCCCTGAGATTTCAAGCGCTCCATGGTTACTCTGGAACTTGCCACGGTAGTGGATACCCTATGTTTGATGGATGCCAATACTTCGATAAAGTAGTTAACCGTAGAACCTGTGCCAACGCCAATGGTATCTCCCGCTTGAATATAATCCAAGACCATTTCCGCAACTTTTTGCTTTTGTTGATTAATGTTCATAATATGCCTTCCTGTTTTAGTAAAGAATCTATTTTTGGTTCTCGACCCATGAACTTTTTAAAGAGTACTAGGGGAGATATACTGCCTCCCTTTTCTAATATGGTTTTTAGTAAAGCGCGGCCTGTTTTTCGATTAAAAATACCCTCTTTTTTAAAGCGAGAGAAGAGATCCGCTGCTAATAGTTCCGCCCATTTGTAACTATAATATCCCGCGGCATATTCTCCAGCAAAGATGTGGGAAAAGGTATTTAGAATGCTAGCATTTTTATAGCGTGGTGTAATTTTTGCTATTTTTGCCACCGAGGCAGCGATGTCATTTAATTTAGCTTCGCTGATACTATCTGCCTCTAGATGTATCCTAAGGTCCAGGAGCGACAGTTCTACTTGGCGCAGTAGCTGTAGAGCACTATGAAACTGCCTACTGCCGGCCAGTTTATTTAGTAAATCGGTGGGCAATGGTTTCTTTGTTTCATGGTGACATGATAGCAATTTTAAACTACTTTTTTGCCAACCCCAGTTTTCCATAAGTTGACTGGCTATCTCAATGGTGTCCCAGGGTATACCATTGTTACCGGATACGCCGCGGTAATTAATTTTTGTCAGTAGATGTTGCAAGACATGCCCAAATTCATGTAGCAGTGTCAGAAGATCTTCGTGAGTTATGAGCGTTGGTTTGGTGTTCTCCGGGGGAAGAAAGTTAGTAACTAGAAATACCAATGGGAGTTGCAAACGATGGTTTTTTAGGAGATGTCTAGGACGATAGTCACTCATCCAAGCGCCACCGTACTTATTTTCCTTCGCATAGGCATCGAGATAAAATTGTCCCAGCAGCTGATGCCGGGCATCATAGATTTCAAAAAAACGTACGCCTTCTATGGGCACGGAAACATCACTGCGCTCCTTAGTAGCTACACCATATAAAGTGTGGGCAATGGTGAAAATTCCTTGCAGCACTATGTCTAGGGGAAAATAGGCTCTTAGTTTTTCCTGATCCAGAGCGTGTTTTTTTTGGCTTAATTTTTCTTCATAGTAATTGATATCCCAGGGAGCTAATTTTTTTATGCCATGGTTACGAGCGAAATTACGCAGTGCATCTAGTTCCTGTTTTGCCCGGGGCATGGCTTTTTCCGCTAGGGCATGGAGTAGCGAGAGAACTTGCTCACTATTTTCCGCCATTTTGGTTGCCAGGGAGTATTCCACATAGTTTTTAAAATTTAGCAATTTTGCTAGCTTCGCTCTAGTTTTGAGAATATTTATGATAATTTTATCATTGCTAAATTGAGGGTGTTCTAGATTGTTTGCTGTGGCTCGGGTAACATAGGCAGTGTAGGCTTTTTTTCTAACTCGTCGTGACTCCGCATAGGTTACCAGGGCATGGTATGTGGGATAGTCTAGATTGAATATCCAGCCCTTGAAATCATTTTTACTGGCATTATTTTTACCCAGGGAAAGAATGTGGGGAGGTAAGCCTTTTGTATCTCGTTGTCTTAGCCGAATTTCACATTTTTGGGTAGCATCCAATACATTACAGGAAAAGCGATGTCCTAGCTTAGCAAGCTTTTGAGTTAGTGCTAAAAATTGCTTTTTGTGCTGGGCGGATAGAGTTGTTCCAGCTAATTTGCTATCCCGGAGATAGTTGGAGATTATTTTTTTTTGAGCTTCGTCGAAGAGGTGATATTTATTATCGGCTTTTAAGCAACGAAAGGCCTCATAAATTTTTTTGTTCTGGATAGTTTGAGTAAAATAGTTTGCCACGAGGGGCAGAGCTTTTTGGTAACTTCTACGCATGACTTTGGTGCCGTTGGTAGCATTTAGATGTGCTAAAAGAGCCCAGGGTTGGCTAAGTTTATCTTGCATAGCTTCCAGGGGAGCTACGAAATTATGCCAACTATATTTTTTCTGAATCAAGAGTTTTTTGATTTCCAAACGATTACTTTTAATGATGGTCTCGATGACTGCCACAAGATGTTGCGGTGCCATTTGATCAAATTCAGGTAAATTTCCAGATTGGAATAATGGATTATGATTTTTTATGGACAATTTTCAACCCCTTTAATATTAAGTCAGGTTCTATATGGTTAAATATTTTTTCCCGTTCGAACAATTTAGCAAATCCACCCGTGGCAATTACCAGAGGTTGATCATGGGGGAAAATTTCCGCACTGATTCGTTGAATGATTTCTTTTATTGCTCCCAGGTGACCAAAGAATAATCCTGCCTGCATACTTTCAGCGGTTGACCGTCCCAGGCATTTTTTAGGAGTAATAATTTCCACGGCGAATAGTTTAGTAGCTTTGACAGCAAAGGAATTCATGGCTGTACCAATGCCAGGAATAAATGTGCTTCCTAGACATTCACGATTTTTAGTTAAGGGAGTTATGGTGGTGATGGTACCGAGGTCAACCACAAGCAAATTTTTATGGGGATAGGTTTGCATTGCTGCCAAGGCGCCGGCAATGATATCCGCTCCCATTTCCATTGGATTTGGAATTTTTATGGTAAGGCTAACCGATGGGATTTTACTAATGTCAAGGATGAAAGGTTTTTTAGCTAAATATTTTTTACAGGAAGCGTCCAGGGAATATTACATGGATGGTACAACTGAACAAATGGAGTCATTATCAATT
>JAVBML010000068.1:0-3123 GCA_031552655.1 Gammaproteobacteria bacterium
ACTTTGGCTAATTTTACTGCCGCCACCTTACATTTTTTAAAAACCATTGGACTTAGGAAAGTCATTTTACGTAAAAGAATTACCGATAACTTTGAGATTCTTCAGTCTCCTCTCCCTGCTTTTTGAAGTGAAATGGGTATAATTCTCCATATTATGTGATTTTTACCAAACTACTGGTACATGATATAATTTCATATGTTGTATGTCAAACATGTCTAATCTACCAGAGGTAATGCGATTAATTTATTCCTAGTAAATTTTAGCTCCTCATCATAGAAATCATAATTATTGTCATGGGCATGGTGATCTACGATTAAAATTAAGGTATCAGGCAAATATTTTTTTAGCATCTGCTGTACTACTATCGTTGATTTTTGATCAAGCCCATTAAATATTTCGTCTAAAATTAATAGGTCTGGCTTTTTTAAAATGGCGGAAATTACCATTACCTTCTTTTTCTCGCCACCGCTTAGATAGGTATACCAATTTTCCTTACTATCTAAATCTAGCTTCCCTTTTCTTAGCGCACCCACACCATCGTGTTCCCCGGAGACACTAAATGCATGTAACCCAATTTCAGCCAACAGGGTTTGTATTTCTTCCCTCCTAGGAGCTTTTGATAATGGATCGCTAGGAATTTTATCAGGATATAGTATGATTTCGCTCAATGAAGCGTCCTGGGGAAAGTAGTCTTGCTGACTTAGCATTACTATTCTAGGCATACCATTTACCTTGGGATAATGGATAGCTCCTTTGCCGTAAACACCGTTTTCTTTTACTCCCTTTATCTTCGACAGCAAACTGGTTTTGCCACAACCTGATTCTCCAGTTATGGCATAGACTTTACCTAGCTCCAAATCTAGTTCTTCTATTTTTACTAGCATCCTATTTTCTATGCCGACTTCTAACTCTCTGAATTTTAAATATCTACCGTCATCAATTATACGCGTAATCTTATCTACTGGCTCTAATGCTTTGTGAATTTTACCCTCGAGAACTACTATTCTGTTTAAAGATTGCTGCATATAGGATCTATCCTGGGCCGTGCGACCACTCCAAGATAGTAAGTTAGATACTTGCCAACTTGCTGTTTGCACTTTATTTCTATCGGCGAATGGAATTCTTTTTTGTTGAATTTCGTTGGCAGCTATGTAGCAATTGAACATTAGGTCCATGGGTCCCATTATTGACCACCAAATTTGTTGAACCATACTCCATGACTTTTGAATTCCTTCAAGATCCCTAATATGGATTGTAACATTCTCTATTTTATCTTTGGTAGCCACCATACCATCTCTTTCGATTATAGTTCTTATATTTTCCATATCATGCCTCATGGTGGTTATTAGCTTAGAATCCAGTGCCGTAATTTGTTCCTCATAGAACCTTTGCTGGGAAGCTAAATATTCCGTAATGAAGGTATAAATTTTATTGTACAGGGTGGAGTAAATAAGAATATGAGGTGAATGGATAATAATTATCCCCACACCATAGGCTCCATTAATCGCAGTGGAAACTGCTCCTGTGGTTAAGCTACTACCTGAATTTACTACCACCGAAATATCTGTTTTTAAGTTATCCATCAATACAGCAGAATTTAGATCCTGGGATAAATTCAGCGGTATTTCACCGGAAAATAGCTCAGTTCTAATCCTATCCTCTAAAATAAATTGTAATTTTTTATCAAAGTAGCCGTCGATGCCACTGGTAATCGTCTGCCCTAGAGCATAGGGAACTAGAAAAATAGCAAAATTAACAATCCCCTTTCCCAGGTTAACCCATGCTCCTCCATTGAAATTATCTAGTCTCTCAAAATTATAGGTTAAAGCTTGTTGAAAATTAACCAGCTTTAGGGACAAAAATTGGGTTAAAAATTGGCTACCAATTGAAGCTATAATGTGCTTTTCAAAGTGACTACCTAGTTGCTCTTTAGATATAAATTTACTATAGATAGAGTACAGTTCATCGGTTGCCCTAGTGGGGGCTAGGATATTATCCTTGATCTCATCTTCATAGTTAGCCGCAATAAATCCCAAAAATATCCCCATGGAACTAGCCGTAAATGGATCAAAGTGGTCCAATAAATTAGTTACAGCAATTCCTAACATGGCAAATGTTAGATAATGCCTATCTACCAGGTTACTAGCTAGTAGTTTTTCATCAATAATGCCGCCGACTGCTCCACTTACCATGCCGAAAATACCGCCCATGGAATTCCCTACTATGATCCCCACTGTCGGAGCTATTATTTCTTGATGTTTATGCAACATTCCAGTTGGTAACAGCACCCCCGCTATTACGCCACCAATATCAGATATTAGCGCAGGCTTAATTATATGGCCAATGGCATCTCCAAATATACCGTAGGTTAGGTAATGCTTATCTGTGTACCCCAGATGAACAGCAAATTCATCGACAACGCCCACTGCCCCACCAACGACACCGCACCAATAGCCACAGCGTATAGTTCCTGCCACCATGGTGGCTAATGGTGTTAATAAATACTCATGATTTTGTATGAAATTATAAATAGCATGGCGAGTTTCATTGAAAGCAAGATATTCGTCGTTTGGTCTTTTTACTGTACCGCCGTCGCTGGTCATGCATAGCAGCGGAAGAAACATAATCAAAAATAATACAATTCTAGTAGTTCTAAACGAAGATTCTCCTACTCCTAACTTCATAATAAATTTATTCTTCCTATCTTAGGTAAAATGTAAACTATGCATAAGTTCATTGAGGTGAAGGTAAGAACAAGTCTAAAGCAGCGGACATAAAAACTAGTTTAATTAAAATCCTTTGACAATATAAAAAACAAAATAATAATTAACCACCCTCTCATAGGAGGGTGGTTACTAAAACCAAATCACAAACTATAGCTTAGCTACAACTATGGAAAATGCTTTTTACGGAAGGTTTAGATTTCTCACAAGCTGTTTTACATGCATCTGCATTATTTTTTGATCCTAGACCCCACGGCGAGTGTGATAGCCCTGACTAAGGTTGACGGCAAAGTCTGAGAGGATAAAGCTATAAAAAATAGATTATCCATATTTTTCCAAACTCAGCAATAATTGTAGTTGTTTTTTTGTTCATTGCCTAGATTTTTAATTAATTTCTGTC
>JAVBML010000011.1:0-12676 GCA_031552655.1 Gammaproteobacteria bacterium
AATTTGCCAAGGTGGAGGTATGTACCTTCTCTGGCCTATTGGTAAGTTTAAGCAAAGCTAGAAAGGTGAATGTAATTCTACGTGGTTTAAGAGTTATTACGGATTTCGAATATGAATTACAATTGGCAAATATGAATAGAAATATGCATGCAAAAATGGAAACCGTTTTTCTCACACCTTCGGAAAAATATACCTATATTTCATCATCATTGATACGAGAGATTGCATCCTTTGGCGGTGATATTTCTCCCTTTGTACCTCAATCTGCAGAGATAGCTTTGAGAAATAAATTTTCTTTCCGTGATTAAATATAAATTTTCTAATTGCTACGTGCCAAGGTGGAAATTTTTTGTTCCACGATGAGACGTTCCTCTTTCGATAGATGATCTAGATAAACTATACCCTGGAGGTGATCATATTCATGTTGAATGCATCGAGCGAGAAAATCATTGGCATGGAACTCAAGATTGTTTCCCCGATGATCCAAGGCTTTTACTTTGATCTTTTTGGCTCTCATTACTGGAGCATAAATAAATTCTGGTAGCACAGACATGCAGCCCTCCATATCTATGACTTCTCCCTCCTTGGCCATGATTTGAGGATTGACCAGGCAGAGAACATTGTCCACCGTTGGTTTATCACTGGTATTGATTACCGTAATGCTGGGAGGGTTATCCATGGCTAACTGAGTGGCCGCTAAGGCAGCACACTTTTGTGAAGCAAGTAGAGTTTGAATCATATTATGAATATCTCGTTGGATTTTTTCTTCCATAACATCAGTAACTAGCTTTCCTCGACGTCCCAGGCGTAAATCAGGGTATTGAATAATTTGAAGGATAGCCATAGTGTTTTTTATTTGCTGAATACCAAAATACTATAACTGAGGTAGGCTATGTTGTCCAATGATAAAGATAATTTTAAAAATGTAGATAAATGTAAATATTTACTATTTTTACTGTTAAATACCAATTTAATTTTTAAATGGGGAGCTAAGATTTTTGAGTTTTTTCCCTCCCTTGATGCCATCTTTAGTTCTGACATTAATCTGACTAATTTGGGCGTGACTCCCGAGGAAGCGATGAAGTTTAGAAATCCCAATTGGCATAGTGTGGATGAATGTTTGACCTGGGCTGCGCAAGATGGTCACCATATTATTACTCTGGGAGATTCTAGCTATCCACCATTGTTGGAGGAAATAGCCAATCCTCCTCTCATATTATTTGTCATGGGAAATTTAGCGCTACTGCGATCAAAGCAGCTAGCTATGGTGGGTAGCCGTACTCCTACACCCCAGGGGATTTTGATGGCTAAGAATTTCGCTAAAAATTTAGGTAATCTGGGGTTGACCATTACCAGTGGCTTAGCTCTGGGTATTGATGCAGCAAGCCACCGAGGAGCCTTGGAGGGTTCCGGTTATAGTGTGGCAGTATTGGGATCAGGTTTTTATCACATTTATCCAGCTAGCAATAAATCGTTGTTGGAGGAAATAGTAGCTCGAGGTGGCATTGCTATTTCTGAATATCCTTTGCACGCTAAAGCTCGGAGCTGGCATTTTCCACTGCGCAATAGAATAATTAGTGGATTGAGTTTGGGAACTTTAGTTGTGGAGGCGGCTTTGGAAAGTGGCTCCCTGATCACTGCCAGGTATGCCGGAGAACAGGGAAGGGAAGTATTTGCCATTCCAGGTTCCATATATAATTATAAGGCAAGAGGAACAAACCATCTCATTAGTCAGGGAGCTAAATTATTAACTGATTTAGCAGATATAATAGATGAATTTCCCTCATTGGATGTGAAAAAAAACGGCGTTGATTTTATGCCACTAACCGGGGATAAAAAAAATAAACTTGATTCTCCATATCATAAACTGCTAGATTGTATTGGCTTTGAATTCATCACCGTAGAGGAGATAATATTAAAAACTAATTTACCTGAATTTCAAGTTAGGGAATTCCTATTGGAGCTTGAATTACAAGGAAAAGTTATGGAAGTTATGGGTAGCTATGCATGCATAGGGTAATATAATGAAACATAATATTGTGGCAATTATTGTACATCTATTAGAAGTGGTAATGCAGTATACGCATAGTGGTGATAGCCCTGTGGGTGATCAAAAAGCTATCAGAAATAGCTTAGAAAAAGCCGGTTTTTCTAGAAAAACAATAATTGATGCCTTTGATTGGCTTCGAGAACTCATTGAACAACAAGCTTGGTATGCTACCTATCAAAATGAAAACCACTTTACCGATGATCATCGTACTACTTTTAGGATTTTTAGTGGTGAGGAATTAGTGTGTTTGGATACCGACGTACGTAGTTTTTTAATGGCTTTAGAGCAATCTAGAGTTTTAGATACTAAGATGCGAGAAGTGGTTATTAACCAATTGATGCAATTAAGTGATCAAGTGGTTACCTTGGAAGAGGCTAAATGGGTAGTGTTTCTTGTCTTAATGAGTAAATTCAATGCTAATCTAAATGATATTCGCAGTTATTTTATGAATACAATATTATTGGATGAATAATGGAGCTAGGGGTCATATGTCAAAAAATATTGTGGTAGTAGAATCACCGGCGAAGGCCACAACCATTAAAAAATATCTTGGCAAGGAATATAGTGTGTTGGCATCCTATGGTCACGTACGCGACCTAATACCGAAAAATGGAGCGATAGATGTTGATCATAATTTTGCCATGCGCTACGAGCCAATTAAAAAAAATATTAGCCACATAGCTACCATTGCTAAAGCTCTAAAAGCAGCAGATACTTTATATCTAGCTACGGATCCCGATCGCGAAGGGGAGGCCATTGCTTGGCATCTTTGTGAAATGATGCGGGAGAAAAAAGTACTAAAAAAGCAGGAAATACATCGCGTTGTATTTCATGAAATCACAAAGAATGCTGTTTTAGAAGCCGTGGCTAATCCTAGAACTGTTTCCATGGATTTAGTTGATGCCCAACAAGCCCGAAGAGCTTTGGATTATTTAGTGGGTTTTAATCTTTCTCCCTTACTATGGAAAAAAATTCGCTATGGTCTCTCCGCAGGTCGTGTACAAAGTCCAGCTTTACGTATGATTGTTACTCGCGAAGAGGAGATAGAAAAATTTGTATCCCAGGAGTATTGGACCATTATATCTAATAACGTATTTGCTGAGCAAAAATTTAGTGCAAAATTAATTGTTTATTGCGGAGAAAAATTAAATCAATTCTCCTTTGTTCAGGAAAATGAGGCTAAAAGTGTACGGGAAAAGTTACTGGTTCTAGCTCAAGGGAAATTACGAGTTACTAAGGTGGAAAAAAAGAAGCGAAAACGTAATCCAGCACCACCCTTTACTACCTCTACGTTACAACAAGAAGCATCACGTAAGCTTGGTTTTAGTGCTAAGCGTACCATGGGAATAGCTCAAAAACTATATGAAGCAGGCTGCATAACCTATATGCGCACTGACTCCGTGAATTTAGCAAAGGATGCCATTGCAGATATTCGGCGCACCATATTACAGCGCTACGGTGAAGATAATTTGCCGCCTAGTGGCAATCTTTATAAAACTAAATCTAAGAATGCCCAGGAAGCCCATGAGGCTATTAGGCCAACTCTTAGTAGTCACATTCCCGAAGAGTTGGAAAAAAAATTAAATCCGGAACAAGCTAAGCTCTATGGATTAATTTGGCGTCGAACAATTGCATCGCAAATGGTGGCAGCTTCCTTTGATACAGTAACCGTGGATCTCGGTTGTGGAAATGATGACAATATATTTAGAGCCCATGGTTCCGTTATAGCTAGCGCTGGATTTTTAAGTGTCTACCAAGAAGATATGGATGATATTCATAGTGATGATACTAAGATATTGCCTTCCATGAAAGTTAATGATTTAGTAGATTTGAACGAAATTGAATGTAATCAGCATTTTACTGAACCACCGCCACGCTATAGCGAAGCAAGCCTAGTAAAAACCCTGGAAGAGCATGGCATAGGTAGACCTTCAACCTATGCTGCCATAATAGATACTCTTCTTAGTCGCAGCTATGCTATTTTGGAAAACAAAAGGTTTAAGCCCACGGACGTGGGGCGCATAGTAAATAGATTCTTGGTTAGCTACTTTCCTCGCTATGTGGACTATGAATTTACCGCGAAATTGGAGAGTGAACTCGATGATATAGCCAATGGTAACTATAGGTTTTCTAAGCTAATGGATGGATTTTGGCAGCCATTTAAAAAATTGATTGATGATATTGCCGCTACGGTGCAGCGCGTTGATGTTACTCAGGAAACGCTAGATGAAAAATGTCCTAAATGTGGGAAATCACTTACTTTGAAATTAGGAAAAAAGGGAAATTTCATAGGATGTAGTGGTTATCCTCAATGTGATTATACTGCAAACGTTGATCAAAATAAAAGTGTTGCTGAAGTTGAAGTTGTGCCTGATCGCACTTGCCCTCAGTGCAATTCTGCGTTGCATATTAAGCTAGGTAAATATGGTAAATTTATAGGTTGCAGTAACTACCCAAAGTGTAAGTTCATGGAGCCCCTGGAAAAACCCAGTGATACAAAGGTGAAGTGTCCCCTTTGTGCTAAAGGAACCATGCTAAAAAGAAAATCACGCTATGGTAAATATTTTTACTCCTGTTCTTGCTATCCGACTTGCAAATACGCCATTTGGCATGAACCCATAGATGAGGCATGCCCCAAGTGTGGATGGAAAATTTTATCAAGAAAGGTGACCAAAAGAGCAGGTGAGGAAAAGGTATGTCCCCAAAAGGAATGTGCCCACGTTGTTAACGTTACTTAGGTTAGGGTTAATATTTCAATAATAGATCTTATTTCGAGGATAATTTATGATAAAAAATAGCCAGCTAGTCCCCATGGTGGTGGAGCAAAGTGCCCGGGGAGAACGAGCCTATGACATTTATTCACGTCTACTTAGGGAGAGAGTTATATTTTTAGTCGGTGAAGTGGAGGCTCATATGGCGAATCTCATTGTTGCCCAATTGCTATTTTTAGAATCAGAGAATCCCACCAAAGACATATCACTATATATTAATTCTCCCGGTGGAGTGGTTAGTGCAGGTTTAGCTATTTATGATGTTATGCAATTTATTAAACCTGATGTTAGCACCTTCTGCATTGGCCAAGCTGCCAGTGCCGCTGCCTTATTATTAACTGCAGGTGCCAAGGGAAAACGTTACTGTCTTCCTCATGCTACGATTATGATTCACCAAGCTTTGGGCGGTTACCAAGGACAAGTTAGTGACATTGAAATTCATGCTAAGGAGGCACTTAGGGTAAATCAACAAGTTATTGATATTCTAGCGCGCCATACAAATCAAGATAAACAAAAAATTAAACAGGATATTGATCGTGATAATTTTATGACTCCTAGAGATGCCATGGAATATGGCATTATTGATGGTATTTTAGAATGTAGACAATGAATGGGGTTGGCTAGCTTTGCTGGGTGAAAAATTAGGATATATTTTCTGATTTCATAGCGTAGCATAACTTTTGCCAAACGATTTTAGCCTCTAGATTATTCATGTCCACTAGGTGGTATTGGTTTTTCCCATGGGTTCCTGCTAATTTAGGATTTGTGGGACCATAGAGAGATATCGCTGGTATCGTAAGTGCTGCAGCTAAATGCCCTAGACCGGTATCTACGGCAACAACCCCCTGAGCTTGCAATAAAATACTAGCAATAGCACGGAGTGATAGGGAAGGTAAAATCTGGCAATTGTCAGTAGCTTTAGCAATAGTATTAGCCCGTGAGAGTTCTTCCTCATTTCCCCAGGGAAGCATTATTATAAAGCCTGCAGTTTTGGCTAGATGAGAAAGTTCAATCCATTTATTTAGGGGCCAGCACTTATTACTGCGACTACTGCCATGAGCAAAAACAATATACTTTTCCCTGAAACTAGAAACATCTTTAATTTCATGGGATTCTAGACCATAGCTAGGGAGAGTACAATGATATTGGTAATCTAAGGCTTTGGCGAATAATGTGCGCATTCTTTCTACGGTATGCATGGTTTTTGAAATGCTAAAAGTACGATTGTAAAAGTAAGCAGCCAGAGGTTCTCGAATACTTTTACTATTAAAACCATAGCTGTTTCCACGGGCTATGGTGGTAACTATGGCACTTTTAAGTAATCCCTGGGGATCAATGATAATATCATATTTTCTCTTCCTAAGAGTTTTTATAAAACAATGTATTTCCCTGGCAACGGAACCATGGAGAAGCTTTTTGCGCCAGCGTCTTAGGGCAATGGGAATTACCTGATTCACTCCTGCATGTAGCTTAGGAATTTCCGTAAAATTTTCTTCCACTACCCAGTCGAACTTAATAGTAGTATGAGCAGCGCAGGCGTCGGATACAGCGGGTAGAGTGCAAATTATATCTCCTAGAGAAGAAAGTTTTACTATTAAAATATCCATTGGCTAAGGTAATTATTTACACTTTTGTGTGCTAAATTCTGGTGGGCGATACTGGACTCGAACCAATTACCCCTGCCATGTGAAGGCAGTGCTCTACCAAATGAGCTAATCGCCCAGTTTAGCTATATACCACGTTTCTAAATAGTGGTAAAAAGATGGGGTTATAATAATTTATCTATGCTATGCTGTCCAGAGTTTAGAATATTAATTAGGAGTTTAAGTTTTTATGAAAGTACGCACTAGATTTGCTCCCAGCCCTACGGGAAATTTACACCTGGGTAGTATACGTACGGCATTCTATAATTGGCTCTATGCACGCCATAGCCAAGGGGAGTTCATTTTGAGAATAGAAGATACCGATCGAGAACGCTCCACAAAGGAGTCTACGCAATTGATTTTAGATAGCATGGCTTGGTTGGAACTTAGCTATGATAAAGGGCCATTTTTTCAATCGGAACGTCTTGATCTCTATCGTGAAGCAGCGGAAAAATTAATTACCCAGGGGTTAGCCTATCGTTGCTATTGCTCCCAGGAGCGTCTGAGTAAATTGCGCGAAGAGCAATTAGCAAATAGGGAAAAGCCTCGCTATGATGGCCACTGCCGAACGAAGAATTTACCATCCACCAATGAGCATTCCTACGTAATTCGATTTAAAAATAGTTTCCAAGGAGAGGTAAACTTCACTGACCAAGTTATGGGTAGCCTCACCTTCAAAAATAGTGAATTAGATGATTTAGTAATTATGAAATCCGATGGGTTTCCCACCTATAATTTTTGCGTAGTAGTTGATGATTTGGCCATGGGTATTACTCATGTAATTCGCGGAGCTGATCACATTAATAATACGCCACGACAAATTAATATTTTCCATGCCCTTGGCGCTACTGCTCCAACCTATGGACATGTACCATTAATTTTAGGTAGTGATGGACATTTGCTATCCAAGCGCAGTGGAGCTCTCAGTGTTTTGCAATATAGAGATGAGGGAATTTTAAAGGATGCTTTGCTGAATTATCTAATTAGATTAGGTTGGTCCCATGGAGATCAAGAGATTTTTTCCCTGGAGGAGATGGTAGAGTTATTTGAAGTGGAGGATATCAATAGAGCTGCAGCGGCATTTAATCCGGAAAAATTATTGTGTTTAAATCGCCACTACATTAAATCTCTGGATTCCAAAGTAGTGGCATCATATCTCGATCATTATTTACGAGAATTAAAGATTGATCTTAATCCTGGGCAACCATGTTTAGAAGATTTAGTTGTAGCGTTTCGGGAAAGAGTGGACACGGTGAAGGAGATGGCAGTAAAAGCTTTGGATTTCTATGGAGACTCTGTAAATTATACTGAAGAGGCAAGAACCTATCTTAACCATAATAGCGTTCCATTTATCGAAGCCTTTCAAAAATCCCTGGCAAAATCATTGTTTTGGCAGGAGGATATGATACATAAAGATTTAGAAGATCTAGCGAGGCAATTTAATTTAAAATTTGGCAAAATTGCTCAACCTCTGCGCGTAGCAATGATGGGAACAACGGTATCACCACCTCTTCACAGGACTATTTATTTACTAGGAAAAGATAGAGCTATAAAAAGATTGTCAGGAGCGCTGGAGTACGTTGCCACTTCCCAGGATCTAGGATGAAATTCGAGGAGAAGAATTTTCAGGGTTGGTAATTAACCCTATGGTTGGAGCTCCAGCTTGCTGTAACAGTGTCATAGCAGTTATGATTTTTTCATAGCTAATATTCCTATCACCCTTAATTAAAATTGGTCTACTTAGTCTATCCTTAGAATTTTTTAATTCTCTCTGAACTAAATTCGTAATATCCATGGAAGATATTTTTAGAGTGGGATTTGGGGCTATATTTAAATAGTAATTACCGCTTTGATCTATGGATAAAACTATGGGTTCTTTTTGTTTAGAATCCATAGCTTTGGCATTACTTGTCGGCAAATTTACTTCAACTCCCTGGAAAAGCATGGGTGCCGTAACCATGAAAATTACTAGCAGTACCAACATTACATCAATGTAGGGTACCACATTAATTTCAGCAACGAGGCAGTGGCGTTTGTATCTTCTCACGTTTTTACATTATCTGGTGATGTAGAATATTAGAAAATTCCTCTTTAAATATATCGTAGGTATCTGCTAACTGTTCAATGCCATGGCTAAAATAGTTATAGGCAATTACGGCAGGTATGGCAGCAAAGAGACCTATGGCTGTAGCTATCAAAGCTTCCGATATTCCGGGGGCTACCATGGCCATGGTGGCCTGAGAACTGCTACTAAGCGCCTGAAATGATGTCATTATTCCCCAAACCGTGCCAAAGAGACCAATGTAGGGGCTTATGGAACCCACGGTAGCAAGAAAGGATAGGTGGCGTTCTAAGGTGATTAATTCTCTGGTTAGAGAAATTTTCATTATTCTGTCAGTTCCCATGGCTATGTCTTCGGCTTTGATAGATGGTTGTTTTTTCAGGCGAAAATATTCGCTAAACCCTGAAAAAAAAATTTGCTCCAAACCATGTAAGCTATCCTGACGAATTTTTAGCTTAGCATAAAATTTACCCAGATCGTTCATGCCCCAAAATTGTTTCTCAAATTTTTTTGCTGCATAGCGTGCATCTTTTAGAAGAAAAAATTTTTGAAATATGACTGTCCAGGAACCCAGGGAAGCTGCTAATAGAATTAGCATAACAGTTTTAACCACCGTTCCAGCATTGGTAATAAAACTCCATAGTGATGGTTCATGGACCATGGTTTTCTCCACTAAATTTTCTCTAATATTAGCAAAATGTAACTGTTTGTAAATGCCAACTGCAAGATTAGTTAGGTGATCACGAAGGTTACGATATACCGTAAATAGCGGTATTGAGTTTAAAAACGCAGGATGTTACTCAATAGCTTCTATTAAAATGACGAGGAGCTTAAATATAATGAAAAAAGTATTTTTTTAATATTAGGTTGTATGCTGTTAAATGCTGCCTGGGCAGATTTGGATTCAAAGCTTGGTGCTAGGAAAAATGTGACCCATAGCTCACCAATACAGAAAGAATACATTTTGCTGGAAGACCTAATAAAAGATATAGATAGTGGAAAAATAAAAACTGGTGCCATAAGAGGAATGGGGGAAATGAGGATTCAAAAAAGTTTTATACTAGAACCAGGAAATATTGGTAGAATTGCTATAGCTAAATTTTGTATAGCTGATCAAGCAAATATGGAGGTAAAAAAAACTGCCCTGTTATATCTTGAAAAAGGTGCAACGTTAATTTTGAAAAAAGGAGCCTATATTTATAATAAAGGTACCATCGAATGCTATGGCAAGTGTACCATAGAAGATGGAATTATAGGAAATTTAGGTGAATATATTAATTATGGTACCACTAATCTTGGTTCCCCTAACAGTTTCCAAAATAACAACGATGGTTTTTATGATGGTACTCTCTTTCACCAAGAGCTTTAGCAATTAGTTTTTTTATTACAGTGTAACAATATCCCTAAACCCAATAATACCATGGGGATTGATAGTAATTGCCCCATGGTTAGTTGGCGGAATAAAATAAATCCCATGTGACTATCTGGTTCGCGGAAAAATTCACAGACAAATCTGCCAATACCGTAGCAAAATAGAAATACTCCACCAGGAGTTCCCACAACTCTGGATTTTCTAGTATATAACCATAGAATCATAAACAGTAAAACCCCTTCCACTAGGGCTTCATAGAGTTGCGATGGATGCCGAGGTAATGCATCGGCATTTGGAAATACCATACCCCAGGGTAGGGTAGTTACTCTACCAAACACTTCCCCGTTAATAAAATTACTAATTCTGCCTAGAAATAGTCCAATGGGGGCTAGGGGAGCAGCAAAATCCAATACAGTAATAAAATTTTGTTTTTGTTTTCTAGAGAACAGATAAATTGCTCCTATAACACCAAGTAGCCCACCATGGAAAGACATACCGCCTTGCCATATTTTTAATGGAAACCATGGGTCATGGTAAGTAATTATGAGGCCGTAGAACAGTACGTAACCTAGTCTTCCGCCAATAATTGTTCCCAGAGCACAGTAAAATATGAAATCTGTGATTGTTTCATTGTTCCAATCGTAGCCAAAATTTTTCGCGCGATATCTAGCTAATATCCAGGCTAGGGCAAAGCTAACTAGATAGGCTATGCCATACCAATAAATTTTTATACCCCCTAGTTGAATAGCAATGGGATCAATTTGTGGGTAATTAATCATGGATATTATTGTAGGCCGGTGATTTTATTTTTTTATCCTGGGAAGCAAAGCCAGAAAATGTTGTTGATTCGATCTGCGACTTAACAAAGGGCTCCAGCTCTTTTAGGGCTCTGAAATAAACATCCCTTTTAAAATAAATAACATATCTAAGAGGTTCCCAATACCCCACCCATTTCCACTCACTAAATTCCGGATGGGAAACAGCTTTTAGGTTAACTCTATGCTCTTCGCTTGTAAGCAACAATAAAAACCATTTTTGTTTTTGGCCAATGCAGCGAGATTTTTGGTTATGCTGCCTTAGGTGCGATGGTAATCTATAGCGCAGCCATCGTTTGGTAACCGCTAGAATTTCAACGTCATTTTTCGCTAATCCTGTCTCCTCAGCTAGCTCTCTGTACATTGCTTCTTCTAAAGTTTCATAGGGATTCATTCCTCCCTGGGGGAATTGCCAACCGGATGCCTTGATGCGTTTTCCCCAAAATAACTTTCCCTCTCTATTTACTAAAATAATACCAACATTTAGTCTAAAACCGTTGCGATCAAGCATCTCTTATTTTTTCTCATCATTAACACTTTGTGGGATAACATTTTTTCATAAGAGACAATGATTTGCAATAGAAATTGCGTTTTGTCGGCTTTGTCTAATATAGTTTAAAATTATCTATAATTTCCAACATAAATATATTTATAACGTTTGTTGCCGTCAAAAGATATTTAATTACATTTCCGTGAAGTTCCAAAGTCAATTCTATTTTTTTGGATCCCTTAGAAATATCCAGGACCGACTTATCTAATATTTTAAACCAGGCCCAGTCACCAATTTCCGTAGTACTGAAATATTTGCCATGGTCATCGGTAAAGCTAAGAGTAACTGCATTGGAGGTGCCAGGCCAAGAAATAGTTTGCTTTTGCTTTGCCATGCCATTGGAGTATGATACCTGCTGACCGTTGAGATGAAGAACAAAACTTTGAGTATGGGGAGTCATGGCCATGGGAGCCATATCAAAGGTTACCAGTGGAGTAGGAGTTTTTTGAGGGTAGAACATCTTTTGAATCAAAGCTGCCCGCAGAAAGAACTCCAACATTTCCGAAGGATATTTTATCTTTTCCCCCGCGATTTTTTGCCACTGCCAATTAATCCTATCTATGGTTACCAAGGGTTCGATGTAGCGGGTAAAAAATCTATCCATGATCCCATGGGGAGCGAAAAAACTATTAAAATCTTTAAGAGATACCTCTCGTTCGCTCGCTTTAGAAAAAGGATATCTGTTTTCTAATTTTCCATGGTACGCTGGTAGTACCTCCTTTTGCCATTGACTTCTAATGTAGTGGTAACTACTTTTGGTAATAATTTCCCAGGAATTTTGTACCATCGCTAGGAGATATGATTTAGTGGGTTCGTTTTGCTTTATTGCAAATTGGTACAAAGTAGCCAATGGGTTATCTATGTTAATATTTTGCAGAGATTCTACGATGGCGATATAAAATTTCTCTTCCCAGTTTTTTTTCGCTGCAATTTTTTCAAAATAAACTAAAGTAGCTGCTAGTATTTTTTTAATTTCGTCTAAATTGATTTTGCTAAGCTCTCCTATTTGATTATCTATTTCTTGAGCTAGCGCCACGGGAGGGTTAGAAATTTCTAGGTTTCTTTCAATGGCTTTAATGGTCTGAGCAAAAATGGCGCCGTGCGATGCTTCTTGTCTAAATAGGGCGAGTAATTTTGGGAAATCATCGGCTAAAATTTGTTGACCACTATTCAGCAACATATATTTAGATTCACCAACATAGCTCTCTACGTAATAGTGTCTAAGTTTTGAAATATGGTCATCTATTGCTATATCAATGGAATCGATTGCGCCCATGACCCAGTCTCCTCGAAAAAATTGGGCGGCTAATTTGGGTATCGTACGCTGATAAACACTATGAAAATTTTCTTTTAAATATAGATTAGCAATGATTCCATGCTTAAAATCATTTTTTTTACTGGTGCCTTCAAAGG
>JAVBML010000036.1:0-8395 GCA_031552655.1 Gammaproteobacteria bacterium
TTTCCATTGTGGCTGGTTACCAGTGGTTTTCAGAGTGGGGCAGGGATGCCATGATCGCTTTGCCAGGGTTAACTCTTCAAGGCAAGGCGAAGAAAGAGAAGCTGTGCCTAGCAGTTTTAAAACGCTTTGCTCGCTGTGAAAGCCAGGGAATAATTCCAAATTACCTTGATCATGGTGATAACAAACATGCCTACAATACGGTGGATGCTAGCCTATGGTTTGCCTGGGTTTTGCAACAATACTATTTAAAAACCGGTGATTTAAAAAATATTGTCAGTTACTTTTGGCCCACATTGAAGAATATATTCCATTTTTATAAAAATGGAACGTTACATGGCATAAAGATGGATAGCAATGGTTTAATCTATGCCGGAGATCTAGATAGTAATTTGACTTGGATGGATGCAGTAATCGAAGATAAACCAGTTACGGCACGCTATGGGTATCAAGTGGAGATTAATGCGCTGTGGTTTAATTTACTTAGTGCGATGCACGAATGGGCAGTGTCCATGCAGGATCCCCTCGCCGATGAATTACGTAAGTTATCATTGCTAGTGAAGTCATCGTTTCGCAAGGTTTTTTGGTGTGATGATCGCGAATATCTCTATGATTTTGTTAATCGCGATGAACAAAGTCTTTCCATTCGACCTAATCAAATGTTTGCCGTTTCTCTTCCCTATTCTCCCCTGACAATGGCCATGGCTCAAAAGGTGATGGTCGTTGTGAAAAAACATCTATTGACTCCCTACGGTTTACGAACTTTGTCTCCGGAAAGCATGGGCTATCGAGGAATGTATAAAGGGAATCAGCGGGCACGGGATATGGCCTATCATAATGGCACCGTATGGCCTTGGCTGCTGGGACATTTTGCTGAAGGGCTAATGAAGGTGATGGTTGACCGTAAGAAGGTGCTGAAGATTATGAACCCCTGTTGGAAAGCTTTGGCGAAACATTTGGAAGATTATGGGCTGGGTAGCATTGCCGAAGTATTTTCCGGAGATGCTCCCCATGAGCCTAATGGTTGCATTAGTCAAGCGTGGAGTGTAGCTGAAGTTTTACGTTCAATATATTTGCTAAAAAAATAATACCATGGAGAGTATAAAAACATTGATGTATGGTTGGGAATTTCCTCCGAAAATTAGTGGAGGTTTAGGAGTAGCTTGCCATGCCATCGTTAAAGAATTAATTAGAAAGGATATTAAATTAACCCTGGTACTGCCCCAGGAGTTATCTTCCTCTGATACCGATCAATGTAAACTAATTACCAGGCAAAATGTTTCCAATTTTTCCGTGGATGAAAATCAAGAATATTTAGAGATTAGGTGCCCCCAGGTAGCTTCGGGCTTACATCCCTATGCTCGGCATTTAAAAGTGCAGGAAAGCTTGGCAAGGGTACATGAGTTTACTAGGCTCCTGGCTCAGCTAATGTTGCCGGATGAAATTAAGCAGTTAGCATGGGCAGCGCTAAGAGATGGACAACATTTAGCTGGTGGTGGTTACTATGCTGTTGATCTCATAACAGAAGTTTTTCGCTATGCTTTTTTTGCTGGAACCCTTGGTTCCGAAGTGGAGCATGATGTGATTCATGCCCACGATTGGTTGACCGCGTTGGCGGTTGTGGAGGCTAAGCTTAGGAGTGGGAAGCCTCTGGTTTTGCATATCCATGCGTTGGAAACAGATCGCAGTGGTTCGGGAGGTGATGAACGAATTTTTGCCATAGAGCGCTACGGTATGAACTATGCCGATAGAATTATAGCCGTTAGTCAGTATACCAAGGAGAACATTGTACGTTACTATGGCATTGCCCCGGATAAAATATCCGTGGTTCACAATGGTGTCTACGTTAGTGGAAAGAACTCTACCTCAGATAATGCGAGGAAAAAAAATCACAAAATGGTGCTTTTTATAGGAAGAATAACTCACCAAAAGGGGCCCTATTTTTTCATAGAAACGGCAAAGAAAGTGTTAGCCAAGCGCCAAGATGTACAGTTCGTTTTGGCTGGTACTGGAGATTCCATGGTTTCCATGATTGAGCATGTCGGTGAACTTCGAATTGGTCGCAATGTTCACTTTACCGGTTTTCTTAATCCTTCCAAGGTACAGGAGATATATGGTTTAGCAGATGTCTATGTCATGCCCAGTGTTTCGGAACCCTTCGGTTTGTCAGCCCTAGAAGCTCTTTCTTCTGGGGTTCCTGCAGTTATTAGCAAGCAATCGGGGGTGGCTGAAGTTTTAAACCATGTGCTCGTGGCGGATTTTTGGAATGCCGATGATATGGCTGCGAAGATACTTGCACTTTTGGAGTATGGTGCGCTGCGTAGCACTATGCTGCAACGTACCGTGGAGGATATTGAACTCCTTACCTGGGAGCGGGCGGCGATTAAAATAATCGAAGTTTATAAATCAATGGTGGGGTAAAGAGGAGTAAGGAATTTATGACAGCAATCTGTTTTTATTTTCAAGTGCATCAACCTAAAAGGCTGCGCCGCTATAGTTACTTTGATATAGGGAATAGTCACTACTATGAAGATGACATAGCCAATCGAGAAATATTTCTCAAGGTGGCACAGAAGTGTTACATCCCAGCCTGTAATCTGTTTTTAGAATTAATTCATAGGTATCCAGGAATATTTAAAATTGCTTTTTCCCTCAGCGGCGTATTCATCGAACAATGTCGACGTTTTAAACCCGAAATATTGGAGCTTTTTAGAAAATTGGTAACCACGGGGCAAGTGGAATTACTAAATGAAACCTATTATCACAGTTTAAGTTTTCTCTTTTCTCGGGATGAATTTAGGCGCCAGGTAATCATGCACCGTCAGTTAATTCAAGATGAATTCGGATACCGCGCCACTACCTTCAGAAATACTGAATTAATATACAATAGCGATTTAGCTCGCGTAGTCGAAGATTTGGGCTATGATGCTCTCCTTGCGGAAGGAGCGGATAAGATTCTCAATGGGGGCAGTCCTAACTATCTCTATGGGGCCAATGGTTGCTCAAATATTAAGCTATTACTAAGAAACTATTCACTGACCGATGACATTGCCTTTCGCTTTTCCGAAAGGAATTGGTGCGAATATCCGGTGCGAGCAGATAAATATGCCCATTGGCTCCATTCGCTCCATGGGCAGGCGGATTTGATTAATCTATTTATGGATTTTGAAACTTTTGGAGAGCATCAATGGGAGGCCAGTGGAATTTTTGATTTCCTCCATAATTTGCCGGCCTATGTTTTCAAACATCCAGAGTATAGTTTTATCACTCCGAGGGAAGCGGCTAAGCAATTTTGTCCCGTGGCTGCATTAGATGTGCCCTACTTTGTCTCCTGGGCCGATGAGGATCGTGATTTGACTGCTTGGCGCGGTAATCCTCTGCAGGAAGATGCGCTTCAGGCGGTTTATGCCCTAGCTGAGGATATCTATGCGGTGCACGATCCGTTTTTGACTGATACCTGGAGATCATTGCTAACTTCAGATCATTTTTACTATATGTGCACTAAATACGCTGCCGATGGTGATGTGCATAAATATTTTAGTCCCTACGGTAGTCCCTATGAAGCCTATATTAATTACCAAAATGTCATAGCTGATTTTGCTCTGGTGTTGCATGAAAGAAAAAAACAACTGCAGGCCACCATCGAACCGCGAATCTGGCTCATGGAGTTTTGGAAAACTTTGGGAAAGAAATTGGGCATGGTCTACGATTAGAATTCGGAGGAGAAATTTAGCTATTCTTTTGGGACATGGTAATTAACCCCCTGGCTCTAGTAGGAGTTCATAAATTTAACTCAAATGTGAAAAGCAATTTTACCGGATTTCCATGGTATAATTTAATCCAATTTGTTCGCAGTAAGCACGCATCTTGTTTACAAACAATCTAAAATTTATTATAACATTTTCATGACCTACCAAGTTTTAGCTAGAAAATGGCGACCCAAAAATTTTGCAGAAGTTGTGGGACAAATCCATGTGGTTAAGGTATTGCAAAATGCTTTAATTCAAAGCAGATTACACCATGCCTATCTTTTTACCGGCACCCGGGGAGTGGGGAAAACCACCTTGGCAAGGATTTTTGCTAAGTGTTTGAACTGCGAGGGTGGCATAACTTCAATGCCCTGTGGGCAATGTGATGCTTGCCGCGAGATTGACGAAGGAAAATTCATTGATTTAATTGAAGTGGATGCTGCTTCTAGGACCAAGGTGGAGGATACTCGGGAACTATTGGATAATGTGCAATATTTACCAGGAAGAGGAAGATTTAAGGTATATCTCATTGATGAAGTACACATGCTATCGGGGCATAGTTTTAATGCACTCCTTAAGACTCTAGAAGAACCACCGACTCATGTGAAATTTTTATTAGCTACCACGGATCCCCAAAAATTACCCATCACTGTCCTATCTCGGTGCCTACAATTTAATCTCAAAGCTTTGCAGCCGGAAGTCATAGAGAAGCAGATACGGCATGTTTTGGAAGGGGAACAGATTAACTATGATGACGAGGCCATAAAGCTACTTGCCGTGGGAGCCAATGGCAGCGTAAGAGATGCTTTGAGCTTGCTAGATCAGGCAATTTCCTTTGGGCATGGTAGTGTAACCGTGGAAGAAACAAGGGAAATGCTAGGAACCATTGATGCAACGAAGGTAATGCAATTGCTGGTTGCATTGGCTAATGGTAGAGCCGATGAAATTATTGAAGTTATTAATGAATTATACGAATTGGGCGTGGATTTTTTAGATGCTACCAATGAAATTTTGGAAATTCTACATTGCACAGCAACGTTGCAATTAGTGCCTAGCTATGGCGGTGGCATGGCGAAGTACGGTACTTTAATTACTGATTTAGCTGCTAAGCTAAGCAAGGAAGATGTGCAGTTGTATTATCAAATCGCTTTGCGAGCTAAAGGGGACCTTCCCCTGGCTCCGACACCGAAATTTGGTTTTGAAATGATGCTGATGCGTATGTTAGCTTTTTGTCCAGAAACTACGGAACCGTTGACCATGGCTGTGCCAGCAAAAATCATGGCTAGCAAGGTGGAATCCAACGCCAGGGAGAGACGGCTGGAACAAAGTGGAGAAGAAAAAGCCGCCGAAAATATTGACACTTTTGATTTACAGGCTTTGAAAATAACCGGTGCTGCCCATGCTCTTTTGCAATATTGCGTTGTCAGTAAATTAGAAAACCAAGAAGTTAAGTTGTTGCTGGATCCTAGTCAGAGCCCATTGCTCACTAAGAAGCACCAGGAGAGAATTAACTTGGCTCTCAATGAATATCTTGGGCGCCAGGTACATTTAACTATGGAAATCGGTTCATCGAGTATGCCAACTATGAATAATATTAGGCAGGCAGCCAGTGAAAAAACTAAACAAGAATCCCTTGAGGCCATTAAAAATGATCCCACCACTAGAATCCTGATGGATAAATTTGATGCCCAACTAATTGAAGATACGATTACTATTATAGATACATAAACGTGTAGGAGAAAATCTATGTCCTTTGATCCCATAAATTTTACTAAGGAGAATATTGGGCCATCCCGAGATCAGACTGCGGAGATGCAGAATAAAATGATGGAGATGCAAAAAAAACTAGCCTCCCTGGAGGTTGAGGGGAGTGCTGGTTTAGATAGCTATTTAGTTAAAGTATGTTTGAATGGTAGATATGAAGCGGTGCGGGTAACCGTTGATCCGTTACTACTTAGCCAAACGGTGGAGGTATTGAATGGGCTTCTGGCTGCCGCTATTACTGATGCTGCTCATAGAACCGAAGCTGCCATTCAACGAGAATTTATGAATGCAATGCAGGGTTTTAAATTACCAGGGTAAATATGTCCTACACTAGACTAGTAGATCAACTTATTCAGTCTCTCAGAGTATTGCCCGGTGTTGGTCCAAGGTCAGCTCAACGCATGGCTTTTCATTTACTACAGCAGGGACGTAGTGATGGACTTATGTTAGCTAAAATTTTAGAGCAAACCTTGACCAAGGTTGCCAATTGCCGAAGGTGCCGAAATTTTAGCGAAGGCGAATTGTGTTCCATTTGCGCTAATCCTAAAAGGGATAATTCCTTACTGTGCATCGTTGAGTCTCCCATTGATGTTTTTGCCATTGAGCAAAGTCATAGTTACCATGGTTTATACTTTACCCTCATGGGACATCTTTCTCCCATAGATGGCCTTGGACCAAATGAGATAGGTATTGGTGAGTTAAATAAACTTTTGGTGGCGGAATTACCGGTGATTCGCGAAGTAATTATTGCCACGAATCCAACCGTGGAAGGGGAGGCAACGGCCCACTATCTGTCTAATTTAGTGCACAATTTGAAAATTCCTCGATGCACTAGAATTGCCCACGGTATACCCTTTGGTGGTGAGTTAGAGTATACGGATAGCAGCACCCTAGCCCAGGCCATGGCAAGAAGAATAGAGATCTAGATTCATGGTATCCACTAAGCTTAAAGACACTCTGTTGATCGGACTTATCGTTAGCATTTTTTTTGGCCTAACCCTAGGCAGATACCCTCTGGCTGCTCCGGATAGTGCACGCTATGCGGAAATTCCCCGGGAAATGGTAGTGAGTGGCGATTACATTACTCCCCATCTAAATGGAGTAAAGTATTTCGAAAAACCTCCTTTATTTTATTGGATGCAGGCATTGGCCATTAAATTATTTGGTGCCAATGAAGTTTCCGTAAGCATTGTTAATGCGTTGATGACGTTAGGCACAATCCTTTTAGTATACCTAGCTTCTTATTCTTTCTATGGTAGATTGGCGGGAATACTTGGAGCAATGGTTTATGCAACCTGTGCTTTAGTTTTTGCATTGACCAGAGTGATAACTTTGGATGTAACTTTGACGTTTTTTCTCACGGGAATGTTGACCATGTTTTTGTTGGCAATTGAGGAAGCACTGGATAAGCGAAGAAGATTGTTTCTATCAGCATCCTATTTTTTTATGGGCTGTGCTGTGATGACCAAGGGGTTGGTAGGACTAATTTTTCCCGGAATAATTTTTATTCTATGGCTAAGTATCAATGGAGATTGGCGTAATTTGAGGAATTATTACTTAGCTGATGGCATCTTTATATTTTTGCTAGTTACTTTACCTTGGCACATTTTGGTACAAATAAAAAATCCGGAATTTTTTAGGTTTTATTTTATTGAACAACATTTTTTACGCTATTTTACTAGCTATGCACAGCGTGGACAGGGTTGGTGGTTTTTGCCCACATTGCTCCTGGTTGGTTTCTATCCTTGGACAGTTTTTTTACCCCAGGCTCTATTTTCCTCCATCGAAGGGAGGAGAAAACATCCTCATGCTAAGCAAACATTTTTGCTCTTACTATGGTCAGTTACCATTTATATTTTTTATACATTTTCTAATTCCAAGCTAATTCCCTATATTTTACCAATTTATCCATCCCTGGCCATTCTAATGGGAAGATATGGAGCAAAGGTTTATTATGATAAAAAGGCTTCAAGTACTAGCCGTGGTTTTTATATTTTAGCGATGCTAAATATTATCCTAGCTATGGCAGCTATCATTGCTGCATTCCTTCTGAATTTTGAGAAATATGTTTTTAGCAGAGGAAATCTTGTGGTAGTGGCCGCCCTGATGTTAGGTAGTGGATTGTTGATTTTTTACTATGCACGAACCCGAGGAATAGCATTGGGATTGCTTACCACCGTGGTAATGACGGCGGCCACCTGGTTCTACCTTAGCCCTAAAATTACCACCATCAATGGGCAATCTGCTAAGCCACTAATTACTGTGCTTAAAAAATATCTAGGCGCTGGAGATGAGGTAGTTTGCTATGGTAATTACTTTCAGGATGTACCATTTTATTTAGAACGTATAGTAACCGTAGCCAATTTTACTGGTGAATTGGAATTTGGTACCAAGTACCAGGATACGAAATCATGGATGATTGATGATAATACTTTCCAAGCTCGCTGGCTTGAAAAACGCCCTCTTTATTTATTAATTAAGCAGGGATGCTACGATGCACTTGTGACATCGAGTAAGATGGGGGTTGGTAAGGTATTGGCTAAATCACAGAATATTTTGTTGGTGACCAATGGATATGAAAGTAATTAGCGCCATGAAGGTTATGCATCGTGCCACCATCGTTGCTCTTAGTCACGAAGGTCGAGGTATTGCCCATGTAGATGGACGCACGGTGTTTATAGATAATGCTTTGCCGGGAGAAGAGGTCGACTTTTTTTTCACTCAAAAACGCAGTAAATGTAGTGCAGGCATAGCAACCAATATTCTAAAGTCGTCAAATGCTAGAGTTATACCCCCTTGTCCCTATTACGCTGCCTGTGGTGGTTGCTCCCTTCAACATTTGGATCCCAGGGAGCAATTAATTTTTAAGAGCAATGTGCTTTTGG
>JAVBML010000057.1:0-4325 GCA_031552655.1 Gammaproteobacteria bacterium
ACTCTCCTTTCTCTCCCAGTTTAACTCTCCCTGTACCACTAAATCCTGATCTCCCAGGGTCTTGCCGGGGAAATAGCAGATCTCATCCTGGCACTTCACTTCTTTGAGCCTTTCTCCATTTAGATAGATAACTCCCTCTTCGGCGCCGGAGATAAAACCGGGACACAGAACTCCAAGGCTAAAAACAATGGGAATTAAACTTGAAAAATTCTTGGCATAGGATTTCATGGCGTACCTATTCTTTTGTTACTATATGGCATGGTAAATAATTTAGTTGGATATTAATCATCATTTACACATTATTACACGCCTACTTCAGCATTCACAACTCATTTGCTTACTTTTATAGTGATACTTTCAATTAGTTTTTATAGTCTAACTAAAAACATCCCATGAAGATCTTTAACCATAGTTCCAACAATCAGAAATAATCACAGTAACCCCATAATTTTTCCAAAAAAACTTATGTAAATATACTTTAACCTATCTTTCATTTGATATTTAGGCCAGGATTCTATAACATTCATCTGCAAATTACTCACCCTGGAATTAAATAATAGTAATGTAGCAATGGTCACCATCTCATTTACATTGTATCCATGACACCTCTCCTCCCACCATCAATACACATCTCCCAATTGAACATTAGTTACCGTAATCATATTTTATTTTACCAGTTCAATCTGTCACTACCGGGAGGAAAATGGAGCTCCGTCCTAGGACCCAGCGGCATTGGTAAAACTACGCTGCTACGATTCATTGCTGGACTCGACCATGGTAATGAAACTTCATACTCCGGTACTGCATTGACATCGGATAGAAAATCATTGGTAGGCCGTATCTCCTATATGACACAACACGATTCATTGCTAGAGTGGCTTAGCGTAAAAGACAATATTCTTCTAGGTTACCATCTACGATCCCTAGCTATTAGCAACCAACTCCTTGACAAAGTTAAGACACTGCTAAAACAAATTGGCCTCGAAGATACGGCACAAAAAAAACCCCGGGAACTCTCCGGAGGAATGCGTCAGCGAATACTCCTAGCCAGAACTTTTATGGAAAACCGAGAGATTGTACTCCTGGATGAACCGTTCACTGCCATGGATTCTATTACAAAATTAAACTTACAAAACCTAGCAGCCACTCTTCTCAAAAACAAAACCGTAGTATTCGTTACTCACGATCCCATGGAAGCATTGCGCCTAGGACACAATGTCATAGTACTTAACAATCTTCCCGTTAGAGTAAGTCACAATTTTACCACCCAGCACTCCACTCCCCGGGATCCAGCGGATGCAGTGCTATTGGAAGAGTACCGATCTCTGATAAAAATACTACTTAATAATGGGGAACACATAAATTTATGACAATAATAAAGTGCATCGTTGGCACCCTACTCCTAATAATTGGTTGGCATTTACTAGTCCTATGGTTTAATTTACCAAAATATATTCTCCCGGATCCCTGGTCCGTATTCATGGCGATAAAAACCGAAGGACACTACATTTTACGACATACCTGGGCAACGACCGAGGCAGCTATTTTAGGTTGGCTAGCCGCACTACCCCTTAGCATAGTCTATGCAATTATAGTATATCACTGCAATATCATGGGACTACTTCTCCATCCTCTACTGCTGATTAGCCAAGCTCTACCCATCTTCGCCATCGCTCCTCTGATCGTTATTTGGTTTGGCTATGGTATGCTAACTAAAGTAATCATCATTGCGTTTATGCTATTCTTTCCCATCGCTAGTTCCTTCTATGATGGCCTAGCTACCACAGCAATTAAATACTTAGATCTGGCTAAAGTCATGAATGCAACTAAACGGCAGCTGCTATGGCGCATACGCATCCCTCTAGCTTTACCTTCCCTAGGTAGTGGCATAAAAATATCAGCAACCCTGGCACCCATGGGTGCGGTACTCGGTGAATGGATGGGTACCAATGAGGGACTGGGAATGTTAATTCTCAGTGCCAACTCCCAATTACGCATTGATCTAATGTTTGCTGCCATATTTTTTCTGGCACTTTTAACTCTATTTTTCTACCACACTATTAATTTTTTAACGGTTAAATTAATCTCTTCAAATTATTCATGAAAAAAATATTTTGGATGCTAGTGCTAACTCTATCCACGACAGTAGTCGCTAACTCCTCTCACCAATTAACCATTGTCCTCGATTGGTATCTCAATCCCAATCATGCTCCCCTATTTGTGGCAGAGCGAGAAGGTTTCTTCAGGGAACAAAATCTACAGGTAACCCTTAGATCTCCAGGAGATGCTCGGGATAACGAAAAAATGGTTGCCCTGGGCCAAGCCGATATTGCCATAGTTTATCAGCCATTTTTAGCAATTGGTGGCAACCATAATTTAGAGCTGACACAGTTCGCGACCTTAATTCAGGAACCCCTAAGTTGCTTAGTGGTACTCCAGGAAAGCGGCATTGATAGCCTAGCAAAACTGCAAGGTAAACGCATTGGCCATAGCGGTTCATCCGCCGATCAATGGATGCTAGCTACCATGCTGAAACAGATAAATTTGAAAATAACAGATGTAATTCTAGTAAATGTAAAATTTAATCTCCTAACTGCTCTGCTCTCCGGCACCATCGATGGTTTCATTGGCGGCATGCGCAACTTTGAACCTCTGGCCTTAGAACTTGTGGGAAAAAAAGCCGTGACCTTCTTGCCAGAAAAATACGGTTTCCCAAAATATGAAGAACTGATCTTGGTTACTCATCGAAGTAGAAGTAACAGTAATGATATCAAAAATTTTACTTTGGCTCTAAAAAAAGCCACTGCCTACCTAAAAAAATATCCAACAAATTGTTGGCAAAAATTTGCCGCCGCCAATCCGGAACTGAACAATGAACTTAATCGTCGCAGTTGGTTTGAAACCATTAAATATTTTTCCGATAATATCTAGATAGCTTTCATTTCAAAAAATTAAATTTCAAAGATTGTGAAATTTTCCATTGCAACCACTCCAATGCAATAAATAGAATTACAATTAAATTCTACGTCACTCCTTCATCATTTTTTATTATCTCTTTTACTATCTCTTCATCGATCGCTGCAAGCTTTTTTTAGCATTGCCAATTTTAGCACCAGCTCGTTCCATCATCTCCTGTATCTCCTCTTTCATAAAAATAGAATCCCTAGCGATCAATCGTACTTCCTCAATATCATCCAATGTTTTCCGTGCTAACAATGCGGTACTTTCTACTTCCATCTCTAAATCTTGCTTTGCAGCATCAAGTTCAACAATTCTATTCTCCAATCGCTCCACGGTGTTCTTAATTTCTGAACAATTAGCGTGGCGTTGCTCATCATCCCTTGCCCGCAAAGCATAGCGTACCATAAAAAAGCAACCCTCCCAATTTCCACAGCAATGCTGCAAATCCTCTTTCTTACAATCTTCTGCTATGATTTCCCTAAGGGCCTCACTGTCTTTTGCAAAATAATATTCACATTGCTCCCTTAGAATATCTTCATCTTTTTTTAAACATCTATAGTACCAATTATGTTCATGTCTCATATACTCATAGCAACTACCATAGGGATAGATAACGGGAACACATATTCCTTTCGCCGGCAAAGTAGCTTCCGCACAATGCAAATCCTGCTTAGCAACGAACATATCCTCATCTAATTTTCTTATACCTTCCTCCAATGCTCTTTCATTGCTCTTAGCTTTTATTCTACTAAATTCGTAATACTTCAGAGCAGCCATCGCCATGGCCAAAGTTTCATCCGCATTTTCTATCATTCGCTGTCCCTTCGCTTTAATTGCCTCCGCTTCCGCTTTAGTGGTCATAATCTCCATGAAATCTTCCGCTTGTTCGGCAACTTTCAAAGCTACAGAGCCTCCATGACTACTATAAATTACGGCACCATAAATTTGGCCATTGAGAAAAATCAGGCTCAATGCAATTATTTTCTGCAGAAAATCTATATACATGGAAATCATGCTCGCGCTGTGGATTAGATAAAAAATAACTATCTAAAATGATTAGAGCATATTTTTGTGTATACTGAATTACCATAGATTTCTCTCAGCTAAAATTACTAGGAAAAAACTAGATCAATATTTCTAAATTCAACGGTGAGTTATTATTTATAGAAGAAAAGCATCTAAACAAGTTTTTAATAGTAAAGTGAAATAGTAAAATAATATTCACTGATCTTACTGCGATTTATCGGACACAGCCCTTTAAAGCTTAAGCAGCATATTGAACCTCAGCAGGAACTCTGTAGTCAATAGCAGAGTGTAATCTCTTGAGATTATAATAACCCTCGATATATTGGAAAATGCTTTGT
>JAVBML010000075.1:0-24149 GCA_031552655.1 Gammaproteobacteria bacterium
ACTCTCCTTTCTCTCCCAGTTTAACTCTCCCTGTACCACTAAATCCTGATCTCCCAGGGTCTTGCCGGGGAAATAGCAGATCTCATCCTGGCACTTCACTTCTTTGAGCCTTTCTCCATTTAGATAGATAACTCCCTCTTCAGCACCGGAGATAAAGGCCGGACATAGAATACCGAGACTAAAAATTGTAGGGATTAAAATTGCAAGACTCTTGGCATAGGATTTCATGGCGCACCTCTTCTTTTGGTATTAGCTAGTGACATCATCGTAGCATATTATCTTCGGCATTCGTAATTCGTTTTGCCTATATCTTTCCTTAGATTTCCCCCTAAATTGATTTCTTACCAGTTAATTTCCCCATGGTATTTTGATTAAATATTATGCTACAATGACAACCATAGCATTCCCTAGTTCAAATTTCCTAATTAATAGGAGGAAACGATCATGACATATTCTAAAACAATAAAATCTCTATTTTTGATAGGGTTCATATTATGGCAAGGAGGATGCTGGCAAATATCTATTTATGCCAATGATTTGGAAGATGCAATTAGAAATATTAGGGGTAGAGAAAGTCAGTTTTGCACTGAGAAAAATGTGGATAATGGCCAAAATATTGACGTAGAAACTAATTGTTTTTTCCCCGATAAAAGTATCTCTGACCAGGATATTTATATAGAAAATCAAATTAGTTGGCATACGGATAGTAATCTAATAATACGCACAAGGAAAAACATTATCTTCAAAAGTGGAGGGAAGATAATAAACAATGGTCATGGATCAGTGGTTCTGATGGCTGGAATGGAGCCAGGAAAAACTAAACCCTACGATGGCACGGTAATGTTTGAAGAGCCATCACAAATAGAAATGCTTCGAGGAGGAAAAGTTAAAATTTACTACAATCCTTCCAAGGGTAAGGAACGACATAAATACCATAATCCCACGATTTTTAGCACTAAATTACCGAGATTAAAGATAGAGAGCTATATGCTAGTTAATAGTGTCTATGATCTCCAGGGTATAACGGCCTGCCTAAGCTGCAACTACGCACTTAGTCAAAACATAGATGCATCAATTACAAAAACTTGGAATGATGGCAAGGGATTTATCCCCATTAAAGGTAGTGATCATACTCCCTTTTCTGGTAGTTTGTATGGGAATAATTATACCATAGAAAATTTATATATTAATCGACCCGAGGAAGATATGGTGGGATTATTTGGTAGCGTAACAGGTTATAACGAATATTTTAGCAAAATAAAACACCTAAATTTAAATAATGTATTTATTAGAGGTAAAACATGCGTAGCGGTCATTGCCCATACTACGGGAATAGAGGTGGATGATATTCACCTTAAAAACGAAGATATTAGGGGAGAGAGTAAGGTAGGTTTTGTCATGGGCTGTATTTTGAATAATAGCCACAAAAATATTTCCGCCAGTAGTACTATGGATTCCCAAAAATTGATTGGATCCTGTTTGCGCTGTAAAAATGATTAGGAGATAAAAATAGATAGATGATTGGCAGAGTAGGTATTAATTTTGGAAATATTATTTTCCATGTGTCTACGTTAGTCTTGGTGATATCTATAATTGCAGTAGTGAGTTGCCATGGTAGTTCCAAGTTGGATATAGCGAAATATCCTTCCTATTTTTCCGTTGCAGCCTGGGAAGCCATTGTCAGTGCCAATGAGCGCAATAATGGTGAAGCAGGAAGAACAATTATAGCAGTTATCGATGGTGACGTTGACTATGAGCGCTACTGTCTTCGAGGAAAGAATAATAAAAATTTACAACAAGGCATAGAGGGGAAAAATGAATACGCCGGTCAGGAGGGCATCAATCACGCAACCGCCATCGTGGGATTGATACTCGGGGATCATTGCGAATTACCACTGTGTAGACCAGTGGAGGAAAAATATCAGTGCACAGAGGAAAAAATAGTGGTGGCGGGAATAGTTCAAGATGTCACCATCGTAAATGCTCCTTCTCTCGATGGCGAACTTATGGAGAAAAGTGTGAAAAATTTAATCAGCGCCATAGATTTAAGTGCTGAAGAGAAAAAGGAGATAGCGACATGGGGTGAGGCTGCGGAAAGAAATTTGCCGGTGCGCATAATTTTGAATCTTTCCGAGGGTCCAAATACTAGGGAAGTTATGTTGGAAGGGCTTCAGGAAAAATTGCTAATGCAAGTAGCTACGGGATTAGATATCAATAAAGAGCAAGCCTACGATGATCTATTTTTAGCCTATTATTTAGCTAATAACATGACCTGGGTATTTCCAGACATTGATTTCCCGCAAATATCGCGGACGGAATTATTGGAATATTGGGCTAAATTTCAGTCTCAAAAAGAATCACTGGAGGCGGAAGTAAATCGTGCGCTGGAATATAGAGATAACATTATGACATCGTATAAGGATGCCGTTAATAACCATATTTTGCCTAGGAAGGACTACTTTGTAATAGTAGTTGCCGCGGGCAACGATGGAGAGGAGCAAACTAATCTCACGGCGGGGCCTCTGTGGAAAGTGAAGACGGATAATGAACCAGTTATTGGCGTTGCGGCAGGTTGCGGCGATGGCTATAGAAGGTTATGTAGCCTTGAGCAGGGAGATATGTTTGACAGTGGCTATATGGCAATGAAGTTGTCGATATTTTAGCTCCCGGTGGTAATATTCCTGTAATGCTACCGGTGCAGCGCGATGACAATGTTGCTGCACAATCTCATTTCGGGGCAGCCACCATTGAACATGGTACTTCCTTTGCCGCTCCCTTGGTCACGGGGACATTGGCTTTAATATCTCGTTGCAAGCCCCATGCGCCCATCAAAGAGATAAAAAGAATATTATTTGTTACTGCAGATAGATATTCAAATTTAGCAGAGAAAATTATTGAAGGTAAAGTTTTAAATATTAAGGCGGCCCTTGATCTCGCCTGCAAAAATGAACCGATGCCCAATAGTGAAGAACCAGATGATACAGAGCTAAAAAAAGAATTATAGCACTAGGTGTCAAGGCTAGCTTTTAAATAGCGATATTTGCAGGCATTACTACGATCTTTATTTGGGGATGGGGAATTTAGAATTTTATGGCACAGATTTCATCTTCGTTGTAATGTTTTAACTATGTACCCATCAAGGAGCTAATTTTCCAAATTAAATTTCAACTTAGGTAATGCTGGATTTTGTTTTTATAGTAATAGTACTAGGTATATCCTCAAAAGTAGCTAGGAGAACATGAGATTGTTTAAATTTGCAGATAGGATTATTGTATAATATCTAGTAACTAAATATTAGGTATATATGTGTCGTAGCTGTAGGGCTCATAATCTTTTTGTTGGAAAAAATATTTTTTTGCTGCTGGTTGTCTTTGGAATAACAGTAGGGGCTGGGAGATTCGCATCAGCCAATGACCAAGATTTTTTTCTAGCATCTCTTTAGCCCAGGGTGTAAACCTAGCGTATTGTTATGAAGCTAGAGATGTGGAAATATTTTTGTACTCGCTGCTGTGGGAGGATGAGCCGCATAGCGAAAATATTTTACTATCGACGGTAGGTGACGAAGGTCCTGAGTTAGAAATGCAGCTGCGCAATGACTATGGACGCTATGCTAAGAGGTTAGCAAAGTATAGTTTGGTACCAGCTAGGAATGTTTTAGTTTCCCTATGTTTGACTCAAGCTCACCGTTGGGTGGGACTAATAGTTAGATTAAACGAATTTAATCAAGTATGGTGCATTTATTACATTGTTCCTCGGGATACTGTCATGCCTGTCAACATAATATCCATGCTAGAGAAAATTTACGGGAAGGCAACCAAGGTCAAGAATGTTGCCATGCGAGATGCTGGCGAGTTGAATCGATGGGTTTTAAGTAATCTAGGGCGGCGGTATCAAAATGAAATTATGCTGCAGCGTTGTGAAGGTTCGGAGCCCAATGACAATGAAGTTACCGATGGCAAAACTTTGCATCTGTTGGTGCGTTGGCTAGTACATGACCAAGTTTATGGCCTGCAGGAAACGCTCGCAGTGCGTAGAGATACTTTGCACAATATCGTAATAACCGTAGGATTGCTATCTCAAAAATTAAAAGCAAAATACACTGATAATGATGGTAGCAGCATCTGGAGAGATCTAGAGTTTTTGAACAAACTATTATTGCCACCATCCCATGGTGCCGCTCATAGATATCGCTCCATGGCGGATGATAGTTTAGGGGCTATCATGGATGAAGATTTACCAAAATTGCTATCTATGCTACGAGAGATCCCTGCCGTAGAAGCGTTGGCGGTGGTGCCAGCAGAGGGAGAAAAATCTATAAAAAATACCCATGTCTTACACAATATTTATGTCACGGCGAATTTTTATCGAGATCTAGAATCTCTAAATAATATTATTAGATATATATCTATTTGTGAATCAAAGGATTTTAACATTGCTACACCTCTAGGTAAATTTGCTCTTTTTAGGACATTGGAGATTCTCGGTGAAGCAGGAAGCGACAAAAATCTGACTATGACTACTAAAAATAGATGTAGGATTACCATAGATTGGAATCTTTTATATAGTGTACGCAATAGCTTGGCTCACGGTGAGTGGGATAGGGAGGCAAAAAAATTACCTGAAAATATACAAGGTGCGGATTTTAACGCGATATTAAGGGAACTAACAGCTATTAAAGAAGAAATGTTGTCACTACAGAAATTACTAAGTGCATTAGATGGCAACATGACAGCTATTTTGCAACATTACCAAGAGAACCCCAGTATTACAAAGCAAACCCCTGCGGCCATACAATTACTTGAGAAAGAGGAATTGGTTGATAGAGGATTTATTACATCGCAGCAATTTACTGACTTAAAAGGAAATATAGTAAATATGACAAGAGGTATAGCGGGGAGAGTGAGAAAGGAGCTTGGGGAAGAACATTTTAAGCCTAAACAAAACTGCGATACTGAGCAAGAGCTAAAAACAGCTAGCTATCTAAAGGGTATAATAAAAAATATTAATGACCTAGAACAAAAGGAGGAAGCACAGCGCGCAAGCATGAAGAAAAATTTATCTGCAATAAGAAAGTTAGCTACCCAGTTACCCAAGGAACCTAAGCAAGAGTCTATAGAAGATTTTGATAAAATATATATGATTGCCAAGGATGCTATAACTAAGTTAGGTAAGATATTAGCTCAATTACCATCAGGATCATATATGCGCACGATGAATCGAGCCTTTGCTGAGAGGTATGCATTTGTCGTGCATGAGAAATTAACAATATCTTCGGATGCATATAATTCTGCTTCGGAAATTATAAGAAAATATCTAGTGAAGCATAAAAAGCTAGCAGAAAATGCGCAAGGATTAATGGTTCCTCTGAGTGTGTTTTTACCGTCACCATTAACTATGGCAGATAAATTAGCGGAGGCAACATTAGAAAGTCAAAAATTAGATTTATCAATATCAGATGAGGAGATTCTGCAGCTTGTATGTAATGCAGGAACATCTGTGATAGAAGAAACTGAAGACTTTGCCGCATTGATTACTTTAGGGGCCCAACTGCAAAATGATCAAGTGCGTTTCGCGGCAGCTGAATATATGATTGGTCGCATCTACTCCTATCTGAATAGCCTATATCGTGCCCAGGCACTAGCATTGGAAGAGCAGTTGGAAATACATACCCTAAGGAACTTTTTACAGCATGGAAATGTATATGTTGACATATCACCCCTAACTTCCGAGGAGATGGTGGTTAGATATGGTAGCTTATTTAATAGTTGGATAGGATCAGAGAAGTTGCAAAAATCTATGACCAATTCTCTAGCATATAATGCTGGAAGGTATGGATTTACTTTGGAGCAAGTTCCCGGTGACGGTAACTGTTTTTTTCATGCGGTGTTGGAACAGCTCGAGCGCCTAGGATTAGCAAGTGACTGGAATCATAGGAGCTTGCGGGAGTTGGCCGTGAATCATATGCGGGAATATCCTGCTGAGTATATTGATAGTATTACTGGTAACGATATAGAACGCTATATTACCAGCATGGGGAAGGATGGAACATACGCGAATCATCAGGTGCTAGTTGCTTTAGCTCGGGCTTTGGATATGAATCTGGTGGCTATTAGAGATGATGATATATCTCCCCAAGTCATCAGAAGATCGCCTACCCAAGGTGCTTCTACGCTATATTTGGGATACCAGGCGACGGTGGAGCACTATCAGTCGTTAGTGCCTTCGCTGGTACCATTACCCAATGTTACCTCCGTTGCTACCATCTTGGATGGGGCAACGGCAGATTCTTGGAGGAGTAGTAATCATGTTAACCATGGTGATAATTATCATAACGTTACCGCTGAAACAAGTGAAAATGTAGAACCATTGATGGTAACTTTATTACCGCAGGTTACTGCTGCCGCCAGTTCCTCTCTGCTTTTTAATGCTGCTGCTAAGTAACTAGTGCTGCAGCATCCTGGGCAATCATTAGCTCCTCATTGGTGGGTACAACCATGGCGATGGTGCTGGACTCGGTGGTAATAATGCCATTGCTATGTTTACCGTTGGTTTGATTGCGTTCTTGATCAACGGTGAAGCCTAGGGCGCTTAGCCATTGCAAAGTTCCTTTGCGTATTACACGGGAATTTTCACCGATGCCACCGGTAAAAACCAAGGCATCTAATCTTCCCAGGGGTGCTAGATAGGATGCAATGTACTTAGCGAGGCGGTAGCAAAAAATTTCCAAAGCTAATTTACAACGCCTATCTCCCTTTTCCGCCTGGGTTTCTATGGGTCTTAGATCTGAATCGATGCCAGATAGTCCCAGCATGCCACTTTTTTTATTTAGTAGGGTAGCTATGTCCGTCGCAGTGTAATCCAGGTGTTCCGCTAAATATTGGTATAATCCTGGATCAACGTCACCGGAACGTGTGCCCATCACTAGACCTTCGAGGGGAGTTAATCCCATGGAGGTATCCATGCTTTTGCCATTTAATATGGCAGCGGTACTGCAGCCATTACCTAGGTGGGCCGTAACCATGGCACAGTGGTGCAAATCTTTACCGAGGAGCGTTGCCGCTGCTTTGCTAACGAAGCGATGGCTGGTACCATGGAAACCATAGCGTCGAATGCGATGATCTTGGTATAGCTCATAGGGAATGGGGTAGATGTAGGCCGTTTCAGGCATGGTTTGGTGAAAAGCGGTGTCAAATACCGCTATTTGAGGTAAATTTGGAAAAGCCGCTGTGGCTTCTTCAATGCCCGTAATATTTGCTGGATTATGCAGCGGTGCTAGGGTAATGCAATGGCGAATTTCTCTTAGCACCTGTTCACCTATGACTGCCGAGGTAGTAAATTGTTCTCCTCCGTGTACCACGCGGTGGCCTACGGCTAGTAGACTCTCGGTAATCCCTCGGGAAGTGTTAATAATTTCAGTGATAAGACCCATGGATCCTTGGTAATCTATGTCGGGGAGCTCTCGTTCGGTGACCTGATCTCCCAGTTTATATCTAATATTAGCATTGGCGGAGCCAATTCTTTGGATCAAGCCGGATAGAGATAGTTCACCGGTGCTGGGGTTTATTACTGCAAATTTTATGGATGAGCTGCCGCAATTTAGAACAAGTACTAGATGTTTCATGGTAAAATTTATCCTAGAAAAATATTGGTGAATTAATATTAGTTGTCCCCATGGCTAAATATCTAAATTCATTACTTCGAGGGCACCCTTCTCAATAAACTCCCTGCGAGGTTCAACGTGGTCACCCATGAGGGTTGTAAAAATTTGATCCGCTGCCAGGGCATCTTCGACGGTAACCTGGAGCATCCTTCTTCGCAGAGGATCCATGGTGGTTTCCCATAGTTGTTCGGGATTCATTTCTCCTAGTCCTTTATAGCGTTGAATAGCTAGCCCCTTTTTGGTTTCATCCATGAGCCAACTAAACATCTCTTCGAAACTGCTTACTTCTTTTTTACCATTAGCTCGCAATACATAGGAGTTCTCCGTGATTAATCCGAAAGTTTTTTCTGCCACATTGGCTAACTGTTGGTATTCACTGGAAGAGAAAAATGTTGCCGGCAGTATAAATTCCTTTTTGTTGCCATTGATGGTAAGGCCAATGGCGGGAACAAAGATAGCTTTGTCTTTGAGTTCCTTGATGGTGAATTCTATTTTAGCGTTTTTATGCTGATGGATGCACTGCGCCAGCTTTGCCGCCCAAGCGGTGATAGCGACGTCATTGCGAAGGGTTTCCGGCGTTACCCGGGAAACCTTCAGGAGCGCCATGAGAATCTCCCGAGGATATTTGCGAGCTAGGCGCTCAATGGTTTGCAACGCTAAGCTATAGTCAGTAATTAGATTTTCCAAAGCATTGCCGGTAAGGGGGGCGGGAGCCGTTGGAGTAAATAGCTGAGTGTTATCCAAGGATAACTTTACGAGATAGCTGCTAAGGGCATGGTCATCTTTGATGTAATGTTCCATGCTATTTTTTTTAATTTTATAGAGAGGTGGCTGAGCTATATAGATATAACCTCGCTTGACTAATTCCGGCAGCTGTCTGTAGAAGAAGGTTAGCAGTAGGGTACGAATGTGGGAGCCATCGATGTCAGCGTCGGTCATAATAACAATGCGGTGGTAGCGCGTTTTATTAGGGTCATATTCATCTTTGCCAATGCCGCAGCCAAGGGCCGTAATTAGGGTGCCGATTTCATCCGATGCTAGCATTTTATCGAAGCGAGCTTTTTCCACATTTAGAATTTTACCTCGTAGCGGCAAAATGGCTTGATATTTACGATTTCTTGCTTGCTTTGCTGAGCCTCCCGCCGAATCTCCCTCCACGATGAAAATTTCACAGAGGGCAGGATCTTTTTCCTGGCAGTCCGCTAATTTTCCCGGTAGCCCTGCAATGTCTAGGGCCGATTTGCGACGAGTCATCTCTCGTGCTTTGCGAGCAGCTTCCCGGGCCCGAGCCGCTTCGATAATTTTTGCAGCAATGGCTTTGGCTTTTTGGGGATTTTCCCAGAGATAATTTTGCAATTTGCTGTTTACGAGGGATTCCACCACATTTTTTACCTCGGAGGAGACCAATTTATCCTTCGTTTGAGATGAAAATTTAGGGTCCGCTAGTTTTATGGATAATACGGCGGTGAGACCCTCTCTGGCATCGTCTCCCACGGTGGTAATTTTATCTTTTTTTGTTAAACATTCACCTTCGATATAATTATTTAAAGTTCTCGTTAGGGCCGAACGCAGGCCCGCTAGGTGAGTTCCACCATCGCGCTGGGGGATATTATTAGTGTAGCAGAAGACCGTTTCCTGGAAGCTATCATTCCACTGCAATGCCAACTCTACCATAATATTATTCTCTTCCCCGGAAAAATAGAACATGGGGTTGTTAATGGTGGTTTTATTTTTATTGAGAAATTCTACGAAGCCGCTGATACCGTTGATACTTTCGAAGACTTCTTCCTTTCCGGATCGTTCGTCCGCTAGGAGAATTTTTACGCCGGAGTTTAAAAAGGCCAATTCACGCAGTCTTCTGGCTAAAATATCATAGTGAAAATTTACATCGGAAAATATTTGCTGACTTGGCTTAAAGGAGACCATGGTTCCCGTGGTACTAGTTGTCTCCATGGTTTTTAAAGGCTCCAGAGGAGTTCCCAGGTTGTAGGTTTGGCGATATACTTTGCCGCGTTGGTGAATGGTGAGGTGCAATACTTCCGAGAGAGCATTGACCACGGATACACCAACTCCATGGAGTCCACCGGATACTTTGTAAGCATTATTGTCAAATTTTCCTCCCGCATGCAGCACGGTCATGATGACTTCGGCCGCAGATCTTCCCTCCTCTCGATGAATATCCGTGGGAATCCCGCGGCCATTATCCGTAACGGTTATGAAGCCATCGTTCTGGATGGTAATTTCGATTTTATTGCAGTGGCCCGCTAGAGCTTCATCAATGGCATTGTCCACCACTTCAAAAACCATTTGATGTAAGCCCGTGCCATCGTCGGTGTCACCAATATACATGCCGGGGCGTTTACGTACGGCATCCAGTCCTTTGAGAACTTTAATACTTGATGAATCGTAGGAAGCAGCGTGGGTACTATCTGTCATGGGCTATGTGAAATCTTAAGTTATTGTTTACCTAAAAAGGTGATTTGTCATAAAATGTAGTTAAATTAATCCTCTGCTAGCTTACTTTACACTCGAATCTTTTGTTACCGTTGCTTCTTTCCAGACCTGGCGGGGTTGGCAAAATATCGTCATAAGAGGGCCAGCAAAGGATTATTCAATAGTATATATAACTTTAGGTTCGTCGGCAAATATTTTTGTCCACGGCGTTGCATTTTTTCAACTTTAGCGGTAGTTTAGTAGGGAAGATTTATTTAGAAATTCTGGAGATTTTTTAGGAAATCAAAAAATCGAATGAGCAAAATTTTTTAACTAATTTATGGAGAATTATATCTATCATTGGTAGATACTTCATTTATAGTTTCAAATGATAGCAGAGAGAATCGGTACATTTTAACAACGGATTTTTAAGAACATTGTCTTAAAATGGTGAGATAGGTTATTCCTAGGATAATAAGTAGAGATAGGATCTAAAATGTAGACCTATGCTGACTTTACACCGGATTGGTACAATTAAAACAGTATTACAGTCACTGGAAAGATAAAATATTTAGATGTTAAAAAGTACCGCTTAAATTAATTTAGTTAAGTAAGGTATTAAAAATGAATAAGATGTTAATTAGCGCAACCCATGCGGATGAGGTGCGCGTTGCTTTGATTAATGGGCAGACTCTATATGATTTAGACATTGAACAGACGGGTTTAGAGCAAAAAAAAGCAAATATATATAAAGGAAGAATTGCTCGCATTGAACCTAGTTTAGAAGCTGCATTCGTTGACTATGGAGCAGAAAAACATGGTTTCCTACCGTTTAAAGAAGTCGCCCGTTCCTATCTTCGACCGGAACTTGCCGATGCATCCTTTGCAACTTTGGGTATCCATGATGTGTTCCACGAGGGTCAGGATGTATTAGTACAGATAGATAAAGAAGAAAGAGGCAATAAGGGAGCAGCGCTAACAACATTCATTAGTTTAGCAGGTTCCTATTTAGTACTGATGCCGAATAATCCTCGCGTTGGTGGAATTTCACGTCGCGTTGATGGTAGGGAAAGGGATAGCTTAAAGGAGCTATTGCATAGCCTCAATGTGCCCGAGGGTATGGGATTAATTGTCCGCACCGCCGGCGTGGGCAAATCCTCGGAGGAACTAAAGTGGGATTTAGACTCATTACTACGTCGCTGGGGAGAGATTGAGAGTGTGCTTGCTAATGCCGTTACTCCCTCGCTGATTTACCAAGAAGGGGATGCTGTAATGCGTGCCATTCGTGACTATCTGCGTCGCGATATGGTGGAAATATTGGTGGATAACCAAGCTCTCTTTGAAAAGGCAAAGCAGTACATAGAGCGAGCGAGGCCGGATTTTCTGGATAGGGTTAAATTGTATGAGGGTGATGGTTCACTGTTCAGTGTTTACCAGATAGAAAACCAAATTGAAACTGCCTATCAACGTGTTGTTAGGTTGCCCTCGGGTGGTTCTATTTCCATAGATCATACGGAAGCATTAATTAGCATCGATGTTAACTCGGCCAAAGCTACCGGTGGTGGAGATATCGAGGAGACAGCATTTAATACTAACCTCGAAGCAGCGGATGAGATTGCGCGGCAGCTACGCATTCGGGATATTGGGGGGCTGGTAGTTATCGATTTCATTGATATGTCCAAGCTAAGGCACCAGCAAGAGGTAAGTAGAAAATTACGGGAAGCACTGGAGTATGATCGCGCAAGGGTGCAAGTCGGCAATATTACGCGCTTTGGACTATTGGAAATGTCACGGCAACGTTTGGGATCTCATTTGGGAGCCGCAGTTCAGGTTACCTGCCCTCGTTGCGAAGGTCAGGGTAGCATTAGAAGCATAGAATCCCTAGCTTCATCGATCATTAGATTACTGGAAGAGGAAGCTACTAAAAAGGATGTGGTTGAGGTGCAGATACAATTACCCATAGATTTAGCTACATTTGTTTTAAATGAAAAGCGCGAAACTATTATTGATCTTAGCCATCGCTTTGGAGCCAACATTGTGGTTTTACCTAATTCTCACTTGGAAACTCCTCACCATAGGATAAAAAGATTGAAGAAGCATGAAGTCAAGGGAAAAACTAGCTATAGTATCGTGGAGACTCCGGAGCTACTACCTCCAGAGAAAAATGAAAGGACCGTTAAAAAATCGGAAAATCCTGTTATTACCACTACCATGAGCAGTATTCCTCTTGGTTTTGGTAGTAAATTGCTCGCTAAGATAAAATTTGGTCTGAGCAAACTATGGGCACAGAAAAATGGTGATAAAGTCGAAAATAAAGCGCCTACCTTGGCGGAGAGACTCTCTGGACCCAAGTCCGTGGCCCGGGGCAGACCGAAATATGGTAGCAATAGAAAATATAGAAAGAATGGTGGCTTAGATAGCAAATATAGGAAAGCCAGTTCACCAAGGTCGAGAAATTCATCAGCAAGAGTTACCTCTCCCGTTGGAAATAGGGTGATTCCGGAGCAAAAAAATGCATCAAATTTTCCTAGGGATGATGGTCGTTCTCTAACTTCAGGGGGTGATATATCGTCTCTGGAATCTAAGCGGGAAGTAGTGGAGCAGGCAAAAGATGGAAGCCAAATGCGCAGTGATGAATAGAGAATAGTGCCTAAGATTAAAAGCGTATCATGAATGGAATGCACACCCTAGTCCAGTCCATACAAGAGCATGCCATGGTGCGCAAAGAGTGGGAAGAGAGAGCTAGGAAATATTTTTTCTGGTTTTTGATTAAACAGCTTGTGCCATAAAGGCAAGTTTTAGCTTTTTAATTGCTGCTTCCTCAAGCTGCCGTATTCTTTCCGCCGAAATGCCATATTTTGCTGCTAAGTCGTGGAGCGTAGCTTTATTGTCACTAAGCCAACGTAGCTCTATAATATCACGACTGCGTTGATCAAGTTGTTCTAAACTACTATGTAGTTGTCCTATTTTTTTCTCTTCTATCTCCTTCGTCGAGGAGATAGAAGAGGGATCCGGAATATCGGAACTCAAATAGTTAGATGGTATTCTATAATTTTCCTCCGTATCTTCATCCATGGAACCATCAAAGGAGATATCATGATTATACATTCTGGCTTCCATGGTTCTAACATCCTTGGGATTAACAGCTAATTCACTGGCTATGTGGTTTACTTCATCGTTGGTAAACCAGGTGAGTTTTTTAGTGGCCCGCCTTAGATTAAAAAATAGCTTCCTCTGGGCTTTAGTGGTTGCAATCTTAACTATTCGCCAATTGCGCAAAACAAACTCATGAATTTCTGCTTTAATCCAGTGTATGGCGAATGATGCGAGACGTACTCCCATCCTAGGGTCAAACTTTTTTACTGCTTTCATTAGACCAATGGTGCCTTCCTGGATGAGATCCGCTTTTGCTAATCCGTAGCCTAGATAACCTGAAGCGATGTGTGCCACAAATTTCAAATGAGAGATTATTAATTTACGCGCAGCATCTAAGTTACCATGATCATGAAATTCATTGGCAAGGCGTAATTCTTCCGTGGCATCCAGAGTGGGAATTTGATTGACCCAGTGGACATAGGCGTCTATACTGCCTAGGGCTGGCACATTGGTTAATAGATCTTTGGTTTGATATTTTACTAAACTTTGTGTTTTCATAATTGCTAGAAATTTAGCATTTTGTTGCTTAAAATACAATGATTAATTTTAGCGTGGAAAATTGGAATAATTTATTTTTTCATATAATTCGATGATTTATATAGAAAAATATTAAAGGGAGTTGCTATGGTAAAGTCTCTAGGTGAATGGGCCTAGTTTATTTTAGGATATTATTAATGGATGCTAAGGGTACTCTGTACATAATAGCGGCGGCATCGGGTACGGGCAAGACTAGTCTTGCCGAAGCGCTTGCGCAGAAAATCACCGATCTGAAAATTTCCATTTCCCATACCACTAGAGTTGTAAGTGTCCAGGAGGAGGTAAATAGGCATTATTTTTATGTCACGGTACAAGAATTTGAGCAACTCATTCAGGCAAATAAATTTCTAGAATATGCTCGGGTATTTGGCAATTACTATGGTACTTCCAGGGAATTTGTGGAGCAACAGTTGTGCCGCGGCATTGATATTATTTTAGATATTGATTGGCAGGGAGCACGACAAATTAGGGAAAAAATGCCCTGCAAAACCATATTTTTGTTACCTCCTTCCAAGCAAGAGCTACGCCAGCGGTTAGAAAGAAGACAGCGAGAAAGTACCCAAGTTATTGAGGAACGTCTTAGGGTTGCAGGATCTGAGATAGCACACTATCAAGAATTTGACTATATTATAATAAATGATAATTTTTCCCATGCGCTGGCAGATCTCGAGGCAATTGTTAGAGCCAATAGATTGCAACTTGGATGTCAGAGAAATAGATATGAAAAATTACTCGCCGAGTTAATAGAAGACTGTTAGAATAAACTAAAGATTTTTTCATGGGGTTAAGCTTATGGCACGCATTACGGTAGAAGATTGTTTACAAAATATTAGCAATAGGTTTGAATTAGTGTTAGTGGCATCTAAAAGAGTTAAACAATTGGTACGCGAAGCGGCCACACCATTTGTTCCTCTGGAGGGCGATAAAGTAACAGTTATAGCGCTGCGGGAGATAGCAGAAAAGTATATCGGTAAGGAGATTTTAGATGGAAACACCCCCTCATTGAAAATTGCCATGGATGATTTAGATGAAATTCCTTCGGAGATAATTGCGGAGACTCAAACCACGGTGTCGGAAAATATAGACTCAGCGGAAGAGGTTTCTGCGGAGTAATTTTACCGTGTGTCGGAGAGGGAAACTGTGGGTGCTTTGTCTAGGAAGATAGCTAAATGTTGATACTGAAGTAGAAGCGGCGGTATTTACATTGGTATCCTATCCCATTAAAATTTCCTATATAGTGAAGTATGGGAAATTAACCACGTGTTATCCTACAGAAAATTAAGTAAAAAGCTGGACTATATTAGTGATGATAGAAGATTACAGATCTACCATGCCTATCAACTAGCTCTGGAAGTTCATGCAAGCCAAAAACGCGATAGCGGTGAGAAGTATATTATCCATCCGCTAGCCGTGGCGCATATGCTAGCGGATATGATGTTGGATCACCAAACCATAATTGCCGCTTTACTCCATGATGTAATTGAGGATACCCAGGTAACCAAGGAAGAGGTTACCGTGAAATTTGGTAGCATAGTAGCGGAGTTAGTGGATGGTGTTACTAAATTATCGCGCATCGAAGCTTCCGGTGGCATCGCAGAGCACCAGGCGCGGAATTTTCAAAAGATGGTGCTAGCCATGGCACGGGACATTCGGGTAATTATCATTAAGCTCGTTGATCGTTTGCATAATATGCAAACGATCAATTCCCTGGCCCCCTTTCGCAGGAAACGCATTGCCAAGGAAACTTTGGATATCTATGTTCCCATTGCCCATCGTTTAGGTATGCATGATATCTATGTACAGCTGGAAGATTTAGCCTTTGCCACTTTATATCCTAGGCGCCATAGAGTTCTTGCAGCGTCGGTGGATAAACTCTATGGGCGTCACCAGCGCATTGTTAAAATATTAAAAAATGAGCTAATCTCTGCTTTAGCAAAGCACTCCCTTAAAGACTACGATATTTCAGGCCGCAGAAAACATCTCTATAGTGTGTACAGGAAAATGATTGAACATAGTCTATCTCTGGTGAATATCATGGATATCTATGGTTTTCGCGTGGTATTACCAACGGTGGATGATTGCTATCGCGCTCTGGGGGTAATTCACAGTATGTATAAACCCATTCACGAAAAATTTAAGGATTACATAGCGGCACCTAAATTCAATGGTTACCAATCTCTACATACGGTGCTATTTGGTCCCTACGGTGCTCCCATTGAAATTCAAATTCGTACCCAGGAGATGGATCAGATGGCAACCAGTGGCATTGCCTCCCATTGGTCCTATAAAAATGGCGAAGATGCTGTAAATACGGCGCAACTCATGGCAGAGCATTGGCTTTCCACTATTCTCGAAGTGCAGCGTCATTCGGTAAGTTCCCTAGAGTTCTTTGAAAGTGTAAAAATGGAGCTCTATCCCGATAGGGTTTTCATTTTTACCCCCAAGGGAACTATCATGGAACTGCCCCGGGGAGCAACGGCCATAGATTTTGCCTATGCTGTGCACACGGACATTGGCAATAGTTGCGTAGCGGTGCGCATTAATAGGGTTTTTTCTTCTTTAGCAACTCCCTTGATCAATGGACAAACTGTTTCTATCATCACTGCCAAGGGAGCTGAGCCTAACCCTAATTGGTTAACCTTTGCCAAAACTGCTAAGGCTAGACATTGCATACGCAATTATTTGCGGGGTAAAAAACGGGACAAATTGATTGCTCTGGGAAAAAAGCTATTAAATAATGTATTTGCGGAGATCAATTTTGACATTGGCAAAATTCATCGCACAACTTTTACTACGCTCCTAAAAAAATTGCACTTGGATGACATTGATAATCTCTATGAAAACATTGGCCTAGGTAATCAACTGGCTATTTTAGTTGCCTATCAGTTAATTAATAACAATGGTGATGGTAGCGCTCCCGAAAAGACCGCAGCAAAAACTTTGATGATTACCGGATCCCAGGGCATGGCCATTTCCTTTGCCAATTGCTGCTACCCCATTCCCGGGGATCCCATTGTTGGCTATCTTAATAATGTTTATGGATTAGATGTACATGTGAGAGATTGTGTGCATTTGCAGAAACTGGAACGTTATCCTGAAAGATATCTAAAAATAGACTGGGCCGATAATGTGCAGGGAGACTTTCACGTGGTGGTTAACATCGAAGTGGTTAATCGCATAGGAGCTTTGGCTGCCGTTACCCAGGCGATATCTCGGGCTAATGCTAAAATTGATGGTCTCCACTGTGATGCCAATGATGGTAACTATTCCATGCTAAATGTTAATTTGTTGGTTAGGAACAGGACCCATTTGCAGAGAGTCAAAAGATATATTAGCAATGTGTCCGCAGTGATTGGGGTAGTACGTAAGCACGTGGAGAAAAGCTAAAAATGGTGGCTAGGGGGTTGCATAAATTCCAGGGTATTGGACCGAAAACCCTGGAGCGGCTCAGTAAATTAGACATCGTAGATTTGCCCAGCTTACTTTTTCATCTACCTTTGCGCTATGAAGACAGAACTAAAATTTATCCCCTGGAAGATTTATTTATTGGTTGCCATGCGGCGGTGCTAGGTACCATTGTGGAGAGTAGGATAATTAAACGTGGAAGATCCATATTACATTGTACTTTGCACGATGGCCATGGATTTTTGCGAATCAGTTTTTTTAACTTTGCAAAATTTCGCTTGCAATTTAAACTTCGCATTGGTGTGCGTCTTCAGTGCTATGGTGAAGTACGTTCCCTAGGTAATACCTTGGGCATGGTGCATCCTGAATATAGAATTCTCGGTGCCGATGAAATTCCTTCCATGGCAGATACCCTAACCGCTGTCTATCCTACCACGGCTGGATTATCCCAGAGTACATTGCGTAAACTTGTAGCCCAAGCTTTAGTCCAAATTTCCACCAGTGGAGATATGCTAGAGGTTTTACCTGAAGCGTTACTGACGAAGCTTAATTTCAGTAACATAGTGGATGCCTTGATTTTTATCCATCAGCCCCCGTCGGGATTAAGCATGGCTGCCGTTTTAGATCGTTGCCATCCCATGCGCCAAAGGTTAATTTTTGAGGAACTGTTGGCAGTGCAAATGAGTATCTTAAAATTACGTTTGGTAGCTAAAAATCATGAAGCTCATAGCATTCATTGGAGTGATGAATTTTGTGCCCAACTATTTTCCAGCCTACCCTTTGCTCTAACAATGGCGCAGTGCAGAGTGGTGCAGGAGATCGCGGTGGATCTAAGAAAAAACCAGCCCATGCTAAGATTGGTGCAGGGGGATGTGGGTTGCGGTAAAACCATTATCGCCGCCGTAGCCATTGGCCAAGTGGTGCTGAATGGTTACCAGGCGGCCATCATGGTGCCCACGGAGCTATTGGCACGGCAACATTTTAAAAATCTTAGCCATTGGCTAGCTCCCTTTGGCATTAGAACTGCACTATTGGTTGGAAATACTCTAGGTACCCAGCGAGCTTCCATTCTTAGCGATGTGGAGGATGGTAGTACCCAGGTGATTGTGGGCACCCATGCTCTATTTCAAAGTCAACTACAGTTTAAAAATTTGACCCTGGTGGTAATAGATGAACAGCAGCGTTTTGGGGTTCATCAAAGATTGCAGTTTCGTGCCAAGGGAGTAAAGAATGGTTATTTACCTCATCAATTAATTATGACTGCCACCCCCATTCCACGTACCATGGCCATGGCCATTTACGCTGACCTTGATTATTCCATAGTGGATGAGATGCCTCCGGGGCGAGAGGAGGTAAAAACCTTGGTGATAGAGAATACTCGGCGCTCGGAGGTTATTGAACGTGTGCGTAGCAATTGTCGCCTGGGAAAACAAGTGTACTGGGTATGTCCTCTGATTATGGAGTCCGAAAGTTTACAGTGTCAGGCGGCAGAGACGCTAGCTCGGGAACTACGATTGCTTCTTCCGGAGTTGAATTTAGCGCTTATCCATGGGCGTTTGGTGGCGGAACAGCGGGAGCTAATTATGGCAAAATTTTTGCAGGGGGAGGTTGATTTATTGGTGGCAACCACGGTCATTGAGGTGGGGGTAGATGTCGCCAATGCTAATTTGATGATCATTGAAAACGCCGAGCGCCTTGGATTAGTGCAGTTGCATCAATTACGCGGCAGAGTGGGCAGAGGTAATGACCGGAGTTATTGCATTCTCATGTATCAATCCCCCTTGTCCTCATTGGCAAAGCAGCGACTATTACTTATGCGGGAGCAGAGTAATGGATTTATTTTAGCGCAGAAGGATTTGGAGATGCGTGGCGCCGGTGAAATTTTAGGTACTAAGCAGAGTGGCGCCTGGGAATTGAAAATAGCCAATCTATTTTTAGATCAGGGATTAATTTCCATGGTGCAAGAGATTGCCCTGGAACTGCTAAGACATTATTCCACCAGCGCTACTACCATTATGAATCGATGGCTGGGTTCCCGAGGAGATTATGGAGATGTTAGTTAGTTTTAGTGTCCTAGATCAATTACGGAGATTTCTTGGATACTGTCACTCCTAGGGCTTGCAATCTAGCTTCCAGAGAGGGGTGGGTTGAAAATGCATTGGTGATAGCTTGATGCATGGTGATTCCCGCTTGGCGTGGATCAAAAAGATAGGCCGCCATGCGCACCTCTTCGTGGGGAGTGTTTTGGTAAACTCCGGCGTAGTATTCTTGATTTTCCTCATGGTCTCGCTTAATTTTTAATAGGGCATTAGCTAGCTGCATATTGTCTCGCGTTAATTCTACGGCGCCGGCATCCGCCATAAATTCTCGTCGACGACTTAGGTATAGCATGAGTATCATGGTAGCAAAAGGAAGCAAAATACGCAGCAACATAACAATTGGCAGCAATGGATTTCCCTGGCTACGTTTTTCTCTATTTTCCTGTCCACTAAAGAGTATAGTGCGAAATAATATGTCCAGAATAATTAGGGACAGATTACTTAGCACCGAGGCCATGAGCGTTAATTTGATATCTTGGTGCCTAATGTGGCTTAGTTCATGGGCAATGACAGCTTGTAATTCTCCTCGCCCTAGTTTTTGCAATAGACCGCTGGTGATAGCAATTAGGGCTGATTTTTCGCTGTAGCCGCTGGCGAAAGCGTTCATTTGTTCCGCGGCAATCACATATATTTTTGGTGCATAGCGTAAACCCGCTGCAACGGTAAGTTCCGCCACAATGTTATATAGCTGCTCCTCCTCCGTGGAGTTACCATGGGATTTAACTTCATGGTAATTTGATCCCAGAAGAATGATGTGATCATGCAGTGAAAAGGTAGCAAGAATGGAAATAATTGCTAGGGTACCTAGTACCAGGGTTGCGTAGGGTATAATTTGCCCCGAGAGCAACAATTGCATGGTTTTTTCAATGGAATACTGAGTGGTAACTTCACCCAGATATAGGTCGACCATAAAACCAAGCAGGAGGTAGATTGTGATGAAGGCGCCGATAACAAATTTTGTACGTCTACCATTGATTTTAAGTTGTCTGCGCCAGTCCATCGCAATGCCAGCGATGCTCATAGTTTCACTTGGTAATTTTCCTGAGCTTGGCGTTGATCATCGGTGACTCCCCAGTAGGTAAATTGTTTGAGAAGTTTCTGGGGAAAGCAGCTAACCATCAGTGACTCCAGTAAAGCTTTGCTGGTGGCGGCATATTGTTCCACACTGTCATTATATGCCTGCTTAGAAAAGGTTAGCTTATTTTCGGTATTTACAATCTCTTCCTGAAGTTGAAGGGCATTTTTATCAGCTTTTAGTTCGGGATATTGTTCGAATACTAAATTAATATCGGCGCCAATTTTAGAGATAGCATCTTCCGCTTTGATGCGGTCACTCTCTTGGCCGCTTGTCTGAGCTTGCTTAGCTTGGGTACGTAGAGCCACCACACTTTTTAGTGCCGTTTGTTCATAGTCCATGTATTTTTTCACAACTTCGATGAGGGATTCATAGACTTTAAAGCGACGATCCAGTTGTACATCTATTTGATTTTTATTGTTATTGACGGTTTCAATCATGCGAATTAGTTTATTGTAAATTGAGATGAGCCAGAGGACACTGGCGCCTATGATTACAAGGAATAGAAACATAATGATGCCTCCCAAAGTGGATTAATTTTATCTATAAATATGATAGATAGTTATTTTTAATTTATTATTAACTAGTTTAGCTAAAGCGCTATCTTACTTTCGGTGCCGGCGCGCAGACGATTGATATTATCAGTGTGGCGCCAAATCAGCACGGCAGCTATAAATAACGTGGGAAGCAAATATGCCCCATTGCCCGTTAATAGCATCGCCAGCGGAGCAAAGAGTGCTGATATCAATGCGGCCAGTGAGGAATAGCGGGAAGCGAAGGCAACGGCCAGCCAACAGCCACCAATCAATAGCCCGACTAGGGGTGAAAGAGCAAAAAAAGCTCCCATGGAAGTGGCTACACCTTTTCCTCCTTGGAAGCCAAAGAACAGAGGAAACACATGCCCCAAAAGAGCAGCGACGGCTACGATACCCGTAAAAAACGCACTGAGTCCCGCCATCTGGGCCATCAATACGGGTAGTAAACCTTTAAGAAAATCTCCCAAAAGAGTCATGAGGGCAGGAATCTTTCCTCCCAGACGTAGCACATTGGTAGTGCCGGGATTTTTAGAGCCTTCAATTCTGGGATCCGCTAGACCACATAGTTTACAAACTATGACAGCACTGGATAGGGAGCCAAGCAGGTAGGCCATGGTGGTAAAGATAATTAAAGATATCATAACTATGCTCCATTAGTTAAAAAATAGTGTAATTTAGAATAGAAAACCATTAAACTACGCATCTATATAATTTTACGCTAATTTAGTAACGAAGCAAGTTTTTTACCATGAAATTAAACACAGATAATCTAATTTGGATAGACTTGGAAATGACCGGTTTGGATCCCCGGCGAGATCGTATTTTAGAGATAGCCACCGTGGTGACGGATGGGAATTTGAATATCCTCGCCGAAGGACCCGTGGTGGCAATTCACCAAAGTGAGCGGAGATTGCTAGGCATGGATACCTGGTGCACAAAGCAGCATGCATCATCGGGACTTACGGCCAGGGTACAAGCTAGCAAATTTTCTACCCCCGCGGCGGAGCGCTTAACTTTAGAATTTTTACGCCAATATGTCCCCGAAGGAAAATCCCCCATGTGTGGGAATACTATTTGTCAAGATCGACGCTTTTTATATAATTACATGCCGACTTTGGAGAAATATTTTCACTATCGTAATTTGGATGTTAGTGTTTTAAAGATAATTGCTCGCAGTAGATATCCGGAAATAGCTCGTGGATTTCATAAAAAAACTAGGCACCAGGCGCTCAGTGATATCCACGATTCCATCGAAGAGATGCGCTACTATTTGGCCCATATTTTGGTGTAAAATATCTATGGGAATTATCCTTTATATTAATGAAGACCTCGCCGCTTTCCCCAGGTAGGATCTTTTCACATTTCGTTTGCTGTTTAGGGCGAGGTTATTCCGGGAGCTCGCTATTAACATTGACTATTTAGCAAAATCTCGAAATATACTGGCCCCAAGTTTGGACAATTTTTCCTCGAGGCACTCATAGCCTCGATCTATGTGATAGATGCGATCCACCACCGTTTGTCCTTCGGCCATGAGTCCCGCCAGTACTAAACTTGCCGAAGCTCGTAGATCCGTTGCCATGACCTGGGCGCCGATTAATTTTGATTTGCCAATGATGGTGGCACTATTACCATGGAGGCTAATTTCAGCGCCGAGACGATTTAACTCCTGGATATGCATGAATCTATTTTCGAATATATTTTCCACCACCGTGGCAGTGCCCTGGGATAGGGAATTCATGGCTAGCAATTGTGCCTGCATATCCGTGGGAAAGCCGGGATAGGGAGAGGTGTAAATATCCACAGCTTTGGGCTGCTGACCATGCATATTTAATTCTATCCAGTCTTGGCCTAGGATAATGTCGGCGCCGGCAGCACTGAGTTTTTCCAATGTGGCCGCCATGGTATCTGGCCGCACATTTTTTAATTTGATTTTGCCCCGCGTTAGAGCTCCCGCGGCAAGATAAGTTCCTGCTTCTATTCTATCAGGAATTACTCGATAGCTGCCGCCGTGAAGTTTTGCAACGCCATCTATAGTCAAGGTATCGGTACCTATGCCAGCTATGCGAGCTCCCATGGCGTTGAGAAAATTAGCCAGATCACACACTTCCGGCTCCCTGGCGGCGTTGCGGATTATGGAGCGACCCTCCGCTAGAATGGCGGCCATGAGAATATTCTCTGTTCCCGTTACCGTAACCATGTCAGTTACAATTTCTGCACCGCGTAGTTTTCCCTCGCTGTGTGCTTCCACGTAGCCATTATCCATCTCGATGTGGGCGCCCAGCGCCTCCATGCCTTTAAGATGCTGGTCTATGGGCCTAGCTCCGATGGCACAGCCTCCGGGGAGGGATACTCGAGCTTTGCCATATTTTCCCAGCAGAGGTCCCAATGCTAAAACCGAAGCCCGCATTTTTTTTACGAGTTCATAGGGGGCAATGAAATTATTAATTAGTCGAGGATTGATTTCCACGGCGGAATTATCATGCATGAGAATATCCGCTCCTAGGATTCCTAGAAGTTCCAATGTTGTGATGACATCGTGGAGATGGGGAACGTTATGAATAATAACCGGTTCATCTAGCAGTAGGGTGGCCATTAAAATGGGTAGTGCCGCATTTTTAGCCCCGGATATTTTAATTTCGCCCTCCAGGGATGTGCCACCATTAATTATTAATTTGTCCATGGGTAGCTATCTCTAAAATTAAAATTATGAATATGGGGAAAGTGAATCACAAGAGTTGGTCGCAGTCAATGGATGAGAGATGGTACTAGTAGGTATATTTAGGGCTGCAGCAGCGAGAAATTTATTCTCGCTGTGGAAGAATATGTAGCTGAAGAATCATTTTTTTGCACATAAACCCCATGGTAAATAGCACGATCTTGCAGGAAAGGAGTTACATTTTTTACTCTAAACTATCTAGATAACTAGTGTGGTGACTATTGTTGAATAAAAAAATCGAAATCTATGCAAGTCTTATTTTTATCGACTATACCTATACAAGTACTAAAAGTCATTTTTAATAATCAGGGATAAAAAAAATATGAAAAAAACACCTCTATATTTAGCAATTTTAATTTTTGCGGCCAATGGTTGCTTTGCTAGGGAAAATAATTTTTCCGAGGAGCAATCCGGTGATCTTACCCTATTTTACCGGACACTAAATTGTTAGAATTTGTGAACTACCAAAGAGGTGTCAAATATGTTAAAAAAAACACAGAGAAGTTATCCAAAAGAGTTTAAACAAGAAGCA
>JAVBML010000031.1:0-6400 GCA_031552655.1 Gammaproteobacteria bacterium
ATAAGATTTTTATTTGCATATATTCCTCATAATTTAACATATCACCTCTTAGTTCTTTGGCTACGAGGCGATTATCACTATTACAAGGTGGGGCAATTTTCAACCGGTGACATGGGTCAATTTTACTTCGGTGCTAACAGGGGTCACGATGGCCTAAACGTTTCACGAGTTAGCGGCACTCCTGTTATGACCTGATTAGTAACATGGTTATCGCTAATCTAATAGAGTCCTTACTGTTCTGGTCTCAGCTTCAGAAACTATATTTACCAAATTTTATTCTAAGGGTAGATAACATTGATAGATTCATTATTGCTATAATCGATGCTGATTTCGCTGCTTTCAGATATCTAGATTACTATGGTATTACAGATATCGCTCATGAACTGCTACGTGGCTTATATCAATATATATACCACGGGTAGTAAAATTATAAAGAAGAAAATCTACCTTAGATTATGGTGTTTAAGCTATGCACCTGCTAAGTAGCAGTTGTTAATCTAGAAAGTATTTATAAATTCTATATTCATAGTTATATGTCTACAACTATAATTTTTTATCAGATGATTTTTTTATTAGCAGTAGATCAGCTTTTATGCAACGCACATAATTTACAAGGGGCAACTTGTGCTTCTTTCTTAAATTTAGGACCTCTCCTTGGATGTTTTTAGGGGCTACATCGGGTTACCATGTATTAAATATATAGTCTCAAGCACACCTGTGTTCTCACCGTAAAAATTCCTGTGGTGAGATTTCCGTGGGAAATTACTATGCTTTTTACCATGAGCTTAGCTATTATTAATAGTAGGGCAGGTCTAGGAATTGATGCTCCTCCCGTTACCATAGAGGTGCATCTTACCTGTGGTATGCCGTCGCTGTCTATTGTGGGGTTACCGGAGACAGCGGTTAAGGAGAGCAAGGACCGTGTACGTAGTGCCATTATTAATTCTGGATTTGAATTTCCGACGCGTAGAATTACCATAAATCTAGCTCCTGCCGATTTACCTAAAAAAAATGGTGGTAGATTTGATCTTCCCATTGCGCTCGGAATTCTAATTGCCTCGAAGCAGTTAGCTGAAGTTGCCATTGGAGAATATGAGTTTGCTGGGGAACTAGCCCTTGATGGCAGGTTACGTGGTTTTAGCGGTGTATTACCCCTAGCTTTGGCGGCTAAGAAAGCTAAACGCAGCTTAGTGGTTTCGAGAGACAGTGCCTCGGAGGCAGCTTTGGTGAGGGGGTTAAAAATTTTTGCTCCGGAGCATTTGCTGGAAATAGCGGCACATTTGATGCGTAGAAAAGAACTTTTTCCCTTTGTAAGCAATACAGTGAATAAACGGGTGGAAAATTTAGACCTCAGGGATGTGCAGGGACAGGGGCATGCGAAACGTGCTCTGGAAATAGCGGCGGCCGGTGGCCATAGCTTATTTATGCTGGGTCCGCCGGGCGTGGGTAAGACGATGATTGCCAATCGTTTAAATACAATTTTGCCAGCCATGAGCGATGAGGAGGCTTTGGAGAGTGCTGCCATATACTCTGTGTGTGGAAAGGATATTTTAGAACATTGGTATGCTAGACCCTTTCGTGCTCCACACCATACTCTATCTAGCGTTGCTCTGGTGGGAGGTTCTAGTCCTCCGCGACCCGGTGAAATATCCTTGGCTCACAATGGCATTCTCTTTCTTGATGAATTATTGGAGTTTAGTCCAGCGGTACTAAATTCCCTACGGGAACCATTGGAATCGAAATACATTACCATTTCCCGAGCGGCACACCAGGCTAAATTTCCCGCTAAATTTCAGCTGGTGGTCGCCATGAACCCTTGTCCCTGTGGTTATTTTGGCGATAGAGATGGCCGCTGTAATTGTTCCCTGGAACAGGTGCGGCGTTATAGATCTAGGCTTTCGGGTCCTCTGTTGGACCGCATTGATATTTGGATTGCCCTTGCTTCATTATCCCGGGGTCTGTTATTTTCTCCTAAAGTTCAGGGAGAGTGCAGTGCCATCGTTAGGGCTCGAGTTACCAAGGCAAGGGGATATGCCATGTGCCATCGAGGGAAAGTAAACTTTGATCTATCCCCGGGAGAAGTTGCTAGATTTTGTAAACTATCTGCCAAGGATCAGCAGTTTTTAATGGAAGTGGAAGATAAATTAAAGCTTTCGGCTCGTTCCCAACATAAAATTTTAAGGATAGCACGTACCATTGCTGATTTAGATGAAGAGGAATTTATACAAAATCACCATCTGCGCGAAGCTGCTACCTATAGAAGGAATGTTTAGCACTCGATTTTTGCGAAAAAGCTGTGTAGAATTCAATTCCCATTGCGGTGATTCCTGGTCGCGGGTATTGCTGGATAGGATATAAACTAATTTTGGAGATATTACCATGAGTAAAATGTTTACAATTAACGCTACGCTACGTAGTGATTTGGGAAAAGGTGCGAGCCGCCGCCTACGTCGCACTAATTTTGTTCCCGGCATTGTATATGGTGCCGGTAAAAATCCGGAGAGTATTTCTGTGGATCATAATGCATTGCAGAAACTAATTATCAATGAGTCTTTCTATACGAATATTATTGTGCTAAATGTTGCGGGTAGAGAGGAAAGAGTGGTTCTAAGAGATCTTCAACGTCACCCCTTTAAGGCCGCTATTTTACATTTGGATTTACAGCGCATCAGTGAAACGGAAAAGCTCGCCATGCGCATTCCTCTACATTTTAGTGGTGCAGATGTAGCGCCGGGAGTAAAGATTTCCGGTGGTTTAATTTCACGATTGATGTCGGATGTGGAGGTACACTGTTTGCCCAAGGATCTTCCGGAGTACATTGAAGTTGATTTGTCTCAATTGGAGCTAAATCAAACCATTCATCTTTCCGATTTGGCATTGCCCGGAGGCATTGAAATTGTTGCTCTACAGCATGGTGAGGATAAGCCCGTAGCCACTGCCTATGTACCTCGAGCTGCTGCGGAAGAGAGTTCGACTCCACTCTCCGCTGAGGTTCCCGTAATTGGCAAGGGAGCAAAGGATGATGAGGGTGATGAAGGAGCTAAATCTAAGTCATCGACGGAAAAAAAGAGTAAGTAGTTTTGAGTACTAGAGTTGCATAGTCATGGCATTAGGTTAATTGTTGGCCTGGGTAATCCAGGCCAACGCTATTTAAATACACGGCATAATGCCGGTTTTTCCTTTGCTGCGTTTGTTGCTCGGGAATACCAAATAAATTTTTCTAGGGAGATAAAATTTCAATCTTTGATGGGAAGTTTTATTTTAGATGGAAAAAAATGCTATCTTATTTTACCTCAAACTTTCATGAATCTCAGTGGCATTGCCGTTGCAAAGGTTATGCAATATCATCGCTTGCTTGCCGAGAATATTCTAGTGGTTCACGATGAACTGGATTTTGCTCCCGGAGTTGTGAGGCTAAAATTTGGAGGCGGTGCCAATGGTCACCATGGAATAGAGAGTATTATTGATGCTCTGGGAGGAGAAAATTTCTGGAGAATGCGCATGGGCATTGGTCGTCCAGGCCACGGCACTGAAGTTTCCAGCTATGTTTTAGGTAATCCTAGTGCCGGCGATGGGGAGCAAATTCATCATGCCAACGTGGCAGCAATGGCTGTAATACCTCAATTGCTAATCGGTGATTTCCAAGGTGCCATGGGTAAATTACACGGAGAAAAATAGGAAGTTGATTAAATAGTCCAGTGAACGAAATGCAATACCTTTAGATAGTTAATGATTCGTGCAGAAAAATTGTCAGGGGACAAAAATTACATTTTCTCTTTTTCCCCCTAGTGAAAAATCAATCGCAAGGAAGTTTTCTGCGTAGATCAATTAACTAATATAATTTCACTCATGTCGCTGCAGATTATCGCTGCTATTTATAATTCCAATTCTTTTTTTTCTGTTTTTTCCATGCCCCCTCTATAGCCATCCATAAAGTCATTTCCCGTTTTTACCATGGATTTTTTTACCCGTTTAGCTATTGCTCTCGTATTTTCTATCCCTTTTTTAACGGTTGCCCCTACTTTGTTGATTAAATTACCACCCTGTACCTGGGATAATTCGATTATTTCCAGTGGAATAAGATTTTTTTGTTTTGCATGGAAAATACTCCTAAATGGTCAGTGAAAAATCTATACATCAATTTATCTTTATAACTAATTATACAGCACATACTATTCTTCGGCAAATATCTCGAAGCTATCTTTTAGGTATCCAATTTTAAAAGCGTTGACCACTGCGCTGGGTCTTTTATTTTCAAGAAAAATTTAATTTACCAGTGAGTTTTCTAGTATATTGTCATTAGTTGGTTTTAGGTGCTCCATTAGAATATCTTTAATTTCTTTCAAAGATTTGTTAGCTATCTTATCTTTAAGACCAACGACCTTTTCTATTTCTGTTTTGTAGAGCTCCATGATTTTATTTGGCTCAACAGTGAGCCCTTCTTCTTTTTGTCGTCTCTCCATACTTTCCAGGATTTTCATAAGCTTATAGAGGGGTTCATAGAGTGCCTGAGCTTCCTTGGCAAGGGCTGCCATGTTGGAGCTTACGTAGAGGGTACGATTGGGATAGCCGCCATTTTTAATATCATTGGAGGTAAGGTCTAGGGTTTGGGCCCTTCCCCAGGAGGATTCTCGTACCCAGATTTTATATTTGTCGGAATTAGATTCCTTAAGTTTTACACCTTGTCCTTCCCAGACTTTAGTGCACAAGTTAAATAAATCTTCGGCTAGCTCTTTTGTGCCTTCACCTTTGGCGAATTTGATTTTTATATCTTCAATTTTTTTGTAGTCTATCTGATTCCCTTTACTTTTTAACATATCCTGGGTTTCTTGAACGAAGTCCGTACCAATTTCACGCCAGAAGGGGTCTATTACGATCTCTCCTTGATCGTGGTCTGTAGTTTTATAGAAACATTTTTCTTCTTTTTCATCTTCATCGGATTTAAGTTCGTCATAGAAACCCCAGTGGGATTCCTTTGGCCACGTGGTCATATTTTTGCCATCGAGCCCCCACATGATTGCTGCGATGTAGGTTTCCTTAGTGTATCTAGTCTTTTGGGCCCACGTTCCAAGTGTCTCTTTGAATTTTTCCGATAGGTGGCAGGGATCACAGGCGATGCGGGTTACATCCAGAGAGGTGATGTGCTTGTTTTTGTAGTAATCTGATGTCATCAGTGCCCTGAGAATAATATCATCCTCCATGTCACAAATGCGGGCGCCCAAGGTAGCGGCGGCTTTTTTTTCATCTTCCCCGAGGAATATATCCATGGCAACGCTGAGCATAGAGGGTGGTTGGATAGGATTACTTTTTAAATTCTCTCCTGCTGACAGAAGCCCTGTTTTTTTAGGTGCTAATTTTTTAATAATTTTATCTCTAAATACTTTTTCTCGTTGTTCCATTGTGGTTTTGTTTTTTTCAATTTTTTGCAGAATCTGCGTATTATCCTCCTGGGGGTTTAATTGCCGCAATTCCGCAGAAGCAGCTTTCAATTTTTTATTGGCCTCTAACCATTGATCATCCCCAGCCATGTAGTCGGCCGTGGGACGGGCTTCATTTGCTATTTCCTTGCTCGCCATGGTTAGGTAGGCATAGCGTGCCATCTCTCGGGCTTCTAGGAAATCATCGCTGGGTTCGCCGGTGAAGAGGATCTGTTCTTCTATCGTCTTGGTTGTGGGATTGTAGGTTACGATGCCCACTTGGCCATGGAATTTTCCCATGCTATTCAGGAGCGCTTCCTGTTCCCCAAGAATTTTTTCCTGTTCTTTTAATGAAGCAAGGGCATTGGTTTGATTGTCGGTAGAATTAATTATGTTATTAAAATTTTCTAATTGCTTTGTAAAAATATCTGTTTGTTTATCAAATGATTGTTTAAATTGGCTATAAAATTCATTTTTTTGGTTTTGGTCATTTAAATCTTTTTGTTTATCTAAAAGCGCTTGTTGTTCTAGGCAGACTTTTTTTAATCCTTTACTAAACGTGCTTTCTAGTTGAAGATTTTTTTCATCTTCCTTCTTACTATTATTTATGAGGGACTTAAGGAGATATTTTTGTTTACCAATTAGCTGCCTTTGCTGTTCGATGAATTGCCTTTGCTCCGTTTGCCAAAGATCTTCGGTGTAAACAGTTCGGGAATAGAGGGAGCTAGTAATTTGGCAGCGATCTCCGGGCATTACGGGATTTTTATCCACGGGACCTACGGATCCTCCACCGGCATGGCTGTGTACGGTTACTTCGCGGTTGGGAAATTGGGAGTGAATGGCATTCGCTGCTAGCCAAGGAGAACGAAGTGTAGGCTAGAAGTCCGAGGTAGGTGAGGGTTTTTAGTAGAGCAAAGCGAGTGCTAAAAATCTATACTAAGCGTTAAGTCATAGTAGCGTATTCCAGCTGCGGGACGGCCGAG
>JAVBML010000029.1:0-8217 GCA_031552655.1 Gammaproteobacteria bacterium
GCTCGGGAGCAAGATAGCTGCATTGCTGGGGAGCAAAATATCAATGGCCACCGCCATGTACTTACTGTTTTAGAAGAGGAGCATCGCAGCCTACAAAATGAATTAAATGATGCCGATGTTTCCTATGGTGGATTACAAAATAGGATAGCTGCACAGAAAGTCTATTTAGAGCATCTTGGAACACGCATCACCTTGGCTACGGATGATCGAGAACGCCGAAAAGACAATCTAGAAAAGTTGCAGATTCAGAGAAAAGAGATATTAGAAAAATGTGATCTGGCAAGAATAGCGCGGCAAAATAGCAATGCGAGCAAGGAAGATTTACTATATCACCGCGATGAAATTCAAGGGAAACTTAGGGCAAAGCAGCGAGCAATGAAGGAGAATAGCGAGGCCCTGGCAACACTGATAGCGCAGACTAAGCTAATTGAGACCCAGGTTGAATATTTAACTCGAAATCTTGATCGTTTCACACAAAATTTAGTTGCTCTAAAGGAACGGGAGGAGAAACTTAGGGGGTTAATTATTACCAATGTAGAACCCTTGGAGCAATTAGAAACTGGTCTAGGTGAGAAGTTAGCTAGGCGCGTAGATGTGGAATCGAATTTGACAGCTATGAAACAAAAACTTTCACAGTTAGAGCAGGAACAGGGAGAACTAAACCGCAGACAAATGGTGCAGCGAGAGACTAACGCTACCATTAGGGAAGGGTTGGAAAAAGTGCGAACGGAACATCAAGTAGTGGAAGTACGCTACACGGTTCATGGAGAGCAACTTAGGGAGCTAAATTTTGAATTTACTGCAGTTAGTGAAAGCCTCGATGAAATGATCTCCTGCGAGGAGAAGGAACAGCAATTATCTAAGGTAACAACAAAAATAGCAAAACTTGGGCCCATCAATCTTGCTGCCATTGATGAATTAGAAAAACTAGAGGAACGAAAAAAGTACTTAGATGGTCAGAATCAAGATCTACTTGATGCTTTAGGTAACCTAGAAGATGCCATTAGAAAAATTGATTCTGATACCAAGGAAAAATTCAAGAATGCCTACGATGCCATCAATGAAAAGTTTCAGGAGATATTTCCTCGAATATTTAATGGGGGTAGAGCCTATTTGGAGAAAACTGCAGATAATTTGTTGGAAACGGGTATTATGATAATGGCTGAGCCACCGGGAAAACGCAATGCTAGCATTCATTTACTTTCAGGAGGAGAGAAGGCTTTGACAGCCATTTCATTGATTTTTGCTATTTTCCATTTAACTCCGGCGCCATTTTGCATATTGGATGAAGTGGATGCACCTCTAGACGATCTCAATGTGGTTAGATTTCGCAATTTAGTAAAGGAAATGGCAAAGAGTATTCAATTTATTTTTATTACCCATAACAAATTGACCATGGAAATTGCGAATCAACTCATTGGAGTTACGATGCAGGAACCAGGTGTATCACGTACGGTTGCCGTGGATATTAATGCAGCAATCTCCCTAGCTGATGGTAAAAAAACCGGTACCTAAATATAAAATAGATTTGATGGAGAAAGCATGTTATCCCTAGTTTTTTATTTAATAATCGGAGTAATTATTTTAGCCACAGCTTTTCTATTGATTCGTGGTAAAAAGCAAGGTAGTAAAATTCTTGGAAATCAGAAAGAAAATATTTCCCCGGAGATGTGGCGGCTAGATACAAATGAAGAGGAATCTAGCGCCGAAGAAAGTAGTTCTCCCTTTGATTCCAATTTAGTAGTACTCAGAATTAATTCTTTTTTAGGTAAGCCCTATATGGGCTATGAGTTACATCAAGCACTTCTCGATGCGGAGATGCGTTTTGGTGAAATGGATCTTTTCCATCGCTATGCGACCCAGGATCGTGGTAAAATTCTTTTTAGCATTGCAGCGGCAACACCCACGGGTCAATTTTCATTGGAAAATATGGGATCATTTAAGTGCAACGCATTGTTTTTATTTATGTGCTTAGATACAAAATCAAAGCTAATGGATAGATTTGATCTTATGTTGGATACCGCTAGGCAGCTAGCGGAAGAGCTAGGAGGAGATATTGTTGATGATCTTTTGCGGCCAATTAATGCCGGTGTTATTAAAAAAATACGAGAAAGAATTTGCGATATAGATACTAGCAATCACTATGCGATGGATTTTTTAGATAATCTAGATTAGTAATAATGGAAGATAGGATACAAATAATCAAGCGTGTTAATGAACTACGAAAACTATTGCATGGTTATAGCCATAGCTACTATATTCTGAATCATTCCCAGGTTCCCGATGCGGAATATGATAGATTATTTAGTGAGCTAGAAGAACTGGAAGCGAAGTATCCCGAACTGATTACCATTGATTCTCCTACCCAGAGAGTTGGCAGTAAACCATCGGTATCATTTAGGCAGTGGCACCATGCAGTGGCAATGCTTTCTCTGGATAATGCTTTTAGTGTTACGGATGTTTTAGCCTTTGATAGTCGTATCAAGGAACGCTTATCTCTGGAGCAGACTACTAAAATCGTCTATCTGTGTGAACCTAAAATAGATGGAGTAGCCGTGAGTTTAATCTATGAGGATGGTGTTTTAACAAGAGCTGCTACTCGGGGAGATGGCATTGTGGGAGAAGATATTACACAAAATATAAAGACGATTCCCAGTGTTCCATTGGTTTTACGGAGCAATAGCGTGCCCACTTTTTTGGAAGTAAGAGGAGAAGTTTATTTTCCCCTCGAGAGTTTTCATCGCTTGAATTTCGAATCCCAGCGCCGGGGGAAAAAATTATTTGCCAATCCTCGCAATGCCGCTGCGGGTACCATCAGACAATTAGATTCCAGAATCACTGCCAGTCGTCCCCTGGATATGTTTTGCTATGCCATTGGTGAAATCCGTGGTCATCGAGCGTTACCTAAGACCCAAAGTGATGTGCTTCATAAATTAACTACCTGGGGATTCAGAGTTAATGGTGATGTGGAAGTAATATTTGGCATAGAAAATTGCATCGCTTACTATAATTTTATGGCAACCAAAAGGGATTTTCTATCCTACGAGCTAGATGGCATAGTTTATAAGGTAAATAGTTTAGAACAGCAAACTAAGTTAAGTTCTTCATCTCATGCTCCGCGGTGGTCCATTGCTCATAAATTTCAAGCGCGGGAGGAGATTACCCAAATAGCTGCCATTGATTTTCAGGTAGGTCGCACCGGTATTTTAACTCCCGTGGCTAGGCTTAATCCGGTATTTGTAGGTGGAGTAACCGTAAGTAATGCTTCGCTGCACAATATGGATGAAGTTTGGCGCAAAGACTTACGTGTAGGTGATACGGTAATAGTACGTCGAGCCGGTGATGTTATTCCCGAGGTGGTAGCTCCGATTAAAGATCGTAGGCTTGAAAATAGTAGTGCTTTGGCCATGCCCTCCTGCTGTCCTATTTGTGGATCGAAGATTACTAAGAATGCTGATGAAGTTGCCATTCGTTGTACCAATGTTCTATTTTGTAAAGCGCAGCTAAAGGAATCACTGAGACATTTTGCTTCGAGGTCAGCTATGAACATTAAAGGGTTGGGTGATGAACTCATAGATAAATTAGTGGACCTTGATCGGGTAAAAAATTTTTATGATATTTACCAACTAGTGCCCGAAGATCTTCTCGTTCTTGAGGGTTACGGCGAGAAATCTGCTGGCAATATTATGGCTTCCATTGCCAGGAGTAAACATACTACTTTTCCTAGATTTATCTATGCCCTAGGCATTCATGAAGTTGGTGAAATAACGGCTCAAAATTTGGCTAATCATTTTCGGACTTTGGATGCTTTCATGGTTGCTTCGAGGGAAGATTTGGAGAAAGTTGCTAACGTTGGCGTAAAAATTGCAACCAAGATAGAAGATTTTTTAAAAAAGAGCGGCAACTGTGAATTAATAGGTAAGTTAATGGAAATTGGTATCAATTGGCCAAAATTAGAGGATTTTTCCGAAAAAAAACTATGGGGAAAGAGCGTGGTAATTACGGGAACTCTTGAAACCATGGCACGAGAAGTAGCTAAGGAAAAACTAATTTATCTTGGCGCTAAGGTAAGTGAAAATGTTTCCAGAAGTACGGATTTGTTGATTGCAGGAGTCAACCCCGGTAGTAAGTTAGCAAAAGCTAGAAATCTGGAAATTAAAGTGTTAAATGAAGAGGAATTTTTAGGAATTCTAAAGGAGGATTAAATGGAAATTCAATTTTTGGGGGCTACCCAAACGGTAACTGGGTCTAAATACTTACTAAAGGCCGATAGACAAATTCTCATTGATTGCGGACTATTTCAGGGAGCAAAGGAGTGGCGTTTACGCAATTGGGAAAAATTTCCCGCGGCTCCAGCAGCCATTGATGCTGTGGTACTAACCCATGCGCATTTGGATCACACGGGTTATCTTCCTCTATTAGTAAAAAATGGTTTTAGGGGGAAAATCTATGCCACAAAGCACACCGTAGCCATAGCGAAGATTTTACTATTGGACAGCGGGCGTCTCCAGGAAGAGGAGGCAAGTAGAGCCAATAGATTGGGTTATTCTAAACATCAACCCGCAAAGCCACTTTATACCCGAGATGATGTGGAATTGGTTTTTAAAAAATTCTGCATCGTGGATTTTTATCGCCATTTTAACATTGGTAAGAGTAGATTATATTTTAAGCGAGCAGGACATATATTTGGTGCCGCAATGTTGCTAATCGAAAATGAAGGTAAAACTCTATTTTTTAGCGGTGATCTTGGACGTCCCGAGGCTCCATTTTTACTGCCACCGGAAGATAGCGTAGTGGCGGACTATATGGTTATAGAATCCACCTACGGTGATCGACTCCATGAGCAATCTGATCCGGAAGATGAATTGGGAAAAATTATAAATAGGGTTGCTGCCCGAGGTGGATCTGTTATTATTCCAGCTTTTGCGGTGGGTAGAGCGCAGACGCTTATTTACTATATTCACCAATTGAAGCGGCACAAAAAAATACCGGATATTCCAGTTTTTCTCGATAGTCCCATGGCACAGCAGGTCACTAATTTGGTTTTAGATACCTTCGAAGATAGCGGTGCGAGAAAGATTTATACGGAAATTCTTGGGGAAATTTCCTACATTAGCAAATTGAGTCAATCCAAAGCATTGGATGAATATAATGCACCGAGAGTTATTATATCTGCGAGTGGCATGGCTACGGGGGGAAGGGTTTTACATCACATTCATTCCCTTGGTAGAGATAGTAAAAATCTGATACTTTTTGTTGGACACCAAGTTACGGGTACCCGAGGAGAGAAATTACTAAGTGGCCAGAGAGAGGTTAAGATTTTCGGCGAAATTGTACAGGTGGAGGCAGAAGTTGCTACCATTACAAATATGTCAGCCCATGTTGACTATGCGGAAATGCTAACCTGGTTAAACACAGCAGCTCCTCCGCAAAAGATATTTGTTACCCATGGTGAAACTCAAGCAGCGCTATCTCTCCAGGAGAAAATTCAGCAAGCCTTTGACTACGAAGTGATAATTCCGAAATATCTAGAAATCGAAAAATTATGAGTTAACTATGGGTGATAAAAAATTGCGGACCGTTGGTGATGCCATTAAATTTGCCCAGGATCTTCTCGGGCGTAGAAAAGTATTCTTTGGTCATGGCACGGATAATAGTTGGGATGAGGCAGTCTATCTAGTGCTGTTTAATTTAGATATAGAGCAAACGCTTACAGAAAAGATTCTACAGAGAAATTTAGCATCTAAAGAGCGGCAATCCATTTTACAGATGTTGAAAAAGAGGGTCGAAGAAAAAATACCTCTGGCCTATTTAACTGGGGAAGCCTATTTTGCTGGATTAAAGTTCTATGTGGATAGCAGAGTCCTAATTCCCCGTTCACCCCTGGGGGAGTTGATTGGTAATAAATTTCATCCCTGGCTATTGACAGAAAAGGTTACCAATATTTTGGAAATTGGTACCGGCAGTGGGTGCATTGCCATCGGTTGTGCCAAGGTGTTTAAAGAGGCTAGGGTTGATGCTGTAGATATTGATGAAAGTGCTCTCCAGGTAGCTCACATAAATTGCCTACGGCACCGGGTTAAAAGCCGAATTCGCCTACTGCAAGGGGATCTGTTTTCTAAGATTCCTGCCGGTCAGCACTATGATATTATTATTAGTAATCCCCCCTATGTGGGAGAGGAAGAATTTAATTCACTACCTCGAGAATATTACTATGAGCCAAAGCAAGCTCTTTTAGCGGGAAAAAGGGGGGATGAATTTGCCGTGGCGATATTAGAGCAAGCGGTGAACTATTTGAAACCTCGGGGAATACTCGTAATTGAAGTGGGCAATAGTGCTTCCCTAGTTGCCAAAAAATATAGGAAACTGCCTCTGTTATGGTTAGAGTTTGAAAATGGTGATAGTGAGGTTATCCTGGTTACTCGGGAGCAGTTGGTAGAATTTTTTGCTTAGTATGGACTATAAAATGATAGCTTCCTATGCTAAGATAAATTAAATTTTAGGAGATTACTATGAAAACTGTTTTACACTGCTTGTTATGTAGCATATTTCTTAGCTGTGGCCTTGTCCACGGTGATGAATTAGCTAAGACAGATACTGTAAATGAAGGGTTAGCAGTGGCGGATCAGCAAACCATTACCATGGAGACCTTACCGGCATTTATAGATTCTGCGAAGCAAACCACTGATTTTGCAGAAAATACCCCTAAAGTTGCGAAGGATGAAGCGGCAACGGAGAGTTTAAATCCACGTGGCGTAGATTTAGAGGAGCGCATGGAAAAGCGCCTAGGAGCAATTGATGCTAATCAAATTGCGGCACAAGGCAAAATTAGTCAGTTGGAAGAGAAAATTTCCCAATTAGAGCAATTGAATGCAATGAAAATGGAACAAAAATATAATGATGGATTTTATGGCAAAGTACAAAAATATGCGGACCATGTTCGAATCTATTTAGGTACGCAGCTTTTTATAGCCATTGTTGCAGCTATTATTGTATTGTTTTTAATAATGCTTATCTATCTCATCGTAGGCTACAATAGAGCCAATGTTTTTGCCATAGCGAATTATCCCGAGGTTTCCTTGGGAAATCGCGAATTTGAGGATAATGAAAACTCCACCGATGAAGACATGGACAATGGGTCGAAATTAAACCTTGCTCGAGCTTACATGGATATGGAAGATTATGAGAAAGCACTGAGTATTTTACGGGAAGTGCTATCCCAGGGGAATGATGATGAACGCAATGAGGCTCAGGATTTAATTGATAAAATTAAAAATAACTAATAGATTTCGGGGCTGTAGCTCAGTTGGTAGAGCGCCGCGTTCGCAATGCGGAGGTCGGGAGTTCGATCCTCCTCGGCTCCATGGTTTTATGCTATGAAAATAATTCTTGGTTCCCAATCTCCAGGCAGAAAAAAAATTCTGCAGTCCCTGGGCTATAATTTTAGGGTCATGCATGCTAATTTTGATGAAAAATCAATTCGCCTGAAGAATCCTAAAAAACTAGTAAAAATACTAGCCCAAGCTAAGGCAACCAAGCTATTAACTCGCATTAAGCAAGAGGCAATATTAATTACCGCTGATCAAGTGGTGCTATGTCACAGTAAGATTTTAGAAAAACCCAAGAATCAAAATGAGATAAAAAAATTTCTAAAATTGTATAGCAAATTTCCAGCGACCACCGTTACTGCAATTGCGGTAACTAATACAGCCACGAACAAACAAAAGATCGACGTTAATTTGGCTACCATTTGGTTTAAGCCGATGGAAGAAAAGACCATGGAAAAAATTGCTAACCGGCGAAGTAATTTACACTATGCTGGTGGTTTTACCATTGATGATCCAATGTATAGAAAATATATCAAAAAAATTAATGGAGATGAAGATAGTATCATTGGGTTACCTAGTAGATTATTGCTTAAAATGTTACCCGAAATAATGTCGTAAGCATTTTGTAGCTAATTCAAATATTATTTGATCTCATAGTTTAAATTATCTTTATTGCCTCGAAAGTTAATTAAACTGCCATTAATTAACAAAAAAAACAAATATCAAGTATATTTACTATCCTGGTATTAACAATCGCTGCTAGCCAAGGAGAACGAAGTGTAGGCTAGAAGTCCGAGGTAGGTGAGGGTTTTTAGTAGAGCAAAGCGAGTGCTAAAAATCTATACTAAGCGTTAAGTCATAGTAGCGTATTCCAGCTGCGGGACGGCCG
>JAVBML010000013.1:0-11397 GCA_031552655.1 Gammaproteobacteria bacterium
GGAGAGTTTAACGCTAAACTGACTGCTTCTTGTTTAAACTCTTTTGGATAACTTCTCTGTGTTTTTTTTAACATATTTGACACCTCTTTGGTAGTTCACAAATTCTAACAATTTAGTGTCCGGTAAAATAGGGTAAGATCAATCATCAATTCTTTGCTTTTTGGTTCACTTTCTGCGATTAAGAGCGCCAATGCTACCAGTGCATTATCGTTAATTATCATCTCATTATTTGTCTTATAAAGATGACGGTTTTTATCTAAATAATGGATAAATAGGAATGAGGCGATGCGTTTATTGCCGTCTGAAAAAGGGTGATCTTTAATAATAAAGTAAAGTAGATGAGCTGCTTTTTCTTCTAAGGTTGAATATAGTTCTTGGCCACCAAAACTCTGTTCTATATTACCTAAAATAGCTTCTAAACCATGCTCCCGCTCGTTACCAAACAAATCACTCGCTTCCACTTTGGTCATAAGAGCTTTTTAAGTTCATTTATAGAAATTGTGGCATGTTTATAAGTAAGGGTAAATCTTGGTAATTGTCCTTTAGTGGCAGGTAAATTATCTTCGTCATAACTCTTTAGCAATAACCATGATTTGGTATATTTTGTAATAATATCCAGTAATCCTTGTGCTTCTTCATTGGTAAGCTGGTGGCGACCGCTTGCTTGTTTGATAAATTGCAGAGCATCTTCTAGTTCTTTTATGCCAGTTTCAGCGAGGCGCTGTTGGTTAATGGTATAGCCTTTGAGTAAATGATCTTTAAGAGTGCGAGTTGCCCAGATACGGAATTGGGTGCCGCGTAATGATTTAACCCTGTAACCCACGGAAATAATTACATCAAGGTTGTAGTATTTTGTTCTATATTCTTTACCGTCCGCGCCAGTATGCCGGAAATTCCGACATACTGAGCTTTCTTCCAGTTCTTTTTCTTTAAAGATATTTTGTATATGTTCGGTTATGGTGGTTCTTCCCTTATCGAATAAATCTGCCATTTGTTTTTGCGTAAGCCACACAGTATCACCGTCCAATAATACCTCGACGGAGTACTGCCCAGTTTCTGTTTTATAAATTAATATCTGATTTTTATTATTTTGTGTTTTTTCGTTCATATAGCCTCACTAAAAAATAAATTTAAAACGATAAGATCATGGTAATGCCAGCTATGTTTTACCATACCGTAAAAAACAGCTTTTATTTCAGAGCTACCGCAAAGCTACCTATATGCTACCTTGGTATTAATTTTGATAAATTTTAAGACGGCTTTGTAAAGCTTGTAATGGACTACTTATAATGAAATATAAAGATTTGTTAAGAATTGTCAATCGGCGAAAACTGGTATAGTACGTGATTTGTAATCAATAGGTTACGGATTCGAATCCCATCGTCAGCTCCAATAAAATCCCGTGTTGATTTTGACGGCATAGAAACTTACATCGATATTTTTTATATCGGTGTTAATCTTGTGCCGTGCATATTTTGTCCCAAATCACCAATGCTTTAACAAATTACGCGATCCCTGGTATTGATGCAAGCATTGAAGTACATGAATTATATGTGCTAGTTACTGAGATTGCAGTAAGATTTTATTATTATTTTTTTAATCGATCAGATGAAGTGAGAAAAGTAACAAAATTGATCAAAGAATATCATTTTTTGGTAATAGACAAGCAAAATTGAGAATGTTAAATTAATGGGTATGGAGTTGATAAATGGAGGAAAAGCTATGCATCTAATCTTCGGAAAGGTGCAAGTAAAAAAATATCCTAGTGAGACAATGGAAAATAAAAATGGGAGCATTAGATAAGAATGAAATATATATTACAAGTTTTATTTTTGATCTTTGTTCTATCTCCTGCACTAACTATAGCCGCTGAGTATCAACGAAGAACATGCAGTGGAAATACTTGTGTAACTAATATTGTTCCTCCTATGGTTGATGACACTGTCCGCGGCGTGAATATCAATATTGCTCTAATTAATGATGATGCCCAGGTTGGAAGTATTAGGGATGTCAAAGTAACTGGCTACGATGCTAGTATTAATACGCATAATAATTATTATACTACTACAGTGCATAGTAGATGTGATCTAGGGCAGTTAAACAATGTTCCCGCAACGGTTAGTTACTATCAGGAAAGAGTAAAAGAGTCTCAGACTATAGTCCAAGCCATAGCTAATGCCGCTGGGAAGAAAAGTGGAGTAGTAATAGTGTGCGTAACGGGTTTTCCTGGATTTGGCAAGACTGAGCTTGCTAAGAGATATGCTCTTACCCATAGAGATAGATACCATCATACTAGATTTTTTGATGCCAGTAGCGAGGAGACTCTATTTACCAATTACAAAAAATTAGCTATGAATCTGTGTAATCAGGATATTAATATTTGCTATTCGTATGAAGGTAATTCTGATGTGGAGTCATGCATTATTGAGATTGTAAATCGTTGTCTTAGGGAGCTAAAAAAGACTGATTCATTTCTATGGTTGTTTGATAATGTTAAAAATTATGGAAAAATAAAAAAATACATTCCCCAAGAAAGTGGAATAAGAGGAATAATTTTGATTACAGCGAGAGACAAGAGAGATTTTGATTATACAGTTGATAACATCATTGAATTCAATAATGTTATGACTCCAGGGGAGGCCTGTGCCCTGTTGGCAGAAACTATTTTACAGAAAACCAAAGTTACCGCTGTGGATACTATTTGCCAAAGAGATGAGATTGAAAAGATAGCTATTGTAATCAAAGGTAAACTGCCTCTGCTTATAGTCTGTGTTGCTGATACCATTGCGTTAGTGGGAAGTTGTGATCAATATATTGAAGCCTATGAAAATGAATCTAATAGGTTAAAAAATATTGATAAAGTGCAAGAACAGGAGCTAGAGATTAGGAACGAGATAGCAAAAGCCAACAGACTTAATTTAGATGTTTTGGGATTACTTAGTTTCGTAAATATGCCAGTATCCCAAGAGATAATTAGAAATTTTATTTATGCTAATGGGGATAAGTACAAAGATATTTTACCTCTTATTTCTTTTGATCCCAGAGTAAAAAGTTCCATTGGTATTATCGATAATGTTCTGATAAATAGAGCCATATCCAATTTTGAGTTGGTAAAGGCCGAAGATAATAAACTAAGTTTTCCCCATGAGCTATTTGATGAGCAGACACGGTTATTTTTGCTAGATAAAGATAGGGGAGATCCTGGAAGCTATCGGAGGCTATTCGATAATATTACAGATTTTTTCCACGCTAACTTTAGTGGGTGTTTTTGGAATGAGGTAATATGGTCTGACAATAAAGAGGATATTTTGTTACTCTATATAGATAGGGTGGTAGACAATTTTATGTTAGGTAAAATAAGTAGGATTAGACCACTGAGTGATAACCAGTTGGAGTTGGTGCATAGATTGGCTAAGTATTATATAGAAATGGAGCCTAGGAGGGCCATTAGATTACTTAGTGAGCTAGATCGTATAATCGTTGCTAAGGAAACAGCTGCGAAGGAGTCTAGCTATGTTCTTAATTCTATTAATCATGCTAGCGTTATGCAAAATTTAGTGGTTGCCTATTGCCAAAAATTATATCGAGAAGGCCAGAACAATAGCATGGACCTAGGTGCCATGGGAAGATACGCTGAGGCTGTTTATAGTACATTCGAGCGACAGCTGGGCCGAGGAGACTCAAGAACTCTTAATGCTTGTTTGTTATTGGCTCATATTAAAACTAATTTGAAGTCGGAAAAATTGGATAGAGAGAGTTACAAAGTCAAGTTTTTAGGTAGTGAACCGACAATCGATGCTGCCATAGAATTTGCTGGATTTAATATAGCGTCAGATAGATTTAGTGAGCTAAGAAAAGTGCTGAGTAATCCTAGAACTATTACTGAAGATTATCTATCTATTTACGATAGATTTAAATGAAATGAGAAATCTTGTTTTTTATCAAATAGTTCCCATATTAATAAATATGAAGTATGATGAACTAAGTATAGTTATATAAGTTTTAATATTGAAAATAATGCAAAGGGGGTAACTATGATTAATTTATTAAATAATAATGAAATTAGCAGTATAGCTGGTGGTTATATCTGTGATAGTACCTATGGTGGGCAATCTTTTAAACATGCGAAATGGCACATAGATAAAACGAATGAACCAAGAAAAAAATATGGTGAATGTCACTATGCAGGGAGATTATATTATAATGTTCCTGAAGGATTGAAGAGATCTGACAAATTTGCTATGTGGAGCTTATCCTATAACGATGATACACATACTATATATATATGCGAAACTTCAAATCCTAAATGGTGCGTGTTTGAATAAATATAGCTATTTTAATAGCCATGATAAAATGTTTATATCAAAAAAAGTTCATTAGTAAAGATGTATAAATCTAGTAATGTTTGAAATGATGCTAGGAGAGCATGGGTGAAATTGCCGGGCGGGAATTTGGGAAGTTAAGGCACTATTTTTCTTGGCTAAATAATTACTCAATTTCCCATGCTATACAGATTTAAGTGGAATTGGTGGTTAGCTTTATTTGGGCGACCATCTTTTTAGCGAACTCCTGGGCTGCAAAAATATCATTTTTATTTGGATGATGGCGATTAAAAAACAGCCAAGCTTGACCTTTGCAGATATAGAAATTTTCACTAACCTCTATTCCCTTGTTTCGTAAAAGATTACCTATGCATAGCCAATCCTAGTAGGTTCTCCACATGTTGCAAATACCACCGCATGTTTTACTATCTCGGAGTTTAAATTATTAATAAAGGACAATAGTTTTTTGTTTATTTTTCCAAAGTATACTCCGCCACCAATAAAGAGTAGGTCCGTGGGGTTGCTAGAAAAAGTATTTTCTTCTATGCTTTTTGCTTGAATGTTTAATGTAAGAGCTATGGCTTCGGCGAGTTTTTTTGTATTACCCGTTAGCGATTGGTAAACTAGTTTAATATTCATAGTTATCTCCGCAGCCAATTTGATTAATCCATAGTTTGCCATAGCTTGTTTACGGCAAGACTATTTTTTTAACATATAAACTAACAGACTTATAAAACCGATTAACCCCAGTGCTAGAGTTCCAAGTATAAATATAGTTTTACTAACATTTTTTTTGGCTAGAGCACCGGGGTTATTGTTTAGGTAAATAAACAATTGCCAAACGAAAAATATGGATAGTCCTATGTATAGAAGTTTTAGCCACATTTAGGTAACCACTAGAATGGTTAAAAGTTTGGCGCTGCCATTGCTACTCTGGTCACTGACTACGGCTACGATATCTCCCGCCACTACGAAACCAGACTCTTTAATTTTTTGCACCGCCGTTTGGGGAATATCATGGGAAGCTAAGTTTACAATGTCAAATTCCAGTGGGTAAACGTTGCTAAAGAGAGTCATTTTTCCAAGGGCCAAGGTATTACTGCTTAAGCCGAATATTGGCGCCGTTGCATGACTACGTGATGCCAAGAGTGCCGTATTACCCGTTGATGTTACTACCACCACGGCGGTAATGTTAGAATTTTTAGCGACGCAGGTTGATGCCATGGCTATGATTTCATCGATGGATTGTCCTTGGTGATTTTCTAAAATGCGAGCGGTGCTAAGAAAACGTGGCTGCTTTTCGGTAGCTAGGCATACTTTGTCCATGGTTTGAATTACCAGAGCTGGGTGATCACCCGTGGCAGTTTCAGCGGATAGCATGACAGCATCTGTACCATCCAGAATGGCATTGGCAACATCGGATATTTCAGCACGTGTGGGAATTACATTGTGTATCATGGTTTCCATCATTTGCGTTGCTGTGATAACTGGTTTATTCAAATCATGGGCACACTCAATTATAAATTTTTGAGCTTCCGGTACCTCAGCTTCGCCAATTTCAACGCCAAGATCTCCCCGGGCAACCATAATGCCATCGGATGCAGCGATAATTTCCCTAAGTGTTTCGGGAACCATGGATTCAATGCGCTCAATTTTAGCAATTACTCCCGCTTGATTTTTTTCTTTGGCAATGAGGTCTTTTGCTTCCTCAACATCAGCTTTGGAACGTACAAAGGATATGGCAATGTAGTCAACATTTAAAGATAGAGCTGTTTTTAAATCTTCGTGGTCCTTGGGGGTAAGGGCACCCGCTGATAATCCTCCAAATTGCCGATTAATTCCCTTGTTATTTGATAAAGTACCGCCCACTTTAACTTCGCAGATTATGCGCGTATTTTCCACTTTAGTTACCGCAAGAACTAGGCGACCATCATCCAGCAGTAGGATATCTCCGGAACTCACATCTTGAGGTAATTCCTTGTAATCAATGCCCACCATGGTTTCATCACCGGCATCTTTAGGTAGCGCTGCATCCAATACAAATGTCGCTCCTTCCCGAAGATTTATTTTACCCTCCTTAAATTTAGAGATGCGTATTTTAGGGCCCTGGAGATCTGCTAGGATACCCACTATTTTATTTTCCGCTTTTGCGGCATTCCTGATGGTATTAACTAATACTTTTTTTTCTTCCGCCGTGCCGTGGGAAAAATTTAGACGTACCACACTGACACCGGCGGCCATCATATTGCGCAAAACCTGTAGATTATTAGACGCGGGTCCCAGGGTTGAAACTATTTTGGTTTTTCTCATTATTAAACTACCTCTGAATTATATTTATGAATTATTTGCCTCGTTCTTCTAAAACTTTGACTGCGGGCAAGGTATTTCCCTGGAGATATTCTAGAAAAGCTCCACCGGCAGTGGAAATATAGGATATTTTGTCGTCCACGGCAAATTTTTCAATGGCAGCTACGGTATCGCCGCCACCGGCGATGGTAAAGCCAGGGCAGTGGGCTATTGCCTGCGCTAGGGTTTCGGTGCCAGCGCTAAATTGCTCAATTTCGAATACTCCCAGGGGGCCATTCCATACTATGGTTTTTGCATTGGTAACTAGGGCAGCTAATTTTTGGGAAGTTTCAGGACCGATATCAAGGATCATGTCTCTTGGCTCAATCTCTTCAACTTTTTTTACAGTGGCTTTCACCTTTTCGTTGCATTCTGTGGCTACCACCACGTCCGTTGGAATTGGGATTTCAGTACCTCGCTGGGCGGCAAAGGCTAGTAATTCCTTGGCCTTTTCTATAAATTCCGGTTCATGGAGAGATTTACCTATGGGTAGGCCGTGGGCAGCAATGAAGGTGTTAGCAATGCCGCCGCCTACTATCAAGCGATCCACTTTTTTTAATAAATTTTCCAACAGTTGTAATTTTGTGGATACCTTGGAACCTCCCACTATGGCTACTAGGGGGTGAGAAGGTTTTTCTAAAGCTTTACCTAGGGCATCAATTTCTGCCATGAGCAATGGACCGGCACAGGCGACTTTTGCAAACTTTGCAACCCCATGGGTAGAGGCCTGGGCGCGATGTGCCGTGGCAAAGGCATCCATTACAAAAATATCACAGAGGGCGGCCATTTTTTTAGCTAACTCTTCGCTATCTTTTTTTTCACCCCTGTTGAATCTGACATTTTCACAGAGCACTATTTCTCCAGATTGTATTTCTACACCATTGAGCCAATTGCTTTCCAAGCGAATCTCTCTGTTGAAGTAATTACTAAGCCAGCGAGCTACAGGTTGCAGAGAAAATTCTGGATTAAATGTACCCTCTTCCGGTTGTCCCAGGTGAGATAGTACCATAACCTTGGCTCCAGCATCCGCTGCTAATTTTATAGTTGGCACCGAGGCCAATAATCTTTTTTCACTGGTAATTTTGCCATCCCGTAGGGGAACATTGAAATCCACTCGTATTAATACTCGCTGTCCTTTTAGGTCCAAATCACTCATTTTTATAATAGCCATGTCATTTCCTCTTTACTTTAATGTTATTTTCTTATTCTTGTTAGTCGTGTCTAAATAAAAATATATAAATATTCTCTACATTAATATTATTACTCTCCTTCCAGCAAGTAAATAATAATTTGTATATTATGCTGGTATTTAAGATAAGGTAATATTTTTAGTTTCTGTTATTTCCAAGATGGACTATGAAAATGGTTTGTTTTTCATGGAAGCGCTGCCTATGTGGCCATTGATAATTTGCTTTGTTTACCAGTTTGGTTTATACAGATGCAATGAGATGTTTCATAATTTTTACGGTATGCAAATGAATTTTTTTACCATCTACGCAATATTATTTTCTGGTCTATTACTGCTCATTATATTTCTATTTCACAGAAGTCAAAAAAAAACCACCATGGAGGCCTTGTTGCTTCGTGCCGAAGAACGCCAAGAGCTTAGGGAAAGTATGGTTAAATTGTTTTCGGAGCAACAGCAACAAACCAGTGGCTATCAATTGCAAAGTCTGAAAATTATTACGGAAAGTTTGCAAAGCAGTTTGGCTGAAGTGCGCGCCCAGGTAACAGCGGTTCTGCATAATCATAGCGGAGATTTGGGTGCCAGAGTTGATAGATTTACCGAAGCTACGGATAAAAAATTACAGGAAATTACCAATCAAGTGGGAAAACATCTGTCCGAGGGATTTGAAAAAACTGCCGTTACTTTTACGGATGTGGTTAAGCGCCTCGCCCTAGTGGATGAGGCGCAGAAAAAAATTACGGAATTGTCTAGCAATGTACTCAATTTGCAGGAAATTTTAACAGATAAGAGAGCGCGGGGTGCCTTTGGTGAGGTGCAGCTGTCCATACTATTACGCAATACTTTGCCCGAGGAAAATATACTATTGCAACATACTTTGAGCAATGGTAAGCGTGTTGATTGCTTACTACATTTACCGAAGCCGACGGGTGACATTGCCATTGATGCTAAATTTCCCTTGGAAAATTATCAAAAATTCACTAATTACCACTTGGATGAAGGGGAGAGAAAAATTGCTCAGCAGCAATTTCGCTTGGATGTGCGCAGGCACATCCAGGATATCGCGGAAAAATACATCGTTCCTGGAGAAACGGCGGATGGTGCCATGATGTTTATTCCCGCCGAAGCTATTTTTGCGGAAATTCATGGTCACTATCCCGATCTAGTCGAACTATCCCATCGTTTGAAAGTTTGGTTGGTATCACCGACTACCCTAATGGCTATTTTAACTACGGCGCGGGCGGTAATTAAGGATTTAGTAACCAGGGATCAAATGCACATTATTCAAGATCATTTGAATGTTCTAGGTAAGGATTTTGTTCGCTTTCAAAATCGCATGGATAATTTATCTAGGCACATTAACCAAGCAGCTGTGGATGTGGACGAAATACAAAAATCTGCCAAAAAAATTTCCACACGCTTCACTAGCATTGAGCAAGCGGAGTTAATAGCTAAAGAGTCCAAACTACCGCTCCATGAGATGGATTAGAACTTAGTTTAATTATAATTGCCATTAGGTACTAAAATTGGTCAGTGGAAGTAAGAGTTTTTAGGAATGGTTTTAGCTAGGAGGAGGTAGCATCTTCATTTAAACATAATAGTAGCTGTCTAAAGTCTTCCGGCGGGTCCACTTCCCAGGAAGATAGAACACCGGTTGTGGGATGAGATAACTCTAATTTTGTGGCATGCAATGCTTGGCGATTGAAGTTTTCTAATGCCTGACGTAGAGTTGTTGAAACCCTATAGGAAATTTTGGAAATGTTACTGTAGTCACGGTCACCGACTATGGGAAATCCAAGATGTGCTAAGTGCACTCTGATTTGATGAGTACGACCAGTTTCCAGGGATACTCTAAGATAGGTATGCAGTGCAAAGCGATCAATGATGCGATAGTGGGTAATGGCAACTTTACCATGTTCCCTAACTGCCATGAGAGTTCTGCGCTGGCCGCTGCGTCCTAGGTTGGTATTGATGGTGCCGCCGGCTATCATTTTGCCGTGTACAATTGCTAAATATTCCCTTTTTATTTTACGCTCCTGTAGCATGGAAGTTAATTTATAGTGAGAAGTGAGATTTCTGGATACTATCATGATGCCCGTGGTATTCTTATCTAGACGGTGTACAATGCCGGCTCGGGGAACTAAGGATAGCTCCGGATAATGGTACAATAGGGCATTTAATAAGGTACCATTTGGATTGCCGGCCCCGGGATGAGTTACTAAACCCATGGGTTTATTTAGAATAATTATATCTCTATCTTCATAAATAATATCCAGATCCATTGCCTGGGCGGTAGCCGTAGTTTGATTTTCCGTTGGGGCATGTATTTCAATTATTTGTTCCGCAGCTACTCTATGATTTTGTGATGGAGTTAGTTTTTCTATTTTTACATAGCCTCCTTTAATCCATCGCTGGATATGAGCCCGGGAGTATTCTGGTAATAGATTACTTAGTACTCGGTCTAATCTTTGATGATGTAGCGTTCTAGGTACGGTAAGGCAAATACTGAAAACTGATGATTTTTCTAGGCAATTGGCAGCCATTGATGGTTAGCTATGATTATCTGTGTGAAAAATAAATATAACGCTGAGCACCGCAGAAAGGATTAATAATAGATGTAGAGGTGCTTTCAAGATTAAAAGAACCTCTACATCCAGGCCAATTACTTTTTCTTCGCTTTTTTAGCGACAGTTTTTTTCTTTGCTGCTACTGTTTTTTTAGGAGCAACTTTTTTCTTAGCTACAGTTTTCTTCGCTGCGACTTTTTTGGTTACAACTTTTTTAGCCACAACTTTCTTTTTAGTAGTTGTTTTTTTAGCAGCTACTTTTTTTATTGCCATTTTAGAGTCCTCAAAATTTTAATTATTTAGCGACTATTTTCAAAAAATTACAATAGTCAAAAATATATTAAATGAAATTAATTGATTTGCATAGCTTTTTTATTTTGATTTTTTTTAGTTCCCGTTTCCCGTAAAAAAAATGTTAGAATGAAACCTAAAATTAGCACAACGGGAAGTATGAGAAATGCCATTTGATAATCGCGTTTTGCGTAGATTCGTAGGTTATTTATAGTATTACCGGACCATAGCATATCTAGAAATTTACCCACCATGGGTTGCGCAATGAATCCCCCAAACATGATTAGAAAATTAGTAAATGCAGTTGCGGTAGCGAGAAGATATTTTGGATTATTTTCGCTACCAATGGCAAAACAGAGAACCTCGGCGCTGGTGAATGCACCAAAGAAAAACAGTAACCACTTTAGTAACAAGATATTAATCTGGGGAAAACAGATAACAATGCTAATTATTATCGTTGATAGTAAACAGCCAACGGTGATTGGTATTTTCCTTGAATGTGTTACATCGGAAATGTACCCCACCAAGGGACCGCCAATTAACCATCCTAGGTACACCAGGGAGCAAGCATTGGCAGCTTCACTTTTAGAAAGAGCATACACGGTAGTTAGAAATGGTATGCCCCATAGTTCGGCAAATAGGGAAAGTGATAAATATAGTACACAGGCTATGGTACCATTGATCCA
>JAVBML010000045.1:0-16573 GCA_031552655.1 Gammaproteobacteria bacterium
AAAATCTATACTAAGCGTTAAGTCATAGTAGCGTATTCCAGCTGCGGGACGGCCGAGGCCAATTAACTTGCTGCGTTAAGACGAGTACGTTTAGGGGTCACGATGGCCTAAACGTTTCACGAGTTAGCGGCACTCCTGTAAAATATTTTCTAGGTAGAGCTGAGCATCCTGGCCGCGGAAACCCATTTCCGGCATCTGAATATATACAGTTTCGACGTTATCAAATTCGGTTTTTTTATGTCCTTTGGTTGTTTTATCTTCGGCAAACCAGAGAACGCTGAGTGGAGCTCCCACATTGCCCATCTTTTTTTTAACTCTAAGATCTCCTAGGTCAACGAGAGTAGGTTTTTTCTCATCAAGTAGTTTATCAATTTTGAATAGAAAGGGATTGATTTCTCCCACATCGCCCTTATAGCGCCTTCTCCGCGGGCTACCATTGCCGTTTGGGACAGGATCATTTCTATTATCCTTGGCGTATTCATAGTAAGTGTGGCCTATTCCTAATATATTACCTTTAACTATCTGCTGGGGTGGTGGTTGCTTCGCAACGGATACCTCTAGGAATTCATCACTTTGAAAAACACAGGATCCGCGGCCAATTACTAGATAGTTTTTTATGCTTTCATCCTTTGCTCGCAGAGCACTGGAAACTTCCTCGGGCATTACTCCAATAATAATACGTAATTTTTTTGGTGGGGACATTATTACCTCCGTTTAATAAATTTTTCCTGGGGTTAAGAAATATTCTAGTTAGTACCCTTGGTAAATTCCGCGATCCGTTGATTGATGATTTGCAGTCGGCTATTTATTTCTCTAGCGCGCTGAAGAGCTTCATCTATGCTGCTATCCATATCCCGGGTCCACATGCGACGTTCATCTTTATATGCGCGATCACTGGTGTCAATTAGGTCGCATAGTTTTTCATTGGCTTGCACCAGCAGGTCTAGGTAATTTTTTTGGTAGGCACTACATTCCGCTAAGGTTAATTGATTAAGATTACTGGGTAATTCTGGTATCATATCCTATTCTCCTTCCTGAAAATATTTTTCCACCACACTATATTATAATATTACTACAGTCTCTATATGAAATCCAGAATAATTAGGGCATTAATTTTGAGGGATAAAAAATAACTACTTGCAAATTAAAGCTGTATATCTTCCCCCGATAAAAATTTCTATCGGGGTCTCCATGATTTTAGAAATGTGATTGAAAACTAAAATTCAAGATGAGAGGGGTTACCTATGAATAATGATGGTTTTATCACTAATTTCTTACCATGGCAGGGTTTTGTGCGGCTTTTTTCTGGTCCACTACCACCCATTTGCGCCATGGTAAAATTTTCATCATTTAGTGTACGGCATTGTGTTGCTTTGCAGCTTATCTCGCTATCTAAAATAAATGTACCATAATTGCCACCACACCAGTAACAGCCACCATTGACATTACTAATATCTTTTTTAGTTAAGTGAATCATTATTTACTCCGAAATTATATAGAATTAATTATCAAATAAAGCATTTATGTAATGCTCGGGATAGGTTATAGATAGGGATACTTAAAATATACTTAGCTGGGAGGAGTAATTAATTAAGATTTAATTAGCAACGGCTAATTTTCTTGGGGAATAATTAAAAAAGTGATCGAGAATCTTTCGCGTGGCTCTAACGGCAAGGTTACTATTTTCCGTGATAACTGCTACAACTATTTGGGGATCATCGATGGGGGCAAAGGCGATAAATAGATTATGGTTTAGCAGGTGCTTAGGAGTATCTTGTCTATTTTTAGTTTGGCTACGGTAGAGTTGCGCTTCTCCTGTTTTTCCCGCTACGCTATATGGTAAATTCTGAGCGTCGAATCTATGGTAGGCAGTACCCTGGGGATTGGTAATTACCTCCCCCATGGCACCGATGACTAGATTCCATATTTTGGGATCCTTGAGCTCAATGGTTGCCAGGGCTGTGGGTTTAGTTTCCTCCACGGTTCCATCGGGGCTTTGCGTTGATTTCAGCAGGTGTGGTTTAAATCTTTTTCCTCGTAGAGCAATGGCTGCGGTGCCCTGGGCTAGTTGCAAGGGTGTGGTGGCCATGGATCCCTGGCCAATGGCTGAAATAACGGTATCACCGGTGTACCACCGCCTACCTAGATGCTGCATTTTCCACCGCGGGGAGGCAACAATGCCCGGTGCCTCTTCGGGCAGGTCTATTTGGGTTTTGCTGCCAAAGCCGAATTTTTCCAAAACGTTAGTAATATTGCCTATGCCGAGTTTAGTTGCCAGGATATAGAAAAAAATATCACAGGAAACCATAATTGCTTTTGCTAGATTTACAACGCCATGGCCACTGCTTTTCCAATCATGGTAAATGTGGGTGCTATTTTCCAATTTAAACCACCCGGGATCCTGGATTTTAAAATTTGCATCGATGGTTTGGCTATCCAGGGCTTGGATAGCGAGAAAGGGCTTAATGGTGGAAGCAAAGGGAAATTGTCCCTTGGTGGCTCTATTGTACAGGGGTTTCCGGGGGGAGTTTTGAATGCCATTAAATGTGGTACTATCTATGCCCTGGGCAAATAGATTGGGATTATAGCTGGGATTGCTGACTAGAACTAAAATCTCTCCATTGCGAGGATCGAGAGCGACGGCAGCTCCCTTTTCTTCACCGAATGCTCTTTTGGCTATTCTTTGCAGGTTGCTATCTATGGTTAAATGAATGGTGCTGCCGGGAACGGGGTGTATAATTTTTATGGGACGTACAATTTTTCCCGTGGCACCGATTTCCACAACCTTATACCCGATTTTACCATGGAGTAGGGATTCGTAATATTTTTCAATGCCAACCTTACCGAGGAAATCGTTGCGGGTATAGTTATTGGCGTCAATATTTTTCAGGTCATCTTGATTTGCTTTTCCGACGTAACCTACAACGTGGGCAAGGTCTTCACCCAGGGGGTAGTGACGATACATGGCGGTATCTATGGTTACTCCGACAAATTTGTATTTATTGATGTAGAATTTGGCAACTTCTTCGGGCGTGAGTTTTTGTTTGAGAGGAATATGTTCTAGGTGGCGGTGATTTTTAAGATGTTTGTAAAACTGCTTTAGATCCCGGGGTGTAATATCTATGATTTTTTTTAATTCTCCAATGGTATCGTCCATATTTTTTATATGTTCCATTATGATATTTAGGGTGAAGGCTGGTATGTTCTCTGCCACTAATACACCATTTCTATCGTAGATTAGTCCTCGGTTGGGTACTATGGCTATGTAATCCAGTTGATTATCCGTGGCTAATTTTGCAAAGCGACCGTAATTCCATATTTGAAGATTAAATAATCTGAAAATAATTACGCCCAGGAGAATACCCATGGTAATGGCTGCTACCGCTATCCTTTTTTTAAATTGTCTAGTTTCTTTGGAGTAGTTTTTAAGTCTCATGGAAAATCAGCTTCTGTGGTAGGGGTGTTCCCTGATTATGGTCCAAGCGCGATAGATTTGTTCAACAATGAGGGTTCTTACCATTTGATGAGGTAGCGTTAATTTTGATAGGGACCATACTGGAAAAAGAGACTTTATTAGTTTCTTGTCCAGACCATTGGCTCCACCAATGAGCAGGCTAATGTCCTGATTTTCTCCATGCCACTGGGAAATTTTTTGTGCTAGTTCCATGGTGTTAAATTCTTTTCCTTCCTCATCCAATGCTATGACTAGACTATTTTTAGGCACCGCAGCCAATAGTTTTTCGGTTTCGATTTTTGCAATTTTTTCACGGTTAATGCTAGAGGATCTTAGGTAGGGATTAATTTCTATGAGATCAATGGAGCAAGTTTTGGGCATACGTTTAACATATTCAGCGGTTAGGGATTGCCAGGTTGTTTCACCTTTGCCTAGGGCTACTATGTTAATTCTAATTATTGTTTCTCCCGGATAGTTTTCACTTTTTCCGTGCCCCATAGTTTTTCCAGAGCATAAAATTGGCGTACCGTTGCTAACATAATGTGGAGTATGACACTACCGAAATCGACTAATATCCATTCTCCCTGGGAGTCCGCTTCGGTACCCAGGGCCTTAATTTTACTGGCCACCAATGCCGCGCGACAGTGCTCAGCTAGCGCTTTACCGTGGGCCGTCGAATTAGCCGTGGCAATGATCATGTAATCCGCCAGGGAAGTTAACTTTTTAACGTTCAAAGCCTCTATTTCCATAGCCTGGTGCTCCCTAAGAACTTTGACTATGGAGTTTTTAATTTTAGCTGCTGTTACCTGTTGCATAGATTTTTTCGTAGTCTAATTTATACTTACTTTCCAATATACTGTGAATGTAACCATTGATTTGATCTTTTGTCCACAGGGAGGGTTCGCTAATCTTTATATAGATGATGATGGTGTATATAGTGCGCCACTGCCTGGGGTACTAAGTGATCGAATGCTTGACCTCGTTTGGCTAGGGTTCTAATAGTTGTGGAGGCAATGGGAAGGGGGTCCATGGCTAGGAGATAAATGCTCCCATTCACTAAGTTGTGAACTGTATTAGATCTGTGCCGTTTCAGTAATTCCATTGCTGTGGAGCTAAAGTTTTCTTCTCGGGAGGAGCGACTAATAACAATGATAGCCGTAAGTTTAAGTATTTCCTGCCACCGGTGCCAGAAGGTAAAACTATTAAATGCATCGCTTCCCAGAAGTAAAATTTTTTGTTCATTGCTGTCGTGGTTAAAGTGCAATAGCGTATTAATAGTTAAGGAGATGCGGCGCTGTTCCAATTCGAAACTATCTACCTTTAGATATGGTATGGTGTCAATGACCAATTGGATCATACGTAGGCGATGCTGGGCATTGGCTTGGGAAGCAGATTTAAAGGGTGATTGGTAGCAAGGAACAAAGGTAATGGTGGGCATATTACATTGCTGGTGTACTCTAGCTGCCACTTGGAGATGGCCGCGGTGAATGGGGTCAAAGGTGCCGCCGAAGATTACCAAGGGAGTTTTTAAGCAAGCACTAGGGGGTATCTTTGGTTGCAATGGCAATGATCTCTCCTACATTTGGCAATAGTTTTTTACCTCTTCTTCCCCGGGCACCATGGTAGTCAGCTAATTGGGAAAAATGAAATTTGAGGGTACGTTTTTTCGATCGAATGGTAATTTTGCTGTTTTCATGGAGGACTGCAATGGCAACGAGGTACTCTTCCCGGGAATTCAGCAAATTTTTTGGTATCTCCATAATTTTATTGCCCTTGCCCTGGGTTAGTTGCGGTAGTGATGCCAAGGGAAAGAGCAAAATTCTTCCTTGGTTGGTACCAGCAATGAGATAGTGGTTTTCCATGGCGGGTATTATCTGAGGGGCTAGGACCTGGGCGTTTTTAGATAGATTTAACTTTGCCTTACCGCTGCGATTTTTACTATAAAGGTTCTCTAGCTTAGTAATGAAGCCATAACCTGCGTCGGATGCTAGAAGTAACAGCTGATCGGCATTACCAAGTACCATGCCGACGATGGTTGCATTGGGAGGGAGGTGAATTTTACTGGTGATTGGCTCTCCCTGGCCTTTGGTCGAAGGTAGAGTGTGAATAGCCAGGGAATAGCTTCTCCCCGTGGAATCTAGTAGAACCAGTGGTTGGTTACTGTAGCCCTTTGCCATCTGCCTAAAGGCATCTCCCGTTTTATAGTTTAGAGCCAGGGGGTCAATGCTCTGTCCCCGGGCTACTCTAATCCAGCCTTGCTGAGATAGAATTACGATTACGGGTTCCGTTGGTAGTAGAACTTTAGTCTCCAGGGGTTTAGCGTCTTTTCGCAGCACAAGTTTTGAGTTTCTTTCATCACCATATCTTTTGATATCTTCTCTAAGTTCCGACTTTATTAGCTCCCTAAGGTGCTTTGGCGAAGCTAGTGCATGATCCAAGGTGCGTTGCTGCTCAATTAAGGTAGCTTGCTCCCGGGTAATGGTGCTTTCCTCTAGCTTGGCTAGATGTCTTAGCTTAAGTTCTAAAATTGCTTCGGCCTGTTTTTCGGAGATATTAAAGGTATTTATAAGTACATTTCGAGGATGATCTTCGTTGCGTACTATGGCAATGACTGCATCGAGATTGAGGTAAGCTACCATTAAGCCCTCAAGGACGTGTAATCTAGTGACTAGAGTATCCAAGGCATGCTTAATTCTATTGGTTACCGTTTGGATGCGATATAGCAACCATTCATTTAGGATGGAAACCAGGGGTTTTACCTGGGGTTTACCGTCCATGCCAATTACATTTAAGTTTATGCGGTAGGAATTTTCTAGGCTAGTGGTGGCACATAGGTGGGCCATGAGCGCTTCCATATCTGTCCGAATGGAGCGAGTTACTAAAATAATTCTTGTGGGATTTTCATGATTCGATTCGTCACGGATATCTGCCACCATGGGTAATTTTTTTGCACGCATCTGTGCCGCTATTTGTTCCTGAATTTTAGCTCCGGATATTTGGTAGGGTAGCGCTGTGATGATTATTTCATTTTTCCGTTGCACGTAGGTAGCACGCATTTTAATCATACCACTACCTGTGCGGTAGGCTTCGATAATATCATCCCGAGGGGTAATGATTTCTGCCTGCGTTGGGAAGTCCGGGGCTTGAATATATTTGGTTATCTCATCGAGGGTGGCATCGGGATTATCGAGAAGATGAATGCAGGCAGTGGTTACCTCTGCTAAATTATGGGGTGGAATATCCGTTGCCATGCCCACGGCAATACCCGATGTGCCATTGAGTAGTACATTGGGCAATCGGGCAGGTAGTAATTGAGGTTCCTGAAGCGTGCTATCAAAATTGGGGACCCAGGTCACAGTTTTTTGCTCCAATTCTTCCAGTAGTATTTGAGCGTAGCGGGAGAGACGTGCTTCAGTATAGCGCATGGCAGCAAAGGACTTGGGATCATCCATGGAGCCCCAATTTCCTTGACCCTCTACCAGGGGATACCTATAGGAGAATGGCTGCGCCATGAGTACCATGGCTTCGTAGCAGGCAGAGTCTCCATGAGGATGATATTTTCCTAGGACATCACCTACGGTGCGGGTGGATTTTTTAAATTTAGCATTATTTTTTAAACCTAATTCCGACATGGCATAGACAATGCGACGTTGCACCGGTTTGAGACCATCGCCAATGTGTGGCAGAGCCCTATCGAGGATAACGTACATGGAGTAATCCAAATAGGCTTTTTCCGCAAAAATTCGCAGAGGTTGGTTTTCATTGCTATCATCTGATGATGGCAGTGGCTTTGCTTTACTTTTTTTCATGTCTGTTTTTAGGAACAACTAAATAGAAGAGCGTCGGGATTAAGTATAGGGGTAAATTGCAATTCTAACAAATTATTTACATTCGCAGGAGCTAGCTATTTTTCCGTTGACAGAGATAGTTTTTGGTTAGGTCGCTGCTTTTTTCCCGTAGAATTTGCCACGATGGTGGAAGGTTATTTTGGATATTTAGTGCCCTTTCGCATTCAATGTAAAATAGTGTTTGTTCCTGGAAATAGTTACTATGTTCTAATTTAGCGCAGGTTATTTTTACGAGACCAAAGTTGAAGGGAGGGTCAATGAAAATAATATCGAAGCGCTGTTGCTTGATGCTGTTTAGTCGTTCGGGCATCCGCGCTACGTGAAAATCTATGGCTTGGGTTTGCAACGTCTGGGCATTGGTTCTGAGTTGTCTGATAACTCTGGCGGAGGCATCTACCATGGTTACGTGCTTCGCTCCCCGTGATAGAGCTTCGAATCCCAGGGCTCCACTGCCGGCAAACATGTCCAGACAATTGGCGTTGGCTAGCCAGGGATGCAGCCAATTAAAGAGAGTTTCCCGGGTCATATCCGTGGTGGGTCTTAGATCGGGATAGGGCATAAAATTAATTTTTCTTCCACGCCATTGGCCACCAATAATGCGCAGCGTAGATTTTTTCATAGTCTCCTAGGTTGAGTGTGGATCATAATAATTTTATCCTAGCAGAATTGCTGCCCGAAGAAAAATCGCTTCGGTAATTAATTGTATCAAAGATGGAGGGCGATGCAGTGTTTCCAAGCAGGGGATAAAAAAGATGGATTTTGTAGACTTTTGGGTGAATAGGTATCACAATCTTTTTCCATGGAACCCAGTTTTTTATCCGAACTTAATCAGATACAGCGAGAAGCCGTTACCTATCCCGGTAATAATTTGCTAGTATTGGCCGGCGCCGGTAGTGGTAAAACACGGGTATTGGTTTATCGCATTGCGTGGTTACTGTCGAACAATAGAGTGAATGCGGAGAACATTTTAGCCGTTACCTTTACCAATAAGGCAGCCCATGAAATGCGCGGACGCCTAGAAACCATGTTGCGATGTTCCCTAGGATCTATGTGGGTTGGTACTTTTCATGGTCTTTCCCATAGATTGCTACGTAGACATTGGCAAGAGGCAGGTCTAGAAGAGTCATTTCAAATTATTGATAGCGAAGATCAGCTACGAATTCTTAGGGGCATTCATCGTTCCCTAAATTTAGATTTGGAGCGCTGGTCCCCCAAGCAATCTCAGTTATATATTAATGGTAAAAAGGAGCAGGGAATTAGGTCCCATGGTATTGGACATAGTAATTTTATGGAGGAAACGTGGCTTAAAATCTATCGTGCCTATGAAGAGATTTGTAGTCGAGGAAATTTAGTTGATTTTGCTGAGTTGCTGCTGCGTTCCCATGAATTGCTGCGGGGCAATGCTGCATTACGGGACTATTATCGTGGCCATTTTCGCCACATCCTGGTGGATGAATTTCAAGATACTAATACTATGCAATATCTTTGGATTCGAGAGCTCTGTGACGATACCTCCAATCTGACGGCGGTGGGTGACGATGATCAGTCGATCTATGGTTGGCGAGGAGCCGATAGTGGTAATATGAAGCGTTTGGATCGAGACTACCAAAATTTAAATGTGGTACGTTTGGAACAAAATTATCGTTCCACGGGTAATATTCTAGCCGCTGCCAACGCAGTTATTGCTCACAATGGCAGTAGATTTGGTAAAAAATTATGGACCGAAAGAGGACAGGGTGATCCACTAGTTCTCTATGCCGCCTTTAATGAAATAGACGAGGCAAAGTATCTAGCCAACGGGGTAGCGACCATGGCTGAAAAGGGCGTTGCGCTAAGTGACATGGCAATTCTATATCGCTCCAATGCGCAGTCTCGAATTATCGAAGAGAAACTGTTAGAATGGGGGCTTTCCTATAGAATTTACGGTGGTATTAGGTTTTTTGAGCGAACCGAGATTAAGGATGTTTTAGCTTATCTGCGCCTAGCCATAAATCCCCACGATGATGCTTCCTTTGAAAGGGTGGTGAATTTACCGACCAGGGGTATTGGTGAAGTGGCACTGGCATCGCTGCGAAATTATGGTAAGACCCATGACCGTTCGCTGTGGCAAGCAGCTAAAATCATGGTAGAAACGCAGCAATTGCCTGGCAGAGCTGCCGGTGCTCTGGGACGATTCTTATCACTGATGGATGAGATTGCTGCCCAGGTATCTTTGTTAGATCTAGCTACCTTGATTACCTATGTCATAAATTTCGTTGGTCTCAGGGATCACTACGCTAAACCTCAGTACGCTGAGTATAAGCAATCACGTTTGGAAAATTTAGATGAGCTGGTGACGGCGGCGAAACAGGCCATGGGATCCATGGTTGAGGCGCATGGTTCCCAGGGGCTGCAAACCTTTTTAAGCCAAGTTTCCCTGGAGTCCGGGGAGCGCCTAGAGGGTTCGGGAGAGAGCTGTGTTAATCTCATGACTCTGCACGCTGCCAAGGGGCTAGAATTTAGATCGGTATTTCTCTGTGGCATGGAGGATGGTCTTTTTCCTCACGTAATGTCCATGCGGGAGCGCGATGATCTCGAGGAGGAACGACGTCTCTGCTATGTAGGTATGACCCGGGCCATGCAGTGGCTCCATCTGTCCTATGCGGAATCGCGACAAATTAGAGGAGTCAGTAGTTTTTGTAAGCCTTCGCGGTTTTTGCGGGAGATTCCTGGGGAATTATTGCGCAGTGAAACCCTCGTTTCCAAGGTACAAATCGCGACTAAATTTGAAGAAGATTTAGGTGGAAATGCCAATGAGTGCAATGGATTGGTGCTGGGTCAGAGGGTATTTCACGGCGCCTTTGGCGAAGGTACCATCGTAGGATTTGAAGGACAAGGAGAATACCTATTGGTAAAAATAAAATTTAGGGATTACGGCAATAAACTGCTATCGCCTAAGTATGCAAATTTAAAACTTTATTGAAAATATCCATTTTCCATAGGTTGTATTTTTAGAACCCCTAAATCCCATGAATTTATTTTGAAAATTTTAAGAGCATGGCATTGGGTTGGGATTTTTTTGCTTCCCCAAGAAGTTTTTTTAGTTTTCTGAAATCATCCTTGGTAGCAAGTGTATCTCTAAAGATTGGGATGGAGATTTTTATTTTTTGAGAGACCGAAGGAAATTGACAATAATTAGATATCTAGAAATAAATATGGGGTAGTTTATGGTACCGAGAGCTATCTCGCCGGTTTTCTTTTTCAGTATGTAAACTCCCGTATCTCTATCTCGTTGCCAGAATTCAATTAGCGAGTTTTCGCAGGAGAGAAATGCGTACTTTTTGGCAATAAAAACCAGATGAGCAAATAGAGCCACGGCGAAAAAAAATTTGCATCCCGGTAGGTTCGCCATGGCGCATGAAATTATGACAGCGCCGCTGTGGAAAAATAGCATGATTACCAACAATATTTTGGAGCTTTGGAGTTTAAAACGATGTTGCATTTTAAAAAGTATGGTATAATTAAAAAATTATTTATTATTAATTGTACAATTACTACCATGTATAAAAATCTAAAGGAAAAATTGCTAGCTAGGGAAAAATGGCAGCGCGCATTGTTTATGTTAGTGTTTGTTATCATTAAGCACATCGTGGCCATGTTAATTAATTTTATTTTGTTGTTTCAGTTTATCCATGATCTATGGTTGGGCAGACCCAATGATAGATTGCTGGAATTTTCCCAGAAACTAAATAATTATCTATTGCAGATAGTTAATTTTCTCACGTTTAATGTTGATACCAAGCCTTTCCCCTTTGCCGATTAGTTTACATAGGAAGCTTATTTATTTACTTATGGAAGGAGTTCATGAAGAAATATTCTCTACTGGTTTTTGATTGGGATGGTACCTTAGTGGATTCCCAAGGTTTAGCGGTTACATCGGTGCAGCGGGCAGCTGAAGATTTGGGTTATCCAGCACCGCCAGCGGAGGAGATTAATTCCTGCTTTGGTTTGGAATTAATGGAGATGTTAGAAAAACTGATGCCTCAGAGCAATCTACTGCAATTGGCAGAGAAATTTTATCATTATTTTTCCGAGGATGAGCTGTCAAATGGTTTTTTTGATAACGTCGTGGAGAATTTAATTTATTTACGGGATAATAATTTTATTCTTGCCATAGCTACCAATCGAGCCAAGGTCCGTTTGGAACGAGCTCTGGAGGTTACGGGGGTGAGAAGTTTATTTTCGGCAACCTCCACCGCCGATGAATATGGTGCTAAACCTAATCCAGCAATGATGTGGGCTTTGCTGAATGGTCTAAATGTTAAAAATAGTGAAACTTTGATGATAGGAGATACTATTTTTGATATGCAGCTTGCCAGTAATGCTGGTGTTGATGGCATGGCTGTTTCCTATGGGCACCACAGTAGGGAGCAATTGGCAGCATTTAACCCCATTGGGTTTATTGATACCATTGGAGAACTAAGAAATCTACTATGCGAAAATTAATGAAGATTTACCTCACTGTAAAATAGTGTTACCATTTAACCCATTAATCAGAAAGTAATTAGAGTATTGCATGGGTGAAAGTTTCAAAGCCATAAAAATTACGGATCGGGTATACTGGGTGGGAGCGATGGACTATGAAATAAGTGATTTTCATGGCTACAGCATTAATCGAGGTACCACCTACAATGCTTTTCTTATTACCGGTTCTAAACCCGTTTTAATTGATACCGTAAAGGAAAAGTTTTTCAGCGAAATGGTAGCTCGTATTAGTTCAATCATGGATCCCCGGGATATTTCCTATATAATTTCTAACCATGCGGAAATGGATCATAGTGGTGCTTTGCTGGCCGCTACGAATCTCATGCAGCCCGAAAAAGTATTTGCTTCCACCATGGGAGTAGTTGCTCTAGGAGCTCATTTTCATAGCAAGCTAGTGGTTACCGAGGTGAATCACAATGAACCATTTATTCTCGGTGATGCAAATTTCAGGTGCATAGAATCACGAATGTTGCATTGGCCCGATAGTATGTTTACCTATTTTGCCAATGATGGGGTTCTATTTTCCCAGGATGGATTTGGTATGCACTTGGCTTCCACTAAGATATTTGCGGAGCAAAATGATCGACAACTTCTCCACCATGAAGCGATGAAATATTTTGCCAATATTCTGTTGCCCTATGCTAGCTTTGTGACTAGGTTATTGGAAAATTTACCTAGTCTCCATTTGGATATTAAGGTGTTGGCGCCGGACCATGGGCCCATTTGGCGGGAAAATGATGACATTAATTGGATCATTGATCTATGGCGTCGCTGGGCTCGGCGGGAAAATACCAATAAAGCGGTAATTTGCTATGATACCATGTGGGGTAGTACGGCGCGCATGGCAGCAGCCATAGCTGAGGGTTTCATGGATACGCAAACCCAGGTAAAGGTTATGCCCTTGGTTAATAGCCATCGCAGTGACATTGCAACGGAGTTGCTGGAGGCCAGTGCTTTGGTAGTTGGTTCTCCCACTATTAATAATCAAATATTTCCTAGAATGGCTGATTTGCTGTGTTATCTGAAGGGATTAAAAATTGGTAATCTAGTGGGCCAATCTTTTGGCTCCTTTGGTTGGTCCGGTGAGGCTGTGGAGAAGATAAAGAATGAACTGGTGCAAATGCAGTTACGAATTATTGGCAATGCAATAAAGACAAGATATGTTCCCGATGGGGAGTGTTTAGCACGGTGTAGAGAGATGGGGCTAGGGATTGCTAGGGTTTTACATGGCGAAGGAAAATGACATTGATCTAGATGTATTAATTCAAATTTCCTATGGAATGTTTATTGTGTCCGCGGTCCAAGGAGAGCAGTACAATGCCCAGATTGCCAGCGTGGCTTTTCAGGTAACCAATGAGCCAGTGCAATTGGCCATTTGTCTCCATAGAGATAATCTGACTCACCAAATGATTATGCAAAGTAAAGCCTTTGGTATTGGAATTCTGTCGCAGCGAGCGGATCTAAAATTTATTGGTGGATTTGGTTTTCACAGTGGCAGAGGTGTGGATAAGTTTGCCAAAGTGAAATTTAAGACTTTGGCTACGGGATCACCTTTGGTATTAGAGAGAACCAGTGGAATTTTAGATTTAGATCTAGTAAAAACTATGGATGTTGGTACCCACACAATTTTTGTGGGAGAATTACGGGCGGCGGAGGTATTAAGTGGTGATCCACCTTTAACCTATGATTATTATCACAGAGTAATTAGAGGTAAATCCCATGGCCATGCACCGACCTTTAGAATATCTGATAATTTTAAATAATTGGGAGAAATATATATGAAAAAGTATTCCTGTGATGTTTGTGGTTATATCTATGATCCGGAACAGGGAGATGAAGAGGGCGGTATTGCACCTAATACTTCCTTTGAATCTTTGCCCGATAGCTGGGTATGTCCCATTTGTGGTTTGGGTAAAGATAGCTTTACCATGGTGGATTAAATATTTGGTGGCTATGAGTGGATTTGAACCACTGACCTCAGCATTATGAGTGCCGCGCTCTAACCAACTGAGCTACATAGCCTTGCCGCAATTGTCTCCATTAACTCCGCACTTGTCAATGGGGAAAAGCTATTTGGTAGTTAGATGTTGAGTAAAGTCGTAGTCGAGAGGCGGTGGCTCCAGGCAGTATTTTGTAGCTCTGGCGAGATAGATTTTATATAGTTCCGTTTGTGGATAGGCCGTAACCAAAGTACTGAGTTTTTCTTTGGCACTTTGCCAGTTTCTATGTTCGTAGAGATCAAGAGCAGCTTGATATTGATCCAATTCCCTTTGAAGGACTGGAGCTATTTCGCTTGCTAAGCTCAGAGGTTCGTAGATCTCCGTTGCCCTATCTTTTCCCTTAACGTAGATACGATCAATGAAGCGAAAAACAATATTTTGACAAGCATCCTTAGTTGCAGCGGAGACTAAAATTTTCGTGCCATAGAGCTTATTAACGCCTTCCAATCTTGAGGCTAGGTTGACGGCATCACCTAGCACCGTGTAGGCCTTTCTGTATTGGGAGCCCATATCTCCCACGTGCATGGGACCGGTGTTAATACCAGTTCTGATAGCAATTCCGTGGAGATCTTGCATGGCAAAAACGGGGGCTAACTCCGCCACCTTGGTTTGCATCTTTAGAGCTGCTTCTACGCAATGCGTAGCATGATCGGGATCTTCAATGGGATCATTCCAAAATGCCATAATTAGATCGCCAACATACTTATCGATGGTTCCCTTATGGGAAAAGATAATTTCCGTGAGCGGTGTAAATAGAGTATTGAGAAATCGCTTAACGTCCTTGGCATCCAGTTTTTCAGAGATGGAGGTAAAACCTTGAACGTCGGTAAAGAAAACGGTCATGGATTTAGTGTTTCCTTCTAGGGTATGTTTGTCTTGGGAATGAAGCATCTTATCTATGTAGGTCGAAGAGACATATTGTCCATATATGTTGTGCAATTTTTTACGATTTCTGGTTTCAAATAGATAGCCGCAGCCACTATTAATAACGGCCAGAAAAAATATTTGCATGTAGGGTATGACCGGATGGGGAAAAATTAGGCCACTTTTTATTAGCAGCAGGGCATGGAGCATGGCTATGATAATGATACAGATAAGGGAGAGAAGAATAAATGTTAGTGCCGGGAGAAAGGCTGCCAGTAGAGTGATAGTGATGCCAATGACTGCCAGCATAATTCGTTCCACACCGGTCATCCAGATGGGAGAAGCGATCATTTTATTGTCAAGGATGGAGGCAATTATGTTGGCGTGAATTTCCGTTCCCGGATAGGTGACTGCTTCCAGGGGCGTAGAATGTAGATCCCCGATACCAATGGCCGAAGAGCCGATGATAACTATTTTTCCCTCGAGAAGTTTCCTAGAAAATTTATTACTTAAAAGATCCGTAGCCGCCAGGTAGGGAAAGGAAAAAGCTGGACCACGGTAGTTGATCATAATATTTCCCGCAAGATCGGTGGGAATATACATGCCATTATCCAATGCTATGCCTAGGAATATTTTTTTTTCCTCGCGCTCATGGAGATCCAGGGAGACATGGTTACTCATGAGGTATGTTTGTAGAGTGGTTAGTGATAAAGATGGATATAGTTTACCGCTGTGCTCAATGAGTAGGGGAGATCTTCTGATGATGCCATCTTGGTCTGGAAGGGTAGTGGTAAAACCGCTATGTCTGGCTGCTTGGGTTAAAACATCAATGTTGCCTATGTAGTTACTGGCATGTAGAATGGTTAGGTTGGGTGGAGCGTTGTCTAGAAATTTTCCCAATTGTCCCGTGGAACTTGGCAGGGAGGAGGAAAAAAATTCTCCCAGCACGATGTCACCTTTACCTATGATTTCAGCTAGTTTTCTATCACTATCGAAGTGGACCATTTGCTGCGCTAAATAAGTCTTGATGGCTTGGCTAATTCCTCGATTACTTTCGGCGTGGCTTAGTAATGTCTGGGCAATGTTTCTTTCCTTTTCGGGAAAAAGAATATCAAAGGTGATTACTGCCACCTCCTGGTCTAGTAGCTTTTTAATCATTGCTGCGATCTTCGTGCGGGGCCAAGGCCAATGTCCTTCTAGCTGTAGACTCCTATCATCGATGTCAATTATTACAATGGCATCCGATCTTTCTTTGCGGTGGAATAGAGCTAAATTGGTATCGTAGAATATGTAATTAATTTTAACCAGAGTGGCGTAGCGATTGAAAATACGATTTTCCGTTAGCACTATAAAGAGTATAGTGCAGCAAAGACCGATGATAAAAATAATTAGTTTTTTATGCATGACGGTAACCCATTGCTACTTTGGAAGGTAGCTTTTCCAAAAAAATCAATGCTAGCATAGCAAATAATCATTTTTTCTTTGTCACTAAGATGCTTACAATATCCTATATTTAAATTGGTAATCTTTTTAGTTTGCTTTTATAAACTATCCATTTTGTATCCAAGTTTTTTTACCTAGATGTTTTCCCAGGGGACTATGTCCAGTGGTATCTGGCCGATGCATATATATGTGGTAATATAAATCCCGTTCCTTGGCGAGAAACTCTATCTCTGCTTCACAGTGGGGCGCATATTTTTTGATGACATCAATTAATTTATTCAGGGCAATTTTTCCCTGGGAAGTAATGTAAGCCGGCACGTAGCGATTTATTCTGATTTTGTCTAGGATGTAGGGATAAGTTACATCAATATTTCCATTTTTATTTGCTTCCCGGTAGTAGGAGACGGGAAATAGCGTGCCACTGATGACAGTGGTAAAGA
>JAVBML010000001.1:0-6553 GCA_031552655.1 Gammaproteobacteria bacterium
TCTTTAAATCTTTTGGAAATAAGATAATCCCCGCATATCCTTTGATTAAATTTTTTCCGCTGGGTGTAGCCAATGTCAGCGAACATAGCTAAATTTATTAGTTAATTTTTTCCGCATAATCTTCAACGATGGAATTTAATAAAATTTCCGTTTCCGCCATGTGTTCTCCAAGAAGGCTTGCTATCTCCTGTACGGTGGCAATATTTTTTACGATTACTTCCCGAGCTTTTTCCACAATTTTTTCCTTATCCATTTCAGTTTTAGTAACATCACTGATAATGGCTCCCACTAGTTCTCCTCTTTCTATGCTAAAAATTTTTATGTCATATACCTTAGCCTCAATGAGATAGTGCTCCCGATGTAACTCCAAACCAGTTTCCAGTACTTTTTTAAAAAGATTTGAAAAAGTTATGAATTTATCCAGCATCACATGGTAGATACCACCTTCACGTTCCGCAAATATATCGTAAACATCGTTGCAAAACATCCGCATAAAGGATTTATTGGATTCAATGATCTCCAGAGACTTATTTACTATAACAATGGCGGAGGACATGGATTTAACCATGGCATTGGCCTTTCTCGTAGCTAACTCTCTGGTGTAGGATACACACATGGCAGGCTCAGCGTCTCCTGCTAGCAAAGCACAGGCCAGTTCTTTGCAGGTGGAATATCCACAGCCTCCACAATTTAACTCTGAAGCCTCCATTCCCTTGCCAATTTTTACCATGGCTTCATTAATTTGATCCGGTGAAAAATTATATTTCTTGATATCAATGGTCGGATAGTGAGCATCTACCCACATGTGACCTTCTCTGGGAATTGTTCTCCTTACCCTAAGATTGGCTAGTATTTCAGAAATGGCCAGCACCTTAGATTTTTTACTACCGAAACATGGCCCATTGATGCATCCTCCTTTGCACGCTAAAGCTTCAATGAAAATTTTTTGGGTTAAATGGTTTCTATCTATATCCCACAGTGCATCTTTTAGGGAACCAAGGGAACTTAGAGCCATTAAAACCACATCGGAGTTCACCCCTACTCTTCTAATAGTATCGTTCATTCCTCCTTCCAAGGGATAGATAGCTCCTTCGTAGGCCATTTCAGGGACAAAACGCAGTTCGGAATTATGTGTTAAATCATTGGTATCAATAAAACTCTCATTAATCCATAAATTTAATTCATCAAAGGTTAGCGCTGCACTCACTAAGTTTGGATATTGGTCAGCTTCACTTTTTTTAGCAATGCAGGGGCCAATAAATACCACTGCAATATCTTGGTATTGCTTTTTTAACCATGCAGCATGGGTAATGGCCGGTGAAGCACCGGCCACAATATTATCGACAAAACTGCCGTGGTAGAGTTGAATATAGCGAGTAACTACGGGACAGGCACTGGATATGTATAAACCACTTTTTCCCTCATTTAGGATCGCTGCGGTTTTAATAGAAACCTCCTGGGCTCCCAGGGCAGTTTCGCTAACTGCGAAAAAACCCAGGTGCTTTAGGAGTAATACCATTTGGGATTCAGAAAAACTATAGACACCACGCCAACTGGGAGCAAGGGAAACCAAAACTTGCTGTGAAGAATTTAGTAGAGATTGTACCCTATCTAGATCATTTCTCACTCGCTTAGCATTGGCAGGACAGGTAGTAACGCAGTGGCCGCAAACGACGCATCTATCATTTAATATGGATGCTCTACCGTGGCAAATTTTGATAGCCTTGGCAGGACATTCCCGGATACACTTATAGCAATCCTGGCATTCATTTTTTAAAGTAAATACGGGGTATTGTTCATTTGCCAAAATTTTGCTCCAAAATTTGTTTGAGCCCATCGCTGTCCACATTGTGATAAGGGTAATCATCAATTACTATGCTAGGTCCCTGGGCACAGTTACCGTCACATCGTGATCCAGTAAATTCTATCTTAGCGTCCAAACTATGCTCCTTGAGATACTCCTCTATCAATTCCAAATGGTGAGCATTACCTCTAATAAAACAGGCACTGCCCATGCAAATTTTTATTCTACGTTTCATAGGATCTCAACCTTGTACTATGGTTAATGGTAAATTGTAAGAAATTACCCGCTAAATTTTCATTCCAAACTTGAATCGTTGCAGGTACTCGCAGAATGCACGGTGTAAAATTCCAGATATATTTAATTCCCGCATTAATAAGCACACTAGTGGTTTCCTGGGCATAGGCATTGGGCACACTGAGAATAACTATCTCCACTTTCAAACGTACGGCCAAATCAGCTAATTTATTGGGATGAAAAATCTCTAGCTCATTAACTTTAATTCCAATCTTTAGGGGATCAGTATCAAAAAGGGCCAAAATATTTAAACCATAGTTCTTAAAATTATCATACTTCGCTAATGCTGATCCTAGATTACCAGCACCCACGATGAAAGCATTTTTAATTTTTCCAAAATCCAAGGCTTCTTCGATGGAAGTTTTTAAACTTTTAACCTCATATCCTACTCTGCGGCGACCGATATTATTGAGTAGCTTCAAATCCTTTCTCACCTGGGAGTCATCAATATTCAATAGATCGGCAATGAGGGCACTGGAAATCACCTTCGTACCTCTAATCTCATAGTCGGCTAATATGCAATGGTAGAGAGTTAGGCGATTAATAACACGGTCTGTAATGGAATTTTTCATAGACTAAGTAAATATTATTTTTATAGTTTCCCATAGTAAGCATGGGTGTAGATCTCTTTTATTTCATCAATCAAAGGATAAACCGGGTTAGATACGGTACATTGGTCATCAAATGCCTGCATTGCCAATTCGTCCAATTTGGGGAAAAATATCTCCTCACTGATTCCCATATCCTTAATTGAAAGCGGAATATCTAACTCTTTTTTCAAATTTACTATGGCATCCAATAGAGATTGCAATTTTTCATCGTCATTTTTTCCAACCAACTTTAATTGGTGAGCAATTTGCCCATACTTAACTTTAACATTGGGAAATTTATACTGGGGAAAAATTGCCTGCTTAGTTGGTTTATCGGTAGCGTTATATTTAATAATTTGATGAAGTAATAGAGCATTGGCAATGCCATGAGGTAAGTTGAATGCTGCTCCCAGCTTATGAGCCATGGAATGACAAAGTCCCAGAAAGGAGTTAGCAAATGCCATACCCGCGATGGTTCCTGCATAGTGCATCTTTTCCCTAGCCAAGGGATCTTTGGCTCCATGGTGATAGGATTTTGGCAGGTATTTAAATACTAGTTTTATCGCTTCCAGGGCATTAGAATTGGTAAAATTAGTAGCCATGGTAGAAACATAAGCCTCAACAGCATGCACTAAAACATCAAAGCCGGAGGCGGCAGTTAGTCCCCGGGGCATGGAATCAACAAAATTTGGATCCACTATGGCCATGTGGGGAGTCAAAGCGTAATCGGCTATGGCATATTTTATATGGGTTTCATCGTCAGTTATAATGGCAAATGGAGTTACCTCGCTGCCTGTTCCCGAAGTAGTGGGAATGGCTACCATGGTAGCTTTTTTGCCCAATTCGGGTAAGCCACAGATTCTCTTTCTAATATCCATAAACCTTAGGGAGATATCAGAAAAATTAACCTCTGGACGCTCATACATCAGCCAAATTATTTTAGCTGCATCCATGGGTGAACCCCCACCAAAGGCAATGATAACATCGGGCTCATAGGCTCTAATAATAGTCAAAGCTTCGTTGATTGTTTTCGTAGTGGGGTCCGGTTGCACATCGAAAAATATTTGGTAATCGATGCTAATTTTATCTAGCACTTTGGTTATGCTATAAATACCTCCCGAATTAAATAGATAGCGATCCGTAATAATAAATGCTCTTTTTTTACCTTTAAGTTCTAAAAGAGCCAGGTCAACAGCTCCTCGCTTAAAATAAATTTTAGGTGGAACTTTGAACCACAGCATATTTTCTCTCCTTTCGGCGACGGTTTTGTAGTTAAGTAGATGCTTTACGCCAACGTTTTCACTAACTGAATTTCCTCCCCAGGAGCCACAGCCTAGGGTTAGCGAAGGTTCTAAACGAAAATTATAGAGATCCCCAATGCCACCCTGGGAAGCCGGTGAGTTAATCAATAACCTTCCCGTCGGCAATTTAATGGAAAAATAATTAATGCGTTCGGCACTGCGATCGTCGGTATATAGTACCGATGTATGCCCTGCACCACCCTGCATAACTAGTCCATGGGCCATATCTACCGCTTCATAGAAATCTCGCGCTCTATACATAGCTAAAAGCGGCGAGAGTTTTTCATGGGAAAAGGGATCTTTGATATCAATTTCCTTTCTTTCACTAATTAATATTTTTACAGATCCAGCAATTTTTAAGCCAGCCAAGGCGCCAATGGCGCTTGCTTTCTGGCCCACAATCTTGGGATTAATTTCTCCCCCGGCGGTCAGAATTATTTTTGCTACCTTGGCAGATTCACTTTTATTTAGCAAATAAGCTCCGCGACGCACTAGCTCTTCCTTAAGATTTTCATAGACACTGTCAACTACCACTAGAGATTGCTCCGATGCACATATCATGCCATTATCAAATGTTTTAGAGATTAAAATTGATGAGGCAACCATTTTTATATCAGCGGTTTCGTCAACAATCGCGGGAGTATTCCCGGCACCAACTCCCAGAGCTGGTTTGCCCGAGGAATAGGATGCCTTTACCATGGTTGGTCCTCCGGTAGCTAAAATACAGCGGATATGTCGATGCGTAAGCAAAGCATCGATGAGTTCCATCGACGGTGAATCAATCCAGCCAATGATATTCTGAGGTGCTCCAGCATCAACGGCGGCTTCTAGAATCAATTTCGCTGCAGCGACGGTGGATTTTTTAGCTCGAGGGTGGGGAGAAAAAATTATGGCATTTCTAGTTTTAAGGGCGATTAGTGACTTGAATATCACCGTAGAAGTGGGATTGGTTGTTGGAATAATACCGGCAATTACTCCCAGAGGTTCCGCAACTATCTTCGTACCGTTGGTTACATCCTGGGAAATAATATCACAGGTCTTAGTATCACGGTGCTTATTATAGATGTACTCTGCGGCAAAGTGATTCTTAATAACTTTATCTTCCATAATCCCCATGGCAGTTTCCTCCTGGGTCATTTTTGCAAGGGAAATACGTGCCCTATCCGCAGCAATGGCAGCAACTTTAAAGATATTGTCTACCTTGCTTTGTGAAAAGGCAGCAAAAATTTTCTGGGCAGTAACTACCTTAGCAATTAAAGCTTCCAGAGAAGATAAATTATTAACAAAATCCGCTGGCGTGGGGCTGATACTTTTAGCAATCTTAGTCATATTTTATTTGATTTATTTAATTGTGATTTTTATCACAAAAAATTATGGCGCTATTATTCTAAATGTCAATATAATAATTAAACTAATTTATGTATAGCCATAAAATGGCTGATTTTTTAAGGCAGTCTTAAGATTAGTTAAAATAAAAATTATTGTGACTAATTTCACTATTAAACGCCGGAAAGTACGTTGATAAAAATTTAAAACACAGCAATTTGATTCAAAATTGCTACTTTCCATTGTAAATAAATTAATCCGTAAGTACCTAACCTTGATGCTACAGTTTATCCAAATTTTACCCTACCCTTACTTTTTTAATTATTCACGTTTGACTTTCCTATCATTAAATCTAACGCCGAGACCAATTAATCTAATTGCTTTGCTGCTTCTCCCTAGGCCCGTTTTAAAAAGTTCCCAATAGAGTTTATCATCCAATTCATTACTTATCTTTTCAACTGTGGTTAATTTAAAGTCTTGAAATCTAATTTTCACAAATTGCTTAGCTATTGGTGGTAAATTAGCTAAACCTGCCAGACGCGCTTTTAGTTTGCTAACTAAGGGAGATACTGCTATCGCCCATTACTTTTCACCCTCACCTTGAAGATAGAGATCCCGGGGAAATGTTCTTTCAAGACTAAGCGACTTTCTTAGGGAAAATGGCTTTACTATGCGCTCATCAATGCCTCGACATAGCTGATAAAATATATACCCCATCTTACCAAATTTACTCCTCAACTGTTCCAATGATAATTTTTGCAGATCTAAGCATGTTTCTATTTGCATAGCATGTAGTTTTGCCGCTGTAACTTTACCAACACCAAATATTTTAGTAATAGGCAATTTTTTTACAAAGGAGTCTATGTGATCTGGCGTAATAACATATAAGCCATCGGGCTTATGCCATTCGCTGGCAACTTTAGCTAAAAATTTATTGGGAGCAACTCCCGCGGAGGCAGTCGCTGCTAGCCAAGGAGAACGAAGTGTAGGCTAGTAGTCCGAGGTAGGTGAGGGTTTTTAGTAGAGCAAAGCGAGTGCTAAAAATCTATACTCAGCGTTAAGTCATAGTAGCGTATTCCCGCTTCGGGACGGCCGATGCGAATTAACTTGGCGCGTTAAGATGAGTACGTTTAGGGGTCACGATGGCCTAAACGTTTCACGAGTTAGCGGCACTCCTGTAAATCTAGTTCATTTTTTATCTGTTTCTTTATGGCTAGGGCAATAAGCGTAGCACACTT
>JAVBML010000032.1:0-7504 GCA_031552655.1 Gammaproteobacteria bacterium
GGGAGATATTTTAGTATCTAAAAAATACTCCATGTCGCAGCTAGTCGAAAGCACTAATATTTTAGAAACCATAACTAAAGATACTAGTAAGATACGCGGTATTTACGTAGGTAATGAGTTTAAAACATGTGATGTGGCGGCTATTGAACTCAAAAAGCATGTTACTCAGGAGGTAAAAGATAATATTTTTAAGAGTTTAGGTAGAAAGTTAGGTTTTGGCTCTGTGAGTAAGCGAACCCATGAAAATAAGCTTACAAGTGTTTATAATTTCTTTAACTATGGCGGTCTGTCCCATAATGCCTTAGAAATAGCTACCCAAAATCTATTAATTAATGGCATGCGGGATGGTATCTTAAACTATACAGCGGAGACTGGCTCAACAGCAGCTATGCTGAACCTGAGTAATACTTTAGCTATGGATAAAATGCGCATGACTTTAGCTACTTCAAGGAATATGGCGCTCTATACTATTCCACTTATCCATACCATTCTTTTAATTTTGATGCTGGGGTTATTTCCCATTATAATATTAATAGCATTCCAACCTAGTTTAACTGGAACGGTATTAAAAAATTATATCGGTACCATAATCTGGATCGAGTCTTGGCCGTTAATGTTTGCCTGTTTGAATATGATGGTAACTTTTTACGCTAAGGATTTAGGGCCTAGCGGCTTAACCATGGGTAATATCGATAGTTTGCTGTTAGAGCATTCAGATATTGCCAACATGGCGGGTTATCTGATGTTATCTATCCCTTTTATCTCTGGCGGCTTAGTTAAGGGAATGTCTTCGGCCTTTAATACCGCAGCCAGCTACATTGGTGGAGTATTACAATCTTCCGCTTCGTCCGCCGCTGCCGAAGCTGCCAGTGGTAATATTAGTCTAGGCAATTCCAGCTGGAATAACGTTAATGCCAATAAGTTTGATACCAATAGCACTCTAATGAGTGGTATGAGTACCAAGCAATTATCAAGCGGAGTGTTACGCCATGGTATGGCGGATGGAACAGTGACCTATGATAGTTCCCATGCTATTTCTCGCTTGCCGGCAGACTTAAAAACTAGTGAACTAATTAGTAATAATCTAACTGCCCAAGCATCGGCGGAGAAATCAGCAGCAACCCAAGCTGGGATTTCCTATGATAAACATCTATCCCGTGCGATGTCAGAATATGGCAGTCTAAGCAATACCCTTGATTCTAGGAGAAGTATTGGAGAAAATTTCAGTACCAGGGAGTCACAGTCGGTAGCTACTAGTGCAGCTAAGATGAAGAGCATAGCTACGGATATTGCGCAGCGGAATAATGTTGATGCTAATGAGGTATTTAAAAGCATGACTCAGTCTAGTGCATCACTTAAAGCAGGTATAGGAAAATCTTTTTCTCTTCCTGTGGGCAATTTTAAAACTGATTTAGGAGTTAATCTGGGATTAGAAGCTTCGAAGAGTCACGATAAGTCAACACAGCATACAACTGGCAGGAGTGCTAGTGTTACAGCGCAGGAAATGAATAGCTTTAGGGAAGAATACCAGAAGGTAAGAGATTATAGCAAAACACATAGTGTAGATAGTGTTAAATCTGAAGCGGATTCGCATTTGGTACAGTTATCTACGGATCTACGCAATTCTGAAAGTATCGCTAGACAGCAAACAGCACATCTTGCAGAGTCCGAAAGATTAAGTGATCAGGCTAGCTATGTAAAACAAAACTCTGCTCAGTTTGATATTAATAATAACCAGATGCTCGCAGAATACATTGTAAATACTGTGGGACGCGAACGAGCCGAAGAGTTATTTACAGGAAAGAATAATGTGGAATTAGCGGCCATAGCCACAGATTTTGTTGGTCGCCAGGGTATAGGAGATGATATAATGGCTCACTATCAAAAGGATAGTATTGGGATCAATCCCAGTGAAAGATATCAAACAGAAGCTGCAAAAATTGAGATGGTGGGGGATAGTATAAGTAATCAGCATAGTTCTCAAAAGCATAAGCTTAATGAAAATTTTCATAAATTTGGAAAACACTTTGAGCAAAATGAGTTTAATACCAAACAAGGAGAGATACAGCAGAATCAGCAAACCTTTGATGGACAAGTACAAGAAGCACAAAAACAACGAGATAGAGAGTATGGTATGATGAAAAGTAAAGTTGAAACCGATATTGCTATCGGGGCTAAAAAATCACAAACATCATCCATAAATATATTGGCGGATGCACACCCAGAATATACTAAAGAGGATTAAAATATGAAAAAAATAAAAAGGTTTTTAAAATATTTTCTTATAATTTTTTCATTACTGCTTTTGGGTATTATAATTCCTGCCATATTAATAGAAGGACGTTCTTTAAATGATCTTAGGCATGCTTTTGAGTTCTGTCTGATTTTTTCTTTGGGGTTAGCATTAATATTCATGCAAGATATCAACGCTGCTAAACGGAAAAAGCAGTTTAAGCAAATGTTGGCGGAAGGAAAGATAACCCAAGAAGAATATTTAGCTCTGCTAGGAGATGTCTGGAGTTTTTCTAATGAAAGCTCTTCGGATTGCTCTAAGTCTCGTAGTAGCACTTCTTTATCGTCTCCTGTAGGGAGTAGCTCACTTGCTGATCATTATAATAAGACTACTCCCATAAATTCTAGCTATAATAGCTCCTATCCTTGGCACAATAGATAGAGGTGAGAGCATAAAGATATATGTAGAGGAGAATTAACCATGAAAAATAATGATTCTAAAGACCAATCAGTAAAAGGGCTCCTCCCTGGGGAGAATTATTTAAAAAAGCTTACCCAGACGGTCTATTTCTGCCAAGGGATCTCTTTGATTCCAATTACTTGTGGTTTGGGATTTATTGTGGGAGCGGTAATTAACTATCTAAAAAGAGATGTGGTTAAGGGAACGCAATTCGAGTCACATTTTAATTGGCAGATGAGAACTTTCTGGATTTTGGCTATTGCTATGTTAGTCGGTAGTTTACTATCAATAATATTAATAGGCTTTTTATTGATAGCAGTAGCTATTATTTGGGTTATATATAGGGTGGTTAAGGGGTATCTATGTTTCTATGAAGGTAAGCCCATCGAAAATGACCAGGCTCTGTTATAGCAGGCTACCTTACCAATGAGTGATAAAGCTAAACAGTTTACGCGCGGTGGGCAGATAACATTCCATAATATTAGGATGTTATTTCAGGTTAATAAGATTGTATGGCAAATTTATCTGTTATTCCTTCTATTTTTAATCGGGGCATCTATTTATATTTTAACGCCCAGTGAGTTGTTCTATTATGTCTGGTATTGGTGTTTAGCGCATGTTAATCGTTTTTTAGAGATTTTGGGCGTTAAATTGGGTTATTTCCAAGTGCCTCTCCATGGCAGAATTCTTAGTATTTCTCCAAAAACCTATTTGCAACATGGGTATTTTAGACAGGAAGTATTGGCTATTTTTCCGTATCTAAAGGTTGGGGTAATAATAGGGTCTATGCTCAGTTTAGGAGTGCTCTGGGGATTAATCAAATGGATAACCCGCCGCGGTAAGAAACAGACTGATAGTAAATATATTAGAGGGTCGAGGTTAGATAATATAGAAAATATTATAAAGTTAATGGAGCTACGCAAGCAGAAATCAGATATTACTTTGGGAGGATTGCCGTTGGTCTTGCATTCCGAAACCCAACATATTTTAGTACATGGTACCACTGGGGTGGGGAAGACTCAGCTAATCTATGAGTTATTAGATCAATTAAGGAGAAAAGGGGATAAGGTGTTTCTTTATGATAAGGGAGGAGTTTACACTTCGATTTTTTTTCGTGCGGGAAAAGACAAGTTATTAAATCCTTTCGATGCTCGGTGTGAGAATTGGGATTTATGGCGTGAAGCTCGAACAGAGTCTGAGTTTGGGAATTTAGCAGAAAGCTTAATTCCTGTGCAAGGGGAGGGCGATCCTTTTTGGGTTAATGCTGCTAGAACTATCTTAGGGAGTACAGCCTTCACCATGCAGGATAATAAAGATCGGTCGATTAAGAAATTATTGGATGTTTTGTTAACTTCAGAGCTGAGTGAACTCCATAATTATCTAGCGAAGTCGGAAGCAGCTACCTTAACTAGTAGTAAAATAGAGAAAACCGCCCTGTCTATTCGTTCGGCTATTATTCCATATCTAAGGTCATTGAAATCATTAATTGAGGTGGAAGCAAGATTTACGCAGCATTATGGAGAAGATGCTCCTAAATTTTGTATTAGAGATTGGCTCTGTGATGATAATGTTAGTAGTTGGTTATTCCTTTCGTCTAATGGAGCACAACACGCTTCCCTGAAACCGTTATTATCGATGTGGTTTTCCATAGCTACGATAACCTTGCTCTCTTTGCCAGAAAATCGAGATCGAAGGATTTGGTTTATCTGTGATGAGTTACCTAGTTTGCATAAATTACCCCAATTATCGGAGAGTTTAGCCGAAGCTCGTAAATATGGTGGTTGCTTTGTTTTAGGTATGCAAAGCTTTGCCCAGTTAGAGGATATTTATGGTAATAAAGGAGGGCGAGGGATTTTCGATGCTCCTAGTACCTGCTTCTTTTTTAGAAGTCCGAGCCACGAGGTAGCAGAATTGGTCGCTCGATCCTTAGGTAGTCAAGAGGTAGAAGATATGCGCGAAAACTACTCCTATGGAGCTAATACAATCCGTGATGGAATTTCGATCGGTTCCCAGAGAATGAACAAGCAATTAGTTACCGCGGCAGAAATCATGAATTTAGAAAATATGCGGTGTTACGTTCGATTGTTGGGTAACTATCCGATTGTGTTGTTGCCTCTTGAAGTTAAGCAAAGGGAGCTATTATCCCCAGGATTTATAGCTAGGGATACTAGAAAAGGAACTAATCGAGATGAGACCATTATTATCAAAAAAATCCCCTTATTTAACGAAAAACAACCAGACAAGGATATAGCCCATGAAATTCCCTCACAGGAGCAAATATCAAATGAACTAATTTCCAAAGCTATAGCCAACGATTTGTCTGATGAGCTTTTTGACGAAACGGAAAAAGAAATTAACGAACCTGAAAAGTAGATGAAAACTATTATGACTAAAATCTTTTCTAGGAGGCTGGCGGTTATATTGCTGGTACTAATCCCTCATTTGCGTGGGGTAAATTGTATAGCCAGTGATACTTCCTATGAGGTATGCTTTACCCCGGTTGAAAATTGTAGGCAACGGATTATTAATACAATTGCGGAGGCAAAAGAGAGTATTCATATGCAAGCGTACTATTTTACCGATTTTAAAATAGCTAAAGCATTGGTTAGTGCTAAAAAGAGGGGTGTACAAGTTGGTGTTATTTTAGATAAGGGGCAAATTAGTAATAGGAATACGGTAGTTCCATATTTACAAAGAAATGGGATAAATCTATACATAGATTACAAGCCTGCGATTGCTCATAGTAAGTTAATTATTGTGGACAAGACCATTGTGATTGGAGGTAGCTATAACTACACCTATAGCGCTGCTGTCAGAAATGCAGAAAATGTAACAATTATTAAGAATAAGGGGTTTGCTGAGAGATTTGTAGCGAATTGGCAGAACAGAAAGAGATGTAGTCTAGAATACATTAAAAATACTAAAAGAGCATTAAACCAAAGACCTAAAAATAGTAAGAAAAATATGGCTGTAATTACGGGTAATATTAAATTTAATTAACATGAGGAGGAAGACATGCAGTATAGAAAGTTATTGTTAGTATGTTCAGTGTCGTTGATTTTGGGAGGTTGTGCCGCTACCCATACGATGATTAGTAAGCGAAACTTAGAGGTACAAACTAAAATGACCGATACGATTTTTTTGAATCCCGTAGAGGATTCGCAAAAGACTATCTATGTACAGCTTAAAAATACTTCCGATAAGCCGAACTTTAATATTGAGGGCAAAGTACGTCATGCTTTAGAAGGCAAAGGTTATACAGTGGTTGGTAGTTTGAATAAAGCTCATTATTTGGTACAGGCAAATATTCTACAGATAGGCAAGGTAGATCCTTCGGCAGCAGAAAAAGCCTTTACTGGTGGCTATGGCAGTTTTATCCAGATGGCAGGAGCTGGAGTGGCTACGGGCGCTCTACTTAGCGGTGGTCGTGGAGGCAGTATGTTGGCTGGTGGATTAATTGGTGGCTTGGTTGATACCATAGCTAATGCCACAGTCAAGGATGTTACCTATACTGTAATTACCGACTTGCAAATATCTGAAAAAGCAGCCCAAGGAGCAAAGATTAAACAAACTGATGAATCCAATTTAAAACAGGGTCGTAGCTCAAGTAGTAAGCAGACATCAATTTCCCAAGTAGGTTGGATGAAATATCAAACTCGCATTATGTCTATGGCTAATAAAGCCAACTTAGACTTTAAAGATGCGCAACCAATACTAGAAGAAGGATTAGCTAATTCCATAGCTGGGATATTTTAATAATATATAAATGGTAGTGGGTAATGTTCTGTTATCCACTACCTAATTTTATTTAGTTTTATAGGTTCGGGTGGTTTTTCAGTTAGAAAGAGGGTGGCAAGAAAAGGCTATAATTCTCAGATAAGAGAAATCATAAGACAATGGATGCTTTTGCATGGTGTTTAAATAAAATGCCTCCTTATTGTTAATGCCAATAATAGCTGGTTAATATATGAATTTTTTCATGGCTATTGTAGAAATAATGTAGTATATTTCTACAATATAAGATCGTGAGTATTTATATGCAAACAGCTAAAAATGTGGTGCTATCAAAGATATATGGCAAGGGTAGGGGTTGGGCATTTTCTGCCGTAGACTTTATGGCTGATTTGTCTCGTTGGAAAGTTGATCGTTCTTTATCTGATTTGGCACGTGAAGGTAAAATTCGTCGCCTTATCCAAGGGTTATATGATTATCCGCTGTATAGTGAAATTCTTAAAAGGGATGTTGCACCAGATATACAAAAAGCTGCAGAAGCAATTGCTCGAAAATATAGTTGGCGTATCTATCCAGATGGAGATACTGCACTCAACTATTTAGGACTCTCCTCTCAGGTTGTTTCTAGGGTAATTTATTTATCGGATGGACCTAGTAAACAGTATCAGATAGGTAAGCGTATTCTGATATTTAAACACACTGCAACAAAAGAATCGGCAGTAAAAAGCCAAAATACCGCCATGGTTATCCAAGCTATAAAAGTCGTTGGTGAGAAGCAAATTACCGATGAGTTTTTACAAAAACTTTCAAATAAATTTTCTTTGCCTGATTGGCAAAAAATAAAATCGGATGCTACTAAAACAACGGGATGGATTTATAAAACTATTGTTCATATCATTGGTAACATAGAGGAAAAAAACAGTGGATAGAGTTGCATACGCATCAAATAGTGAAAGAAGCTTTTTATTGAAGCTGCGGATAAAACTGGCATTACAGATTCTATTATTGAAAAGGACTTTTGGGTTTCTTGGGTTTTAGGAAAGATCTTTAATGAAAAAGACCTTTCTAAAGTTTTATGCT
>JAVBML010000085.1:0-12233 GCA_031552655.1 Gammaproteobacteria bacterium
CTAAAAATCTATACTAAGCGTTAAGTCATAGTAGCGTATTCCAGCTGCGGGACGGCCGAGGCCAATTAACTTGCTGCGTTAAGACGAGTACGTTTAGGGGTCACGATGGCCTAAACGTTTCATGAGTTAGCGGCACTCCTGCATTTTTCAGGGAGATGAAAATATATTTTCCATCTCCCTGAATTCTTTTAAATTAATTGTTATCTAATTTTTTGAGGGCCGGATATCCTCAAAAACATCTCGACTTCCCTGGGAGAGTTGTTTAGTATACCTAGTCTCTTTTGGTATGGTTATATTTGAAAGCTTTAGCAGCCGTTGACTTATGATATCTAATAATTGGCACGTAGAAAATTTTTCCTTTGCCTTGAATGAACTTGGGAGTACTGCCCATGGACTTCCCCGGGCAGAAGCTCTACATCGTCTAAAATTACATGGTCCCAACGAGATTGCAATGCGCCAGCGACCAAGTGTTTTTCGAAGATTTCTGCGTCAATTTCACAATATCTTAATTTATGTTCTCCTAGTTTCAGCACTCATTACCGTTTTTTTAGGACAGTGGGTTGATAGTCTAGTTATTCTTGGTGTGGTTGTATTGAACGCTATCTTTGGTTTTATTCAGGAAGATAAGGCGGAAAATGCCATAGATGCTATAAAAAATATGTTGGCTCCCACGGCAAATGTTATTCGCGACGATAGGCATTTTACGGTTAATGCCAGGGATTTAGTGGTTGGAGACATAGTATTAATAAAAAGTGGCGATAAGGTTCCCGCGGATCTTCGATTGATGGAAACTAAGAGTTTACAAATTCAGGAATCGATCCTAACGGGAGAATCAGATGTGGTTAATAAAAATGTGGATGCCGTTCCCGTAGGTGCACCCCTTGGAGATCGTTTTTGCATGGCCTACAGTGGCACGGCGGTTACCTATGGCAAAGGGAAGGGTATCGTTGTTGCCACTGCTACTGCTACGGAACTTGGAAAAATTAGCGCCATGCTTGGTAGTGTACGAACTGTTGCTACTCCTCTCCTTAGGCAAATGGATAGCTTCGGAAGATGGTTAACTTTCGTTATCTTTCTTTTGGCATTGCTAACATTTTTAATCGGAATTTTTCTCTGGGATTATTCGGCTAACCAAATGTTTCTATCGGTTGTTGCCTTGGCTGTTGCTGCAATTCCAGAAGTATTGCCTCCATTGCTTACCATAATTTTAGCTATTGGTGTTACGCGCATGGCTAAAAGAAATGCCATTATACGTCAATTACCAGCGGTGGAAACCATGGGTTCCGTTACCACCATTTGCACCGATAAAACAGGAACCCTGACGCGTAATGAACAAACCATAAGAGATATTATTACAGCCCAGGAGCAATATGAAGTTGAGGATAATAGGGAATTTATCTATAGCCTTTCCAATGCTATGAAACTGAGCAATGGAGAGGAATTAAATGCCCACGGTAGTTTGCTTTTAGCCATCACCGGAGCCATTTTGTGTAACGATGGTAGTTTCTTTAGGGATAGTGAAGGGGCCTGGGTATTGCGAGGTGACCCCGTGGATAGAGCGCTACTAGAAATAGGAGTTCACACCGGTATTGATTTAAATTTTGTACAAAAAAATAATCCCCGTTTGGATTTAATACCCTATGAGTCCGAACATAAATTTATGGCTACTCTCCATCATTTAGAAGAGGGGGCAGGAGGGGCTATATACATAAAGGGTGCTCCAGATCAAATATTAACACGCTGTACCTTTGAGCGCATAGAGGGGTTTGATCGACTAATCAATGTTAGCTATTGGCAAGAGAAAATTGATTTGTTTGCTCGCCAGGGATATCGCATCATAGCCATTGCTCGTAAAAAAACACTGCCAGAAAAAGTTACTCTTTCCTTTGCGGATGTTGAGCATGGGCTTACTTTAGTGGCAATTTTTGCCCTCATTGATGCTCCCCGGGCTGAAATAGCCCAGGCAGTGGAGGAGTGCTTTCATGCTAGAATAAAAGTAAAGATGATTACGGGTGACTATGCTGTTACAGCTTTAACCATAGCATCCCAGGTAGGAATTGATAGCAAAACCGGGGTTCTAACGGGTAATGATCTTGATGCGATGAGTGACGAAGAATTAGCCAATGCTGTGAAGATGGTAAATGTCTACGCTAGGACGTCACCGCAACATAAATTACGCTTAGTAAAAGCTCTACAGGCCAATGGTGAATTAGTTGCCATGACCGGAGATGGGGTCAATGATGCACCTGCTCTGCGTAGGGCTGACATTGGAGTAACCATGGGGCATAAAGGAGCGGAACTTGCTAAGGAGTCAGCGGATATAGTATTGGCAGATGATAACTTTGCTACCATTGTCCATGCCATAGAGGAGGGAAGGGTAGTATATGATAACTTAAAGAAAGTATTGTTGCATGTGTTACCTACCAATGCCGCTGAAGGTTTAGTAATTGTTATGGCAATTTTATTTGGTGTGATTTTACCCATTACTCCCGTGCAAATACTATGGGTAAATATGATTACCGGGGTTACCATGGCTACGTCCCTAGGTTTTGAACCGGCAGAAAATAATATTATGCAACGACCACCGAGAAATTCAAAGAATTCCATACTGTCTAGCTTATTAATTTTTAGAATATTTTTTGTTACGTTGCTTCTGGTTGCCAGTGTATTTGGTATATTTATATGGCAACTAAAGGGTGGCTTCGAACTAAGTGTAGCCCGGACCGTTGCAGTGAATATGCTGGTTTTAGGGGAAGCTATATATTTACTTAATTGTCGGAAATTACATAGTTCAGTATTTAATCGCCATAACTTTTTTGATAATCCAAAATTTTTTCTTTCTTTGGTGGCAACGCTTTTACTGCAGTTAATATTTACCTACGTACCAACAATGCAAAAGTTTTTTGGTACGGCAGCCATAGGTGGATTAGATTGGCTATTGATAGTTTTATTGGCCAGCATTGTTTTTGCCATAGTGGAGATGGAAAAACTAATTTCTAAGAAACTACGTTGGTTACTTTGGTAGAAGGAGAAGAAATAGTAACTATTAAATTTTTTCTATTGTAAATCAAGGTGTTAATATATATTTGCACTACGGTACTTCTAACCAGGCACTATTTTTTGATATAATAAAACCATGATAATAGTAAACAGATTGAGGGAATCTAGGAGTTGGGTTGTGAGGAGTAGTTTTTTCATAGTTCTCACTATTTTATTTTGTTTAACGCAGCTCAGTGGATGTGGGATTATTAAAAAAAATATCTATCAGCCCGATGGTCCTCCGCGAATCGATATTGATCCTAGTAAGATAAGGGATGCCATTCCTAGATCAGAACCCTACCATCCTTACGGAACAAAGGATTATGTTGTTAGGGGAAAGAAATATAAAGTGCTTAAAACTTCTCGAGGCTATGTTAAAACAGGCTATGCATCTTGGTATGGATCAAAATTTCATGGTAGAGCCACTTCCACTCAGGAAAAATTTAATCTCTATACTATGACTGCTGCGAGCCCAGAATTACCTCTACCTAGCTACGTTGAGGTGATTAATTTACGCAATGGTAAAAAAGTCATTGTTAGAGTCAATGACCGTGGCCCTTTCCACGGAGGCAGAATATTGGATCTTTCCTATGCTGCTGCGAAGAAACTTGGTTATGCTAATGAAGGGATAGCCCCTGTTAAAATCATTGCCATTGATCCGAAGACGTGGAAAATGAATGCTAGTATCAATAAAGATAGAAAGCACGCTTCTGAAAATCTTAGAGGTAAGCTATTTTTGCAGCTGGGAGCTTTTTCAAGTATGGATAACGCTAGGGCACTGGCCGATAGAATAAAAGCTGTCGTTGGTCATAGCAATGAAGTATTTTTAGTGGCACAATCAAATATTCATAGAGTACGCATAGGGCCTTTGGTAACCATGGATGAAGGGAAAAAACTAAGGGAGCTTTTAGAGTCCCAGGGCTTCGATGATATTATCTTTGTTAAATAGCATAGATAGTGGGAATTGCTATGAATTTTATTTTACACTAAGTAAACTAAAAAAATATACCAAATCTCATATTAAGGTGATATAATATGTACGTTTTATGGATAAAATTAAAGGGAAAATTTCTATGTCGACGGATACAAGGCCTGCTACAAAGAAAAAGGGAATTATAAGAAGATTCTTTGGTTCTTTTTTTAGCGTAAAAAAATGGGTTTCCTATGATGAATTAGTGGTTAATGCGGAGAACTTCTGGGCACTATTAAAAAAGCTTTTTTCACACAAGAAAAAGAAAATCATAGAAGAAAGCTATGATGGGGCAATGGAACGCATGTCTCTAAGCGAAGAATATCTAGTTCAGAGAAAAAGACTTTTTTTAAAATCAGCAATTATTTACTATGGCTTTGCGCTCATACTTCTAATCTATGGTGTCTATTTACTATTAAATCTAAAATTAATAGCCGCACTGTTAACAATCATTATTTTGACTCCCATTGCCCTTACAGCTTATAGGGAACATTTTTGGTATATGCAAATGGAAAAAAAACAATTGGGATGTACTTTCAATGATTGGGTAGGATTTGTTTTTAGGAGGAAATAAGGGATGAAAAGGGATAATCTGTTTTTCAAATTATTAATCTTATTTTTTTTAGTATTAGTTTCATCTTTATCATTTGCCGATGACGGAGCATCCTTTTGGGGCATAAAGAGCCTTGGTTTTTCTCCCGCTGCCAGCGACCTATCCGTAGGTTTTTTGATGAAGATATTTGGTAAGGTCCCGGGTGTGGATCAATTTCTTCTAGGTGGCTCTACTATAATTGGTGCCGTTTTCATGGTTTTTAACATTGGAATACTAGCTCTATCGGGAATTTTTGTGACCTATACCATAGCTAAAATTCTAACGGAAACGAGCATGGATGGCTCTGCCATAGGAAAAAGCACTACCATTTGGACGGCAATTCGTTGTTCCCTTAGCACTAGTCTGCTAGTTCCTCACATGGATAATAGCTATTCCATGATCAATAGCATAGTTATGTGGGTAGTAATTCAGAGCATAGGATTGGCTAATCAAACATGGACCACAGCCTTGGAATTTTTGAAAGGTGGTGCACCTACCTATTCCGAAGCTAAGACTTTGGATTACTCATTAATTAGCTATCTACACGATACTAATAAAGCTAAGGAGACTAACATTGGAGCGGCGGATGTCTTGGTTTCCTTGTCATGTTCTAATCTTGTATATGATGCCCTAACTCAAGTGCAAACGGAAATTAGAAATAAGCTAAATAACCGAGGTTCGTCGCTGGGTGGCCAGGGATCAGATTTGAACTACGATGAGAAGGATATACTTTCAAAGAGTAATGTGACCATTGATAAGCGTGGTACTAGTTTTGCACTATATAAAGATGATGGTGATAGCTATGTTTTTCCCTATATAGATAGTAGCATGGCGAAGAGCTACGGACTCTATACCTTGAATAAGGATAATCAATTGGAATCCCTGGGTGATAAGTTAACTAAGTTGAATGGAATATGTGGTATTATTACCTATAAATCTGGCACTGCGGACTCGTCCGCTGCTCAAAAAGCCAGCGGTTTAACCGCTATGATTGGTAGTTTAGATAAAATTGCTGAGGATATGGTGAGTAGAGCTAAGGAAGGTAAATTAGATCCCACTGCCCATGTTATTTTAAATAGTAATAACAGTAAAATTTATTTGCAAAACCCTAAGGATCCCTACAGCTCAACCGTAACTAATTTTGATGGTAATCAATCTAATAATTTAATTGACACTTTAAATTGGCCCTTTGATTCTCAAAACATGGTAGCCGCAGCTACTTCCTATCAAAGTGCTCTGTCTGGAGTTACTCAGGGTATTAACAATTCAAGTAATAATGTTGTGAAGGATACGGTGGAAAATGCAAAGAAACAGGGATGGATTGGAGCGGGAGGTTACTATCGTTCCCTAGCTTCTGCGCAGGCAAAAATTGCTGGAGAAATAAAGGGAGGCGACCGCCTAACGACTCCCATAGAGAGAGCAGCAACCTTGGGAAGTTTTGCGCTCAATAGTCAAGCTTCCCAATACATTGGTGATTTGGGTACAGATCATAGGAAATATTTAATAAAAATTGTGGATTGGGTTCAGCTATCCAAGGATTATTCTAAACTACTAGCTAAATATTTAGTCAATAGCGTTAACTCTGCGGGAAATGATCCAAATCAAACGAGAGTTTTGGCAGAGAAGGATGAAAAAAATTATCTAGGGGCATTCACTAAATATACCAGTTCCAGTATAAATGGGAAAATAATAGGTATAATTGCTTCCTACATAATTCCTATTTCAGCGGTTATTTGTTCAATTATATTTCAGAAGCTACCTGTAGAAATTCTGTTTTATAATATCGGCGAAATAATGACTACGTGGTTTGAAAATATAAATGATAAAAGTTTAGACCCGATTATTAAATTACAGAATTTGGGCGATAAGATGATCGAAGTTAGTCTTAATAGTATTAAGTTAGTTAATACCCTTCTCATGGGCGTCTATGGCGTAATTATCAGTGCCAATTTTGCTCTTAGTATAGGTTCCACTATATTAGCGGCGGCAACGGGTAATTTCTGGGGAATTGGTACCGGAGCAAGCGTAGCATTGGATACCTTGGCCCGAGTATATAGCGATTTGGGAGCCATGGCCCAGACGTTTTTAAATATGCAGATGCCGATTTTATTGTCTATTATGGGACCAATTTTAGTTAGTGGAATTATACTAACTGTATATGTTCCCGTAATTCCCTATTTACTTTTTCTATTTGGCGCCATTAGCTGGATTATTTCGGTTTTAATTTTGATGGCAGCGGCTCCCATAATATGCTTCCTAATGCTATGGGGTAATTCATCCCAGGAGAATCCTTTACTCTCCAGGGAAGCCGAACAATTTGTAATGCAAATAGTGGGAGTATTTTTTCGTCCCACGTTGATGATTATAGGACTAATAGCGGGAGTAATGCTTTCCTATGTGGGCGTTGATATTCTGAATCTTGGTTTTAGTAATATGTTTAAAATAATTCTCCAGGATTCAAGTGGTTCTGAGACATTACAAGCTATTAAGATAGCTGGAGCTGTTGTAATTTATACCTTTACCATGGTATCCATCGTTAATATGTGTTTCTCTAGTATTCACATGTTATATAGCGAAGCCATGAGGGTGGCAGGTATATCAGCACCGGCAGTGGGCATGGAGGAAAAACAGACGGAAGCGGTAAAGGGCTCCGTTACGCAGTTTGCTGAAGCGGGTAGCGCTGGAGCTAAAGAAAGCAGTGGTGCTTTTCAAAATAAGGGAAGTGCGGAACTTAAAATCAATCGAGTGGATAAAAAAAAGAAAGGCAAAAAAGGGGCGAAAGGTAATAATTCTAAAGATGGCGGCTAGTGAAAGTAGTAAGAAAAAATTAGCTGTGAATTTATTTTATAGCAATTACAACTTATCAAAGGCACAAGCAGTGGTTAAAATTGGAGAATTAGCTGTATCCTCCCATGAATAACATCGATGGAAGGGTGGTAAACATAGCCATAAAATGACTATGCTGAGATTGAACTGTATATAATATAAGAAATGATAAGTTTATGCTGAATTGAGCATTTGGAAAAAGTAGTTTTGAAAAAGTATGTTCGCTGAGTTTAGTAAATAACTTTAACTAGATATAAACCCTGGGAGGGAGCTGTTAGAGCAGCTTTTCTGCGATCTTTAGCTTTTAGTACTTCCTGGGCCCAGATAGGTTGATATTTACCACTACCTATTTTTAAAAGAACTCCCACAATATTGCGAACCATGTGTAATAGAAATGCATTAGCTATGATGTCAATATTTATTATTCCCGCTTGACGCTTAACTTCTATGTAAGATACATATCGCATAGGAGTTTTAGATTGACAACCTGATCCACGGAAAGAGGAAAAATCGTGTTCTCCTAAAAGATAGGAACCTCCTCGTTGCATCAATTGTTCATCCAGTTCATATTTATACCACATGGTGCGGTGGCGCATGAGTGCTGGTGCCACAGCGCTATTGTATATGCTGTAGCGATAGTGGCGGGCTTGGGCACTGTAGCGAGCATGAAAATTTTGCTCCACCCTTCTTACTCCTAGGATGCGAATATCACTAGGTAAATTTGCATTGCCGCCGCGAACCCAATTCTCCCAAGGACGCTGGGCATTGGTGTCAAAGTGCACCACTTGACCAAAGGCATGAACTCCGGCATCTGTTCTGCCGGCGCATACTACTTTGACTTTTTCATCGGCAACTTTACTTAGAGCATGTTCAATTTTTTCTTGGATACTAGGGTGATGTGGTTGCCACTGCCATCCATGGTAGTTAGTACCATCGTACTCTACGCTTAGTACTAGGCGCATGGGTAATTTATCGATCATGGTTCACCATTAATGATCTCCTGAATGACTAATTGTAGCTTTCTATGACCGCCGTATTCGTTAATTCCTAGCTTATAGAGGATATCTATTTTTGAATATTGACTGCTTAGCCAATTGGTTGCATCGACATTGAAATATATGCCATCTACATTTTGTTTGCTATCCAAAGTATGGAGTACTAATTTAAGATGTTTTTGTCCCAATAGATTATGTTTAGCTATCATAAAACTTCCATGAAATAGGGGTTCAAGAAATCCATTTCCCCAGGGACCGGCACTATGAAGTAATTCCGCCATGGACAAATTAAGCTCCGCCATTGTAAGTTCTCCATCGCTGTGAAATATATCGGTTAGTTCGGTAGTTGCTAGACACCTTTCTACTTCCTGGGCGAATATTTGAGCAAATAATTTATAATTGTCCCGGGGAAGGCTTAGGCCAGCTGCCATGGCATGGCCACCAAAGTTACTAATTAATTGGGGATGATTATTTGCCATGGTGGTTAGGATATTTAGCATATGTATGCCTTCGATGGATCGAGCAGATCCTTTAATCTCTAATTCATTGGCTATGGTAAAAGTAATAACGGGACGTTTTAGCTTATCTTTCAATCGTGCAGCTAAGATACCAAGTACTCCCTGGTGCCAGGATTCTTCAAAGATACAATACCCCGCCGGTAGGTGTTGGGTCAATTCTAAATTTTCAAGTTCCCTTAAGGCCTGATTTTGCATATCCTTTTCAATGGTGCGGCGCTCGTCATTCAAAGCATTGAGCTGTTGAGCTAATTTCTTTGCCTTGCTAGGGTCATTGGTTAAAAGTGTTTCTACTCCTAGGGACATGCTGTCCAGTCTGCCAGCGGCATTAATTCTAGGAGTAATTATGAATCCTATGTCATGGGTTGTTAGCTTTTTATGATCCCGCTTAGCATGGGTAAGTATGCTGAGGATACCCAGGCGACATTTACCCATTCTAATACGCCCAATGCCATTAGCCACGAGAATGCGGTTATTTCTATCTAATGCCACGGCATCGGCAATGGTACCAATGGCAACTAAGTCAAGAAATTGTGCCATGGAAGGTTCGGGAATTTTTTGCGTATCGAACCAGTTAATACTGCGTAGGTGAGCGCGTAGGGCTAACATAAGATAGAATGCTACACCTACTCCCGCAAGGGATTTACTGAGAAAGTTATCTCCAATTTGATTGGGATTAACTATGATCGCAGCTTGGGGTAATTTATTTCCCGGTAAATGGTGATCTGTTATGAGCACTGGGATGCCATGTTGGTTAGCTAAAGCCACAGCTTCAACGCTGGAGATGCCATTATCCACGGTGATAATCAATTGTGGTTTATTTTCGGCAATAATAACCTCAGTGATTTCCTTTGTTAGGCCATAGCCATAGGTAAAACGATTTGGAATGATATATGAAATATTTCTGAGGCCGAATGATTTTAGAGCTTCCATAGTCAGGGCTGTGCTAGTTGCTCCATCGGTATCAAAATCACCAACGACGATGGTTTGCCAATTTTCATTTAGTGCTTGGGTAAGGAGGGCTACGGCTGCATTAATATTTTTTATATCTGTAAAGGGGAGTAAATGTCCAAGATCGTATGTTAATTCATTGGGGGAACTGATGCCTCGATTAGCATAGATGCGATGTAACAAAGGATGGTAATGCAGAGACGGTATGTCCCTAGGGGGATCAGGTACGATAACTTTTTTCATGGCATGGAATATAAATTTAACTTTCCAGTTATTTATAGCAAACAAATTAATGAATGCAAAATACTACTAGAATTAATTTCTTAGAATATCCTCCATGGTAACGGTTGCTCTGGTTTTTAGATCACGATATTTAATAATAATGGGACAATATATTTGCATATGAAGATTTTGTCCAGGCCCCGATGTAATCGGTCTCGTACCGGAAATTACGACGGCATTTTTTGGAACTACTAGGCTCTCACCGGAGGTAGCTTTAATGAATTCTCCCTGAACATTGTCGAAAATTTGCATGGAACCATTGAGAACCACGCCGCTACCAATAACAGCTCCTTCACCTATGATAACTCCACCGTAGACTCCTGTGTTACCACCTAAAAAAACATTATCCTCAATGATTATAGGCAAGGAGCCAACGGGTTCCAGTACGCCACCTATTTGAGAACCTGCTGAAATATGTACATTTTTCCCAACTTGGGCACAGGACCCAACTAGAGCGTGGGAATCCACCATAACACCTTCATCGATATAAGCACCAATATTTATGTAGGCCGGTGGCATAATAATGGTACCGGGAGCTATGTAAGAACCACATCTAATGGCAGATCCACCGGGAACCATTCTAACCCTATCATCAAGCGTTAACTGCCTCGGCGCCATGGTTTCTTTATCGTAGTAGGAATATTTGGAAAATGATACCATTGGCTCCAGGGTACCATATTTAAATCCTAGGAGAATGATTTGTTTTATCCAACCATTTATCTTCCAGCTATCATCAATTTTTTCAGCTATGCGAATAACCCCAGTTTCGAGAAGTTTAATCACATTGTTATAGATTTCCAAGGCCTCCTTTCTATCGTCAAAATTTCTCTCTAGAAAATTTTCTGCCCTAAGTTTTAGTGCCTTGGGAGTCATAGCAATTTCAACTTACGTAGAGCTGCCTCCATGAGTTTAGTAGTTTTTGCCGTAGCACTTTCCAAAGGTAATCTTAAGCTATTGGCAATTGATCCCATTTTATGCAATCCAATTTTTACGGGAATGGGGTTGGTTTCAAGGAAACAATGGCTAAATAGTTCACTAAGTTCGTGATGTAATTTACGAGCTGCGGGGAAATTATTGTTTAATAGTAAATTCGTTAATTTTACCATCTTTTCTGGAGCTAAATTGGAAGCTACACTGATTACTCCCTCGGCGCCTAGAGCATATAAAGGCAAAACTTCACTATCATTGCCAGATAATACACAAAAATTTCTAGGAGCTTTTTGAATAATTTCACTGATTTGGGAAAAATTACTTGAAGCTTCCTTGGTGGCTACAATGTTATCTAGAGCAGCAAGTTTAATGGTGGTTTCTGCAGATAAATTTACCGCTGTACGTCCCGGCACATTGTACAATATTATGGATTTAGTAGTAGCTTTAGCCACAGCTGAAAAGTGTTCATAGAGACCCTTTTGGGTAGGTTTGTTATAGTAGGGAGTTACCACGAGAAAACCATCGAGGGGAATATTTTTTAATAAATCAATATTTTCTATTACAGTCTGGGTACTATTGGAACCAATGCCAGCTATGATTGGCACTTTACCTTTCACTTCAGCTACTATTGTCTTTAGAATAGCTATTTTTTCTTCATTATTTAAACAAGCGGCCTCACCGGTAGTTCCCAGTGGGACTAGGAAATCAATATTGGCAGCCAGTTGTTTTTTTATAAGTACTCTAATTGCTAAATGATCTACGGAGCCATCACGATTGAAGGGAGTAACCAGTGCCGTTCCACAGCCTTTAATTTTCTTCATATGTAGCCATATAAAATTTCACTGTGAAAAAATTATACTTTAGATAAATAGTTTTTGCAAAAAAAACTTCCCTTTGCCATAATAAATTGAACTATGCTATTTGGGGAAAATATATGGAGCGCGAAATAATTTATCCCGGAACCTTTGATCCCATAACCAATGGTCACGTCGATTTGATTGAACGTGCTACCCATTTATTTGATCAAATTATTGTAGCAGTCGCCGCTGTTTCTTCTAAGCAAACTATTTTTAATGTTGCGGAGCGAACGCAAATTGCCAGAGATGCTTTAGCTAAATTTGCCAAGGTGGAGG
>JAVBML010000077.1:0-8854 GCA_031552655.1 Gammaproteobacteria bacterium
TTATAATGTTTTTTTTCCAAATATACTGGGAAAGTACAAGTAATAGGGCAAATATCCAAAAAGCTACCGTGGGCTTCCATTTGATAAATAATTCATTACGTGAAATTATGGTAGCGGAACCTAGCAACACTGCTACGACAAGGGTAATGGTGCTTTGGGTCTCTAATTTACGGTTTCTATATAGATAGAATAGGGTTTGTATTAAAGATGTAGCTATCATTAATGCCGTGGCATAGTAAATATTATAAAATTTGTAGGTAGCGAAAAAAAGTGCTATGGGTAAAAAATTTAGCAGTAGTTTCATGGGTACGTTAGATATTTTTAAAGAGATTATGTTTACAGAAAATCAAGTTTCTGGCAATAAGTTTTGTTGACTTTGCTAGAAGAATGCTGAGAATAGGTAGCCATGGATATATGCAATGCAATGACAGATAACGCAGAGTCTCGGGTTGTGATATTGGGGCAGCCACTGCAAAGTCTTCCCCGGGATCTCTACATTCCTCCCAATGCGCTGACGGTGTTTCTGGGAGTCTTTACGGGTCCCTTGGATCTTCTACTTTATCTAATTAGAAAAAACAACTTGGATATATTGGATATTCCCATTGCTCAGATAACGGCACAATATATGGAGTATGTTGCTCTGATGAAAAATATAAATTTGGAATTAGCGGCGGAATATTTAGTTATGGCAGCAATGTTGGCGGAGATTAAATCTAAAATGCTATTACCTCGGCCCAGTTTTTTAAGTGGTGAAGAGGAGGATCCAAGGGGTGAATTGGTGCGGAAATTACGCCTCTATGAACAATTTAAGAAAGCAGCGGAGGAACTCGATACTTTACCCAGAGTTCAGCGAGAACTATTTAAAGCAGTGGTGTTTTCCAAGATTGAAAATACTGCTAGGCCACAGCCAAAATTAGAATGGCGAGAACTTTTTACCGCCTTCGAAGGCGTAATGAAACGCATTAGTATGCAGGAGCACTATGAAATTAGTAAGGCAGGATTGTCGATTAGGGAGCGAATGAGCGATATATTGGTACATCTACAGCAAAATAAATTCATTGATTTTATTACCATATTTACTCCCGAAGAGGGTAGAAGGGGTATTGTAATCACCTTTATGGCCATCCTTGAATTACTGCGACAAAATTTGATAGATATTGTGCAGAGGGAGAGCTATGGGGCTATATATTTAAACGCAAGAGAAGAAAAAATTGGGGATTAAACATGGGTATGTCTATTTCTAAGGATATTATAGAAGCATTGTTTTTTGCTTCGGAGGAACCATTAAGTGTTGATAAAATTACTAAATTATTAGAATTAAATGATATGGAAATCAATAGATTAGCAGAAATTATTAATGAATTAGTTGATGATTATAGTGATAGAGGTATTGAGCTTAAGGAGGTTGCCAGTGGGTGGAGATTTCAAGTAAGAACAGCATTTGCTCCCTGGGTTACTAAGCTCTACGCTGAAAAACCACCTAAATATTCAAGAGCATTACTTGAGATTTTAGCTTTGATAGCCTATCGTCAGCCGATAACTAGGTCGGAAATAGAGGATATTCGAGGAGTTGCGGTCAGTTCCAATATCATTAGAACCCTTTTGGAACATGAATGGATTAGAGTTATTGGTACCAAGGAGGTACCAGGAAGGCCAGCGTTATTTGCCACCACCAAAAAATTTCTCGATCATTTTAATTTAAAGCACCTAGATGAATTACCCAGTATCACTGTCATTGAGGATAAAATAGATAAAGAAATGGTTAGTTTTATTGAGAATAGTGAAAATAGTAACGGTGAAGATAATTCGATGTTAATAAAAGAGTAAAGATGAATCAGAAAAAATACATTTTTGGCTACCATACCATAGCTACGGCCATAGCAACCATGCCCGAAGGAATGGAAACTATATTTTTACAACCAAAACAACGAGATCAGCGTTTTTTAGAGTTAGAAGCTTTAGCTCAGAGGAATAACCTTAAGGTTATCTACCTAGCTAAGGATCAACTTGATCTAATGGTACCAGCTACTAAACACCAAGGTGCCATTGCAGAGATCAGCTATGGTGGAGAATATAGTGAGGATTATTTAAATGTTATTCTGGACAGATATGCAGAGAAAGTATTTCTATTAATTTTGGATGGTGTACAGGATCCTCATAATTTGGGCGCATGTCTGCGTACGGCTAATGCGGCGGGGGTACAGGCAGTGATTATTCCAAAGGATCGTGCCTGTGGATTAACTCCCATAGTCTATAAGGTTGCGTCAGGAGCGGCCGGAGTTACCCCCGTGATTACTGTAACCAATCTGGCGCGCACCATTAATTTATTGAAGAGTAAAAATATATGGATATATGGAGCCAGTGAGGAGGCAAAACATAGCCTCTTTAAGCTCAGTTTAGCACCGCCCTTGGCTATGGTATTTGGTGCCGAAGGAGAGGGGCTACGGAGATTAACTAGGGAGAATTGTGATGATCTTTTTAAAATACCCATGCATGGAGTGGTGCAGAATTTGAATGTATCCGTTGCTGCGGGAATTAGTTTATTTCACGTTAGAGGCTTAGACAAATAAATTTCCATTGACTAAAAAATATCAGAAATTACCAATTAGCTAGCCATCGATCTTTAGTCTTTCCCAATATTTTTCATAAATATGTTTCACTTCATCACTGAGATCCATTTGTATATTTCCTTTTTCTAGAATGTTTTTTATGGAACCATCGGTGTTATTTTTCATCATGCGCGCTGCCGTGGCATTGGCAGTAGCGTAGCCAAGAGTGGTTGCAATGGTTTTTGCAATATCTGGGCGCAGTAGGAAGTTTATAAATCTATGGGCATTTTCTATGTGAGGAGCATTTTTTATAATTGCCAAATTATCGATCCAAATGGAATAACCTTCCCGGGGGTAGATGTAAATTAAATCGGTATTTTCTTTCATTGCCAGCCTAGCATCGCCGCTCCATGCCATTCCTATTACGGCATCTTCATCGATGTATATGTTAGGTACTGTGTCGATATTGAAAACTTTAACATTGGGTAATAATTTTTTTAGTTTGCAATAGGCTTCGTTAATGTGCCGGGGATTGCTATCATTAATAGAATAGCCCAGGGAGAGTAGCGCAATGGCAAAAACATCACGCATGTCATTTAGTAGCATGAGTTGATCCCTATATTGAGAGTTCCAAAAATCTTTCCAGGAGGTTATTTTTTGTGCGCTAAAATATTTTTTATTAACAATGATACCCGTGGTTCCCCACATGTGAGGTAAGCTATAGAGATTTTGTGGATCGTAGGCTAAATTAAGTAACTCAGTGAAAATATGTTTTACATTGGGCAATTTGCTTTTGTCTAGCTTTTGAAGCATATCATGTTTAACCATCCTTTCTATATAGTAACTGGAGGGGGCAATGATATCATAGCCAGGGTTTTTAAATACTTTGATTTTTGTGAACATGGTTTCATTGTTATCATATTCCGTTACGTTAACTTTAATACCCGTTTCCTTAGTAAACTGTCTAACTATGTCATTGGGTAAATGGTTTCCCCAGATATAAATATTTAGCAGTTGCTCCTTAGCCAATATTCTTGACGCGTAGCACCCTAGAGTTAATATTAGGTAGAAAAGTATCTTGAAATATTTCATTTGATTTTTCTTTTTTTGAAAATTCCTTGGTAACTGACCATAACGGCACTGATGGTAAAAATTAGCATCAATGTACATAGTGCATTTACTTCGGGTTTTACACCTAAACGTACCATGGAATATATTTTCAAAGGTAATATATCGAAGGATGGTCCACTGACGAAGTAGCTAATAATAATGTTATCCAGGGATAGAGTGAAGCTTAGTAGCCAACCGGCCATGATGGCTGGTAATAGCAAGGGAATGATTATTTTACTTACTATTACGAAATCACTTGCTCCTAGATCCCGGGCTGCTTCAAATATGTATTGATTCAGTGTGGCTATGCGACTAGATACGGTTACGGTCACGAATGGTACACCAAGGGCTATGTGGGCGAATAGTAAGGTCCAAAATCCCAGGGGAATTTTTATGAGGCCATATAACAATAAAAGTGAAACAGCTATTACTATTTCTGGCATTACTATTAATATTCCAATGATTCCATGGATTAGTTTTTTTCCACTAAAGTTATAACGAAATAGAACTATGGCAATCAGAGTCCCTAGCATGGTTGCTAAGGTTGCGGCTATGACTCCTAAAAGTAGAGAATGCCAAGCCACTTGCAGTAGCATGGTATTTTGAAATAGATCATGATACCACTTTAGCGTAAAGCCATGCCAGAGCAATGAATGTTTAGCGTTATTGAAGGAAAATATAATTACTATGGCTATGGGAAAATAGAGAAATAGATATATTAATATAGCGTAGGAGGATTTAATAAATTTATTCATATTATTTTTTCCTCGCTGCTTCTTTTGGAACTGTACCAGTATAGTAAAATAAAACTTACCATTACCAGGGTAATTACTACGCTGATGGCAGTACCCAGGGGCCAATTGTTAGCGGTTAAAAATTGGTATTCTACTAAGTTACCCAGGAGAAGATTTTTTGCACCTCCTAGAAGAACGGGGATATAGAATATGGTCATGGATGGCAAAAATACCATAACGCAACCAGCGATAATACCCGATTTGGTCAATGGAATAATTACTTTGGTTAGAATTGTAAAGCGACCAGCTCCAAGATCTTTGGCGGCTTCTATGTATTCTTGGTTTAGTTTTTCCATGTTGGCATAGAGAGGTAAGATCATGAATGGTAGTAGGTCATATACTGAGCCAATTAACACCGCGGTGTAGCTATAGAGAATTTGCAATGGCTGATCTATTACACCTAGGAAAATTAATAGAGAATTTAATATTCCCTTGGCTTTTAAAATAGCCATGATGGCATAGGTACGTATAAGTGAACTGGTCCAAAATGGTATGATAATAAAAAATAGTAATAGTGATCGATGTTTGCTTTGGCAACGGGCAATAATGAATGCAAAGGGATAGGCGATGGCAAGGCAAATAATGGTACAACTAATAGCCAATTGCATGGATTGCAAAAATATCTTGACGTAGGCATAGTTTGCTAAATCTAAGTAATTATTAGCGGTTAGTATAAATTTCACTATTCCCTGGGCATCGGGAGTTAATATGCTGGCAATGAAAATTAATCCCAGAGGTAGGACAGCAAATATACCTAGCCACAGGGAGATAATAAAAATAGAAGAGGGTTTAAAAAGGTTGATTCTATTTTTCATTTGGCAGTATAACTTCCCAGCCCGGTATCCAATCTATCCAGACCTTTTCGGCTACGTGATAGTCTAATTTTTCATCATCTTCGTTGAAAAATTCCGACGCCAATATTTTTTTACCGCTGTCTAATCGAACAATTAAATCCACCGTTGGTCCTTTGTAGATTACCTGTTCCACTGTGCCCGGAAGCATCTCTACCATTTCCTGTTCCGTTAGCTCCGCTCCTCCCCAAACGGCAATATCTTCCGGTCTAATGACTATATGAACCAATTGCTGCGGTAGAAAACCTTTTTTATTAATTAGGGAATAGCGTCTATTTTCGATTTCCAAGGTTAAAGTTTTTTCACTAACTGCGGAGACCATGGCATCGAATATATTTGCCTCGCCAATGAAATCTGCAACGTACAAATTCGCCGGTTCTTCATAGACGTCTTTCGGTGTACCTATTTGCACAATGGAACCTTCATTCATGATAGCTACGCGATCGGACATGGACAAAGCTTCCTCTTGATCATGGGTAACAAATACAAAGGTTATTCCCAGCCTTCGCTGCAGTTGCTTTAATTCGACTTGCATATTCTTTCGTAGACTATAGTCTAGAGCGCTTAGGGGCTCATCTAGCAATAGCACTATGGGTTCATTAACCATGGCTCTGGCAATGGCTACGCGCTGCTGCTGGCCACCGCTTAGTTGCTGAGGTTTTCTATCGATTAGGTGGCCCAGCCTAACCGTGGCTAGCATATGAGTTACCCGCTCTCTGACCTCATTTTCTGTTATTTTTTTACAACGTAGACCAAAGGCTACATTATCATAGACGGTCATATGGGGAAAAAGGGCATAGCTTTGAAATACCATATTAAGGTGACGTTGCTCCGGTGGTAGATTTGTAACATCTCTGCCATCGATGAATATTTTACCTTGATCCGGTTGGTCTAACCCCGAGATTAATCTTAGAAGAGTAGTCTTACCACATCCTGATGGACCTAGGAGTGTAATAAATTCTCCATGGTTAATTACCATGTTGGTGTCATTCAGTGCCTGATAATCTCCAAATTTTTTTGCTATTCCCCTGAGTTCTATGATTTTTTTACTATTCATTTTTTGTAGCTACGGTACCAAAGGTTAAGAGCATGATTATGGGAAAAATCTTCCCCTTTGTCTAGACTATTTTTGCAAAAGAATAAGAAATTTAGCTATGAAAAATTATGAGACCATTTTGTTTGACGGAACGATTTTTTTGATATTTATTTGAGAGTGTGTTATCCTCTAAGGACTGTTAATAGTGAATTAACAAAATTGCCTATGGGAATTGCAGGAAGCATTTTTTAGATAATCATGGAGCTAGATATATGCCAATGGAAGATGAAGTATCAAAAAATCCTATTTTTACACTAAATTCATTAGTAAAATCACTGCGCAATGTCATTAAAAGTAAAAATGAAGAGCAGCTGCTAGAAAATGGGTTGCAGAAATTGGAAGAATTTTTCCAAGATGTCGTTAATTGTTTTTCCAGGGAAACCCATGAATTATATGTATCCATTACCCAAGATAACGCGGACAAATTAAAAACCGTCCACGGGCCAAAAATGGCTCAATTGTCGACCGATATAAGTAATTGGGCTATAAACTTGATTTTAAATGAGGAAGATGATGAGCTACGCAATCTACTCTACGTTGCTCTAGTAAATGCTACCTACTATGCTATGGAGCAGAGAGATTTTTCGACGACCATGGCACTAAAAGCGGCACTCTATAATTCATCCATAATTCGTTTATACAAGCAGGATCTAACAGTAAAAAGCAAGCCTCTACCTTTGGATACCGTGGGTAAATTAGAACTTATTTATGCCGTAACCAATGATAGTAAAAATTTTAAGTCGGTGAGAGAAATATCCCAAAAATCTTGCCTCCCGTTTCTAGGCATTAGTTTGCAAGATCTAGAATTTGCCCAGGAAAACAAAGGCGTGGATGGCACATTGACACAGCATGGTCATTCCATGGTAGAGCAAATTATGCATGATTTTAGTGATGCCATTCGAGGCTATGCGCTACCTTCATCCAAATACAAACCCCAGGACTTCTTTGATTCCAAAAACATCAGTGCAGACGCCGAAGTACAGTACACTAGATCCCTAGCAATAAAGCCCAGGGATACTAGGAAAATATCGCTATTTACAAAGAGTTTTTACATATTTGATCTGCTAGATAAATCAAAGAAAGCTGTATTTAAGGTGCCTCTCTATGTTGCGGATGTATATCTAGCTGAGGTTCTGGAAGGGAGAAAATTTAGTTCCTTGGTACGGTCGGATATAAAAGATATTCCCTATGATGAAATGGAGTATTTTTTAAAAGCCATGGGAAAAGCTGATTTACCTAGCAGCGATGAATTGCAAAAAATGCTAATTACTCTGGGAGTAGATCTTAATAAAATTAGTGACCAAGAATTGCGAAGGATAAAATTGTCAGTGTACATAAAAAATGTTAGCCATATTACCATTAAAAATTGGCTAGAAAAACACCTTGATAGCATTGACATTTCACGAAGTAAGAAAGGTAAATCTCGAGCATTACTGCGACAATTGGATAGCGCTGTGGAAGGTCAAGATTATCAAAAATTCAAGGAAACAATTGCCGCGCTTGGTTTCAAAGACAATCCTAGCCATTCCATGGAAGTACTTGAAGTTCTAGGACAACGGGAATCTGCAGAATATAAAAATCTGAAAAAAATGCTGTGCTTTAAGTTAGATATATTGAATGCCCTGTTGAATAGAGAGAGTGACTATGCTGAAAAAAACTACGCAACTTTAAATAAAGAATTATTGATGCTAGCTAGCCAAGCAAAGGCTAAGATAGATGCTAAGGAATTGCCCTCTTCAATTATGGATGTTGTCGAAGCTTTACCAATGGATAGGTTACTGAATGGCAATTTAAGTTTTGCTGATCTGGCAAGTTATCGGAATAATTTTAGATTACTTAGGGAAAATTTAAGGAAAGCAGAACAAAAAAAAGCGAAAATAGAAAATATACAAGTTGCTAGAAAAGGCCGCCAAGATAGTAATTTATTATTTACTGAAGAAGGTAATATATTCGGTGATTTATTTGCATCGGAGGAAGAAAAGCAATTAGCCAGGGAAATAAAAAAATTGATTTCGACTGCCAATGAACTTAGGGAGACAGAGATAAATTTTTGTCAGGATATTAAAAAGAATATAGTGACACCCGATTTAGTTAATAGTGACAATTTAAAATTAATATCCCAAGCGTACCATAATATCGCTGATCATCAAGCTTTTATGAATTTGGATATGACCGCTTTGCTAACTCCTTTGGAAAATCTCAGCGGTGAAGCGGTAATAAGCGAAGCAAATATTAAACTTATGTGCACTGAACTACGGCAATATCTTGACAAAACTTCTATTGATTTCGCACGTATCATGGTTGCCTATGGCGATTTAATTGATAATCCTCATTGGATGAATCAATTGGATAGGTCCGAAGTTAATGGGCAGAGAAGGAATGGTAGCACTGCAATTTCAGTGGTTCAGCGTTTGCCAAGATATGTAATTTTTTTTCCGAATTATTTAAGCAAGC
>JAVBML010000012.1:0-20184 GCA_031552655.1 Gammaproteobacteria bacterium
CTCGGCCGTCCCGCAGCTGGAATACGCTACTATGACTTAACGCTTAGTATAGATTTTTAGCACTCGCTTTGCTCTACTAAAAACCCTCACCTACCTCGGACTTCTAGCCTACACTTCGTTCTCCTTGGCTAGCAGCGGTGGAAGAGCTGCTACCCGTCTATGAATACCTGGTCTCTCCGGGTTTTAGCACGGAGATGGTAAAATTATTTTGTGCCAAAATAGATAGCTCCAAGGCTCCGCAATTTTCCGGTGCCAGAGAGGAGGGAGAGGATATAAAAATACATGTACTTTCCACTGCGGAGGCATTTGCGGCCATGGATAATGGCCTCATTCATAACGGCATGGCCATCATTGCTCTTCAGTGGCTAGCGCTTAATCTTAAACGTCTACAGAAAATGTGGTGCCCTTAAATTAACATCAATATCATCATATACTAGGTTAGCGATAACTTCCTCCTATCTTCCCTTGGCCAATTTTCGTTGCTCTCTTTTCCACTCTCGCTCCTTAGTGGTCTGGCGCTTATCATAGAGATTTTTACCCCTTGCCAAAGCAATATCTACCTTAGCTCTATTATTTTTCCAGTGCAAATTAATGGGCACAAGGGCATAGCCTCTGCGCTCCACAGCTCCAATTAGTCGATCCAATTCTCTACGCTTAAGTAATAATTTCCTGGAACGATCGGCTATGGGATTAATGTGAGTGGAAACAGTATTCATGGGGGAAATGTGGGCATTGATTAGAAACGCCTCTCCGCGTTTAATAACCGCATAGCTTTCGGCCAGCTGTGCCTTACCCGCGCGTAAACTCTTCACTTCCCAACCCTGCAATACTATGCCGGCTTCCAAAGTTTCCTCAATGTGGTAGTTGTAATGCGCTTTGCGATTATTAGCAATGGAAGAGGTCATGCTAGCTCCACTATCTGATGCGCACTAATTTATTGGATTTAAACTCTAAAGTTAATCTATCGGTGGCTTTAACTTTACCATTGACGCGCTTAGTATATACATATACCCACCGATCACTATGCAAAATATCATTTAGCACTGGAGTACCGAGCATAGCAGCAACTTCATCTCTCGTCATACCTAAATTTAGTTTCGCTACCATAGATTCGCTAAGTAAATTTCCCTGTTCCACCGTAACTCGATATGGTTGACAACCTACCAATAGCATGGTGGCTATAAAAATTAATAATACTTTATGCATCATATATCTCCTTTTTTTAAAAGATCTTAGCTCGTAGCACTCCGCAAAGCAAATGATGAGATCCCAGCTATCAACATTGCCATGAGTATCCTAGCTACTATTTTTCCCCCATGGCGTGATCAAATTCCTTCAGATCCATATATCCCAAAGCGGCACAAGCCTCCCGCAGAGTAATATCTCTGCGTAGAGCTAAGCGTGTAATATCGCAAACCCTATCGTAACCGATAATCGGATTGAGAGCCGTAGCTGCCATAAGAGAATTTTTCACAAAAAATGCCTGTCGCTGACGATTAGCTTGCAAGCCAGCTAGCGCATACCGATTAAATGACACCAGTGCATCACCTAGAAGATTTATAGCTTGCAGTAAATTGTATATAATCACCGGCTTAAATACATTTAATTCGAAATCTCCCTGGGCATTGGCAAAGCTGATGGTAGCATCATTTCCCATAACCTGGGCACAAACCATGAGCACCATTTCACACTGCGTGGGATTAACCTTCCCGGGCATGATTGAAGAACCGGGTTCATTACTTGGCAAAATTAGCTCCCCCAAACCGCAGCGTGGCCCCGAAGCTAACCAACGAATGTCATTGACTATCTTAAACAGTGCCGTAGCTAGAGATTTAACAGCCCCACTAATGATTAAAAGTGGTTCATGGGAAGAAAGCATGCAAAATTTATTAGTAGCTGTGCGTAGAGGTAATTTCATCTTTTTCCCAAGAATACGTACCATGGCTACGTCAAACTTTTTCGGTGCATTTAATCCCGTACCAACGGCGGTACCGCCAATGGCTAAGTGGTAGAGAGGTTGCAATGCTAGCTGGATATGCTCCAAAGCCAAAGCAATTTGGGCACCATAGCCAGAGAATTCCTCCCCCAGGGTCAACGGCACAGCATCCTGCAAATGGGTACGCCCCACCTTCACCAGTGAATTAAATTTTTTACTGAGCTTCACTAGGCTACGATGCAATGCAGACAATGCAGGAATCAAATGATGTCGCAGAGCAGTGATGGTAGCTAAATGCATCGCCGTGGGAAAAAGATCATTGGTAGACTGTGACATATTAACATCATCATTGGGATGGATTGATTTTTTCCTACCCAACTTGCTACCTAACTTCACATTGGCCCTATGAGCTATCACCTCGTTAACATTCATATTAGTTTGGGTACCACTACCAGATTGCCAAATCTTTAGTGGAAAATCCTGCCAGAGATCGGCATCATCAGTCAAAATTTTTTCGCAAACACTGATAATTGCTTCCGCTTTATTACGAGGTAATAATCCCTTAGCTGCATTTACCCTAGCTGCTGCTTGCTTAATTATAACCAAACTAGCTATTATTTCCCGCGGCATAAGCTCCGTCCCCACGGCAAAATTTTGTCGTGCTCGCTCCGTTTGAGCACCCCAGTGCCTATTTCTAGGCACTGAAACCATGCCCAGAGAATCATATTCCTTTCTTTGGCCGTTGCTTTTCATATCTTAGTGGAAAAATTTTATCTTTTCCGTATAATAGATACCATGGAAGTAAAAAATAAAAAAGGAAAATACTATGTCTCAGCAAGCTCAACTTGAAAGATTGAAAAAAAAACTTAGGGAAATTTTACGCTTACATCGAGGTAAAGTTCCATATTTTTGGAAAAATATAAAAAATACACTACTTAGCCACATTAGAAAAGAGCAACAGCACTTAAGAATGCTGCAGGAACATCATCAAAAAATAGATGCGGCGAATCGAGCCGATGACCCAACTCCGGAAGAAGAGGGTGCAAGGGTAAAAAAATATCTAGAGTCCGCATCAAAAACTACCGCCCCATCGGTTACCGAACCAGTGAAAGGGAAAATACCTAGGTCAAGAATTAGGCGCACACCTAAGATCGAAGTCAAAGATAATTCTGAAACACCAGAGCAAGAATCCCAGGACCACGACAATGACCAACCTAGTGCCTCACCTTTGAAAGATCTAACCAATAAAGCTAATTTTTAGCCTACGAGATCTTAGTTTTTTTAGTAGCTAAATAACTATAAACCGTCGGCACGAGAAATAGAGTAAACATTGTACCTATCATCATACCACCAATAATTACCCAACCAATTTGATGACGACTATTGGCACCGGCACCCGTAGCCATGGCCAAGGGTACAGCTCCCAGCACCATGGCAGCAGTTGTCATTAAAATTGGGCGCAACCTCGTTGTCGCCGCAGTGATGATAGCGTCCCGTATACTTCTTCCCTCCTCCTGCAATTGATTGGCAAATTCCACCATCAAAATTCCATGCTTACTAATCAATCCAATTAGGGTGATCAACCCTATCTCCGAATAGATATTCAGAGTGGTTTTAGTAAGATACATTACCAAAAGAGCACCAAACATCGACAAAGGAATGGTAAACAGCACAATTAACGGATCACGAAAACTTTCAAATTGCGCTGCCAATACTAAAAAAATAAATACTATGGCGAAGAGAAAAGTAAATAGCATCTGGTTTCCGGTTTGTAAGTACAACCGTGACTGCCCTGAATAATCGACTTTGACCTCCGCAGGAGCAATTTTTCCAATGGTATCTTTGAAAAAATCCAGTGCCTGACCCAGAGTATAGCCTGGTACGGTACCCGCCGTAATGGAAAAAGATCGTAGCTGTTGAAAATGTTTAATACTTTCAGGAATTACGCTTTCATCGGTGGTAACCATATTGCTCAATGATACCAATTCTCCCGCTGCGGTGCGTAAATATAGATTATTCATCACATCCGGACTGTTACTAATATCAGGAAATAGTTGAGGAATCACATCATAGCTACGTCCTTCAATGCTAAAATGCCCCGCCGTCGGTTGCCCCAATAGCAAATTAATGGCGCTACCAATGTCCCGCACTTTTATACCCAGCACGCCTGCTTTTTCTCGATTAATATGTATACCAAACTGAGTTTTATCTAACTTAGGCTCAACACGTACATTATACAGCCTAGGGTTTTTCCTAGCAGCATTGGCTATCTCCTGAACCGTGCCATGTAACTTAGCATAGTCTCCCAGCGTCTGCAATTGAATGGCAATGGGATCTTCACCACCGGCACCGGGTAAGCTAGACGGATTGGTTGGAAAGGATATGATCCCCGGAATAGACCAAAGCTGAGGGGCAAGATCACTAATAATTTGATCAACGGATCGCTGGCGCTCCGACCATGGTTTTAAAATTAGTAGCGCTACACCCGCATTGGCAGCGGGACCATTAAAACTATAGCCATTAATGACTAGGCGACTTTCCAACTCCGGGATCTTTACTAGCATCTGATCCACCATTTTAGAATATTTTTCCATATAATTGATATTGGTTGATGTGGGAGCCAGCATGGGTGCCAATAGAAATCCCTGATCTTCCCGGGGAGCAAGTTCCTGGGGAATAACTGAGTAAAGTAATCCCGTAGCAATAAAAATCAAAGGAATGGTAGCTAATACTTTACCACCATGGGCAATCGTTTTTTGCAGTAACCGAGTATAGCTGCCATTAATTCTATCAAAAATATGGTGAATTTTACTACTAAATGCCGACTCCTTCGTTCCCGCGGGAAGCATAATTTTTGAACACATCATGGGAGACAAAGTAAGGGCAATAAATCCCGAAACAATTACTGCGCCCGCTAAGGTAAAAGCAAATTCCTTAAATAGGGAACCAATGAGCCCCGTTAAAAAACCAATGGGAGCATATACTGCAGCCAAGGTAAAAGTCATGGCAATGACCGCAAATTGAATCTCCCGGGCACCCACCAGGGAAGCTTCCCGGGGTGATTTACCTAGGGAAATATGGCGGTGAATATTCTCCGCCACCACAATGGCATCATCCACCACAATGCCAATGGCAAGTACCATGGAAAGCAGAGTAATGGTATTGAGGGAGTAACCCAGAAGATACATAAAAATACATACCCCAGCGAGGGATAGAGGAATGGTAACCACGGGAACCAATAGGGTGCGCAGTGATCCTAAAAAAAGTAAAACCACCAAAACCACACACAGCGTAGCTTCCACTATGGTTTTTTTCACTTCACCAATGGACTCACCAATGAATTTAGAACTATCCCAAGTAATTTTACCTAGAATATCCCGAGGTAATGATGACACTAACTGTGCAAAAATACCCTTAACACTTTTGGCCACATCCAGGGGATTAGCTGTCGACAGTGGAGTAATTGAGATCGCCGCACCATCGATGCCATTCATCCACACCGAGAGATCCATAAATCTAGCTCCCAACTGAGCTTTGCCAATATCCCTGATTTTTGTAAGTTCACCACCCCGATGCCGAATTACTAAATCATTAAATTGCTGCTCCGTGGATGCTTCACTAAAGGTCTTTACCACAAACTCCTCCAGCGAGGTTTTTAACATGCCTCCCGGGGCCTGCAAACTCTGTAGCTTAATCGCATGATCTATGTCGGCAGGAGTAATATTTTTCGACGCCATGAGACGATGGTCTAGCCAGATGCGCATAGCATAACTTGGTCCTAGTACTTGCGCCTGACCAACCCCCGTAAGAGATTGCAGCTGTGGCTGCACCAAGCGATTCAAATAGTCCGTAATGGCTTCCCGCTTTAGAGTCTTACTGGAAAATGAAAGATACATACTGGGGCTAGCATTGGGATCGCTTTTAATAATAACGGGATCATCAATTTCCCTCGGTAATAGATAGCGTATGGAATTTACCTTGGAATTAACATCGGCCATGGCCACATTAATATCGTAACCTAGCTGGAAATATATAATGACAGTGCTGTTTTCATTGAAACTGTTGGACACCATATAGTCAATGCCATCAACACCTCCCAGAGCATTTTCCAGGGGGGTGGTAACAAAGCCCTCCATGAGAGCAGCATCGGCTCCAGCATAGTGAGTTCTCACACTAATAACTGAAGCATCGATGCGAGGATATAACCTAACCTGTAAGCTAAAATAGGATCTAATGCCAATCAACAAAATGGTAAGACTCAACACCGTGGCAAATACGGGGCGACGAATAAAAATATCTGTAAATGACATAAACTAACCTTCTAAGATCAACACTGTGAATTTCTAAACTATGACTTTCTACCTATCTTTTACTAAAGAGCTACCGCTGGTTCAATAGCTTCCGCTCTAAATATTTTAATTTTTCTCTGAGACGATGCCGAGGATCCATTTTGCGCCTTTACTTTAGTGGATTTAGATTTAATCTTTTTAGTAATGGTACCATTTCCTGCTGCATTTTTAGAGTGCCTCGGATTTTCCCGTTGTAACTTTTTTGCAGTGGAAATTTTATCTTCCAACCAAGAGTTTACCTCCCATAAATCATCTACTACTAATGATCCTGTGCACATTTTAAGCTTCAATAGCAACAATATATAGCTATGCTCATCTCGGGCATATTCCGTCTGTGTCTCATAGAGCTTAGATTGAGCATCCAAAACGTCGGACATGGTCTTTCTACCCACACTATAATTAGCTCGCATGGATTTTAGAGTACTTTCGGCGGCCCTAATAGCTTCTAAGTCAGCTCTAATGGCGCTGATACCGGAAATTACTCCTAAATATGCTTGGCGTGTACTACTTACCACCTCGCGGTGTTTTTTATCCAGTTCTCCCAGAGCCACTTGGTAATGGTAATGTGCTTGCTTAGCTTCCGCTACGGTACCACCTCCACTAAACAGCGGCATGGTTAGCTCCATGCCCACGGAAGCTGATTTCGTACGCCCATGGTTACCACTATTTCCATAGTTGCTATTATACCCATAGCCATAGCTACCCTGCACATTGACAGTGGGAAAATGTCCGCTATGTTTGGCCTTGAGATTTTCCCAGGCATAGATTGTTTGATAATTGTATGCCATGAGATCAAAATTCCGTTGCTCCGCTGCTCTAACCCATTGTTCCATATCTTTCGGTTGCGGTGACATTAGTGGAAACTTAGATCCCAGAGAATCTAATTCTCGATACCTAGCTCCCGTAATCTCTGCCAACTTTTCCAAGGCACTATCTAGATCAGTTTTACTTTTAACCTCAATGGCCAACGATCTTTCATAGTTTCTACGACTTTCTGCCAAATCAGTAATGGGAATTATACCTACATCATATTTGTGCTTAGACTGCACAAATAGATGCTCATTGGCTTGTCTTTGAGCTTGGGCATGGGAAAGAAATGATTTAGCCAGGAGAACATCAAAGTATCGCTCGGCTACTCTATAGAGCAATCCCTCTTCCTCGGCCATAAAAACTGCATGAGCTCGGCGCACTATGGCTTGGGAACCCCAGAGAGAAGCCAATTTTTTAAAATCGAAAATTGATTGACTAATGGTAAGTCCGTAGCCCAGTGAATTACCATAGTAGGCGGGAGTATATACTCCTCCACCGTGAGCTAATTTTTCCCTACTTCTAGCAACATTGGCTCTAGTGGCAATTTGCGGTAGCAAACTAGCTCTACTTATGGCAAAGTTCTCCCTATCGGCTAGCCACGTTGACCGGGCGATTTTAAACTGAGGATCGTTAGCTAAAGCCGCATTGTAGGCATCCAACAAATTGGTGGCAAAACTACTGGATACCACCAAATTTATGGCCAAAGTGAGGAAAAGATTTTTAGCTGTTTTCATATTGTGCTATTCCTTAAAAATCTAAAACATGGGGTCATTTATAACTATACACATTGTTTCCATTGTGCATTGCCATGTCATTTATTTAACTAGGCGGTGAGCCACATTGCATCTTGGTTCTAAATATAGCATAAATGGGCACGGTAAGTAAAATAAAGGCGGCTAGAAAATAGATTACCTCCCGCGATGATCCGAGAATGGCAGAGAAAGAATAGATTGCAGCTACCATTGCAATTAAGAGATTCCAGCACTGTTTGTTTACCGATGTTGCCCGAGGCAATATTATTAACTGTGCTACGGCTGTATAAAAATAGGCCAATACCTCCGCAGTGGTGGCAGCCAACACTAGCAGTTCAAATTGCTCAATTAAATTAAGATAGGTACTGGCTAAAATTAGCGCCGTAATGCAACAAGCAGTGGTAATCAAACCAAAAATGGGAGCACCCTGAGCATTGCATCGGGAAAAAATTTGAGGAAAAATTCCCTCCCTAGCTGCGGACATGGGAATTTGCGCCGCCACCAATATCCAACCATTCAAGGCTCCCAGACAAGCGCAAATTGCGCCACAGGCAACGAACCACCCACCCCAGGACCCTACCATGATCTCCATGGCCATGGCAAAGGGCGCCGTAGTTTGCGCTAGCTGCTCCGTGGGTACCATGCCAAATATAGCGGCATTGCTTAAAATATAAATAATCGCGGCACCAATGGTACCAATCAAGGTAGCCAAGGGAATATTGCGCCGTGGATTTTCCACGGATTCCATGGGTACCGTCGCTGATTCCACTCCAATGAATAACCAAAGAGTTAGTGTAATGGCCGAAGAAAATGCTAAAAAATTTGATTTACCGGAGACATTAAAACCGAGACTAAGATATTCTGGATGAAAATAAAACCATCCAAACAGCCCAACCATAATTAATGGTATAAACTTTAGCAACGAAGTAATTATCTGTATTACCCCAGCTATCCTAACACCTAAAATATTAATTACCGTTGGCAGCCAAATTACCAGTAAAATCATCATCACTTTAGCGGTACTTTTATGTAAAATGGGAAATAAAACATCTATATATCCCAGAGCAGCTACCACCAAAGCGGCATTACCAACCCACACTCCTACCCAATAATAATATGCGGTCTGCAATCCTAGATAATCCCCAAAGGCAGCGCGCACATAGACATAGGGGCCACCATTTTTGGGAATCAATAAACTCATTTTGGCAAAAACCAACGCCAATGCCAAAGCCCCGCCAACGGTAAATAGTAGCGAAATTAAACTAATGCTACCAATTCTGGCTAAATCTGCGGGCAATAGAAAGGCACCGGAACCCACCATATTACCAGTCACCAATGCAATGAGCATCCACAGCCCCAGTTTACTTTTTTTATTATTCATAGGATTTATCGCCAATTCACAGCAATGATCAGTATATTATACTGTATTGTCTCGCTTGCAATCCCCAGTAAACTTAATTTTGCCATCTAGCCATAACCCCAATCCATGTTCAAATATTTTACTGCTACAACCTATGACGCAATTAGTAAAAAATAGCAACCTAGGTATTACCCTCATGGAAATTCTCACAGTAATTGCCCTCCTGGGTATTTTAATCTCCTCGGCCCAGCCAATTTACAGAACCTACACTGAACGTACGAAAAAAATTCACGCCATGGCCGCACTACTACGAGGTACCATCGCCATGGAAAAATATTACAATCTAAACAACAGCTATCTTGGTGCAACTTCAGCTACCATATTTGACACCACTATGCTCGCTAATTCTTACATCCTAGAGGTTAAAGCCACGGCCACCACCTTCAAGCTCACCGCTACTTTGAACCCATCAATACCATCTCCATGTCAATATCTAGCCATAGACCATCGGGGAGAACGAATGCCCATGGAATGTTGGTTCTAATATTACCGCTGCGTAGACACATCGCCATGAGTGAAAATATCAATAATGAATATAATTGCTCCCACGGTGATGGCAGCATCGGCAAAATTAAAAACGGGATAATACCAACTTCCCCAATGGCACTCTATAAAATCCACCACCATGCCACGGAAAATTCGATCCCACATATTGCCCAGGGTTCCACCCAGAATTAAAGCCGCTGCAATGATAGATCCTCGATGCTGCATGCGACCTTGCAAATACCACCTAATAATTAAAAAACTTACCCCCAGAGCAACACCGATAAACAGCCAATTTTGCCACCCTCCGGCACTATTAAGAAAACTAAAAGCGGCGCCACGATTAAAAACCAGGGAAATATTCAAAATAGGAAAAATCTCAATGCTCCCCTCCATGGCACAGCTGTCCATGACCAATTTTTTCGATAATTGATCTATGAAAAACACGAATAATGCTAGCGCAATCCAGTAATATTTTCTAAAAATAGCCATGAAATATTCAACCATAATATGTGGGTTGACCATAAGCCGGATTCTGTCATGGATGATCATTTATCTGGGATGGATGTCACCATCCACCTCTAGCGACCTACCCAAATCCAAATGCGGACCACATTGGTAGCTCTATGGCTACGGGATTTCTATTTGGTCTTGCTCCAAGAGGGGTTTACCATGCCGCCATTGTTACCAACAGCGCGGTGTGCTCTTACCACACCATTTCACCCTTACCTCACCGTCGATTAAATTTCACCTCCGGCAGGGCGGTATACTTTCTGTTGCACTTTCCGTAAGCTTACGCTTCCCAGATGTTATCTGGCTCTTTGTCCAATGGAGTCCGGACTTTCCTCCCATGGCCTAGACCATGAGCGATCACCTAGTCAACCCATGTCCAAGCATAGCAGATGAAAAGAAAATAGCGAGGAAATTATTTGATAAGTTTTTAGGATAAAATTTGCAACATACAAACTAAAAAGCTAAAAAAATAAAGGGACGAAATCTATTCGTCCCTTTAGTAATACAATATCTAATTATTAAATTAGAGATCGAACTTATACCTTAGCCCCAAGAGGAAAGCATCAGTATGTGGCTGGTAATCAGCGTCATGTTTTGCACTGCCGTTATAGCGTAGCCACTCAACGTTGGCAACGATATTGGGGGTAATGTAGTAGTCAGCACCGGCACCGAAGGCAACATTGAAGCTATTTAGGTTACTGGTGTTATTGTCGCCACGGGACATTAAGTAGCTAATACCTACTTTACCATAGAGATCAAAGCCATCCACTACAGGAGCCTTAATTTTACCCATTAGGTCCAATGCCATGGTGTGTTTATATTTGGCTATTTCTTTATTCTCAGCATCTTTTAATGTTGGCTTGTTAAAGAACCAAGCGTAACCAAACTCAGCGGCAAAATAGCGATTTAAATCAGCACCTACAAAAATACGGCCTACAAAAGCATCATCTTTCGATACCTTTGCCTTATCAACTTCTTGGTTTTCCCAGTTAGTCATACCGTAGCCACCCTGGAGACCAAGGTAAACGCTCATGTCAGATGACGAAGTTGGTGCCAAAGGCATGGTCTCGGGCAAACCACCAGCTAAAACAGCGGTGCTCAAACCAAGAGCAGCAACTGTGCTAATAACTAAAAGTTTTTTCATATTTATCCTCTATATAAAATTTTAATTTTTCGAAAAATTCAAAAAATAATACAACGGTTGAATTCTACATAAATTTTAACAAAAATCAAATGTTTTAATTACGCCTAAAGCCCGTGTTCCGGGGTTACAATTTTTTTATCCCTAGCTCTGGTACTAAAAAACACTCTATGCCAAAATAGGTGCCATGCAATTATCCTATACCGTAGTAATCATTGGTCGCACCAACGTTGGTAAATCCACTCTCTTTAATCGACTAACTAAAACGAGAGATGCCCTGGTGGCAAATTATCCTGGCCTCACTAGGGACCGCCACTACGGTACCATGGTGATTCATGGGCGCCACCTTACATTAGTTGATACCGGGGGCATAGAAACAGCCACCACTCCCATGGTACAGCTGACACTGAAACAAACGGAACTGGCATTGGCAGAAGCAGATCTCGTTTTATTTGTGGTCGATGGCCATGGAGGATTAACCCACGGCGATGAGCTCCTAGCAAAGAAACTACGCAAACTAGCTAAACCTCTGCTGCTGGTAATAAACAAAATCGACATTGACGGGGGACAGAATCAACGAGAAGATTTTCACTCCCTGGGTTTTGCATCCATGGTTACAATTTCTGCGGAACATAACAGGGGTATTGCCAACCTTCGCCAGCACATTGCGGACAAATTACCAAGTTTAGATACCGAAACTTCAGATATATCGCCGGACACGATCAAAATTGCTCTCCTGGGAAAACCCAATGGGGGAAAATCAACCTTGGCTAATTTTTTACTCAAGGAGGAACGAGTTATAGCCCATGATCAACCTGGCACTACCCGCGACAGTTTGGCAATGGATTTTAGCTACCGCGGCAAAAATTATACCATTATTGATACCGCTGGGATACGGCGGCGCAGTAGAATCACGGACCCCATTGAAAAATTCTCCATTGCTAAAACCCTGGGAGCCATTGCTACCAGTGACGTGGTGTTGCTGCTCATAGATGCCACGGAAAATATTGCGGATCAGGATTTAAAACTAATTAACCTAACCCTGGACGAGGGCAAGGCACTGGTCATTGCCATCAATAAATGGGATAACCTGGCCTCGCTGCAAAAGGATAAAATTAAAAGTGAATTGGAACGACGACTAGAATTCATTGATTTCGTCGATGTACATTTTATCTCCGCTCTCCACGGCAGTGGAGTAGGGAACCTTTTTAAATCCATAGATCGTGGCTATCTCGGGGCAAAAAAAACGCTGCCCACAGCGGAATTAAATAAAATTCTAGCGATGGCGGTGACCAATAACCCTCCTCCCATGGTGCAAGGCAGGGAAGTAAAATTACGCTATGCTCACCTAGGACATCACAGCCCTCCCACCGTTATTATTCACGGAACTCGCGTCTCATCCCTCCCGGAAAACTACCGGCGTTACCTGGAAAAATTTCTGCGCCGCGCTTTGGATCTCTCTGGGACTCCCATTAAAATCATATTTAAAGCTAAAAACTAATCTCGTTGTTGCCTAGCAAAGTGATTGGCTAGGGCATAGCAAAGTTCCCTAGTACCGGTATTTTTTATGGCCGAAATTGCGAAAACAGGATTGTGCCATTTTAACTGAGTAATAATTTTCTGAACCAATGGTTGCCATTGCTCCTCGGGCAATTGATCGATTTTATTAAAAACCAACCACCGTTCCTTCTGCACCAATTCTTCACCAAATTGCTCCAACTCCTTGGCCACAATAGTAATTGCCTTCCCGGGATCACTGCCATCGGCTGGAACTAAATCAACCAAGTGCAGCAACACTCCCGTGCGAGAGAGATGCTTTAAAAACTTAGTACCGAGTCCCGCTCCCTGGGAAGCCCCCGCAATTAACCCTGGAATATCAGCGACGACAAAACTGCTATCTCTGGTTACCCTTACCACTCCCAGCTGGGGATAGAGTGTCGTAAAGGGATAATCGGCAACTCGAGGTCGAGCCGCGGAAATGGCACGCAGTAAAGTGGACTTTCCCGCATTGGGTAAACCCAACAGTCCCACATTGGCTAGAAGTTTTAATTCCAAACGCAGCTCCCTTGCTTCGCCCGGTTTTCCCGTGGTAGTTTGCCGTGGCGCACGGTTGGTACTGCTTTTGAAATGTAGATTTCCAAAACCATGAAAACCACCGCGGGCCACGCACACCTGTTGACCCACGGCGCTAAGATCTGCAATTAGCTCCTCCGTATGCACATCGTAGACCATGGTCCCCGGAGGAACTTTCAGGGTTAAATCTTCGCCATTTTTTCCCGTGCATTGGCTACCCATACCATTTTGACCACGTTCCGCAGCAAAGGTTTTGCAAAAACGAAGATCCACCAGGGTATTTAAATTATCGTCAACGACAATAAAAACACTACCGCCATTACCACCATCGCCACCATTGGGACCACCAAAGGGGATAAATTTTTCCCGCCGAAAACTCAGACAGCCATTGCCACCGTCTCCGGCCTGAACTCTAATCTTGACTTCATCTACGAATTTCATGGTAACCAATAAGTTGGCGCTCCCTAGGGGACTCGAACCCCTGTTTTCGCCGTGAGAGGGCGACGTCCTAGGCCACTAGACGAAGGGAGCATATCTTTCGAAGCATTATAGATAATATTTACGGTAATGCAATTTTTAAAGGCACTAAAAAATCAGAAAAAAAGTATGAACAAAGAAGCTAATGAGAACCAAAAATATCAAGGGGCTAACCTTTATGGCTAGCCCCTTGTAATATTATTTACAATCACTAGGATTACCAACAACTTTATCAGCAATTACAAGTTGTAGCCTTCCAAAAGCTTTCAGACCCTTCCATGCAGTACCAATAACGCTACCAAACAAAGATGGCGCCACCGGAGAAACTACGGGTGCCTCGGGAAAAAATGGCCCATCCAAGGGTACATTGGTAAATGCATTGTCGCTAATAGTATTAATATTATGCGAACTCTGCATCTGGATATTAGGGGTCCCTAAGCTTTCAGGGAAAGATATCCTTGGATATGTATTACCAGAAGCCGGTGGAGTAGCTAGATCAAAAATCTCTTGGTCACCTAAAAATGATGTTTGAATCACTGGATCCTTTTCGCTAGTAACTGTATTTAGCACTGTTTCCATGTTTTCTACAATTCCCGCTTGATTTGTTGAGCCTGAATATTCACTATCACTGTAAATATCCATCCTAAATACATCATTTTCACTAACAAATTCATTGTACGATGTATTCAAATCCATTAATTCCTCTCCCGCTTGCTCTGCAACTTCCACACTATTTGTCTTTATAAAATTACCTGCGGCACTACCAGCTACCACTCCCACTTTTTTTCCCTGGTAGTGCTTATATTTATGCCACGCGAAGTAACCACCGGTAGCAACCAAGGCAGTTCCAGCAACGGTACCCAATATTTTTGCCGCAGTTTTAAAATTGATATTAAAAGCTGGTGACGCATCCAAGGGATCGGAAGTGTTCAAAATTTGTTTCAAACTGCCAAACAAATTTTTCTTTTCAATTGCAGCGATGGTATCGCTATTTGAATCATTGTCCTCCGCGGGTAAAACTGTTTCCCTATCTTCGGAACTAACTTCAATAGCAGGCTCCGCAATCACCGCGGATTCTCCTTCCGCTACCACCTTCGTAGCCGCAACTTTCATAGCTTCATCTTGCGCTGAGTTAGCGGAAACTGCTTCTATCTCCAGCGGTTCCGCAGGAGTCATAGTATTTACAACTCTCTTCGCCGCGCCACCCAGTTTTTCTCCGAAGCTATGGGACTTACTAGCTGCAGTGATGGATTTCGCAGCTACCATGGATTCCCCTTCCGCTACCACCTTCGTGGCCATAGCTTTCATAGACTCATCCTGCAGCGGTTTAGCGACTACTGTTTCTAACTCCAATGGTTCCGGAGGAGTTATGATATTCACAGCTTGTTTCACCACGCTACCTAGCTTTTTTCCGAAGCTACGGGACTTATTAGCTACGGTGGTAGATTCCGCAGTGACCGTAAGCTCTCCTTCCACTACCGCCTTCGTGGTCACAGCTGTCATAGCCTCATCCTGCACTGACTTAGCGGACACTACTTCTATCTCCAGCGGTTCCGAGGGTGTTATGATATTCACGACTCTCTTTGCTGCACCACCCAATTTTTCTCCAAAACTGCGGGGTTTATTAGCTTCAGTGATAAATTCCGCAGCTATTGTGGATTCTCCTTCTGCTACCACCTTCGTAACCGCAACTTTCATAGCCTCATCCTGCAGTGGCTTAGCAATTACTGTTTCTAGCTCCAGTGGTTCCGGAGGAGTTATGATATTCATAGTTTGCTTTGCCATGCCGCCTAGCTTTTTTCCAAAACTACGAGATTTACTGACTGCAGCGGAAGGTTCGGCGATCAACATTTGCTCTCCCTTAGCTGCCACTTCTAGCGCAACTCTACCCTGCAAATAATTAGTAAAAACTGCTCCGACCTCCACCGGCTCCGCGGGAGTCATAATATTCATGGCTTTATTTGCCATGCTACTCAATTTTTCTCCGACCTGACGGAACCTATCAATTTTTTTGGCAGACATTGTCGCTACTTCCTGGTCCTCGCCAGCAACCATCTCTACCATGGTCTCCCTACGCGGAGATTCAGTAGCTACCACTTCTACCTCCAGTGGTTCCGAAGGAGTCATGATATTAAGTGCATGCTGCGCCGCACCATTTAGTTTTTCTTTAGCATTAGTGACGGCAGTGCTAGATAAAACCATTAATTTACCGAGCTTCTGTTTCAAACCCATGCCACTATCATGTTCCATATTTTTACCCGGAATCTCTGAAACAGTAGTATCACTCAACTCCTGAACTTTACTTTCCACAGCATTGGAATTTAGAACCTCGCGACGATTTACGGCACCATTAGGTTGCTGTTCCTCCTGCCTATCCTGAACATCGGCAGGGGAATCAGATTGCACAATTTTCCCTTGGTTTAAGCCATTATTTGATTTTAATTCTTGCCGCCTATGCTGAGCTACCGTCGAAAGTCTCGGTGATGCCACCCTTTTCTCAGCAACGCTATTTCTTTTTTGCAATGCTAAAGGATTAGCTCGCAGATGAAAATTTTCACCGTCTGCCATGAATCCCATACCATCCACTGTGGTTACAGTTGCGCCAAAGTTTTCCTCGGACAAATCACCGCTAAATATATGAATTTCATTATTCCTAGCTAGCTCCTCCTTTACGGACGCTGCCAAGGTTCCTTTGTCCAGTGCACTATTCCCGCTTGCACCATTCAGCTGCACCTCCATGCGTTTTCCCGTGCTAGGTGAATTGATATAGATTTTATTATCAAGCACAAGTTTTTTAGTTCCCTTGACGAAAATGGGATCCTTGGTTTCCGTATCCAAATTTTCTACCCTACCTCGCAGTAGCACCACCTTCGTCTCTTCATCCTGGAGAATCTGTCTAAATTCCGCAGCATCTACAAGACCCTGCTCATTACCTAGCAATTCTCTTACTCTTACCTCTTTACCTAGATCATCTCGATATATTTCTCTATCTTGTTTCAATGTTGCACTGGAAACTATATCCGGATCCCGGCGTACCAAATCCGCCATGTGCTTTGCCACACCTCGTAACTTAGTTTCCTGAGTTGATAAACCGATGCGCAGATTAGCGTGAGCATAGTAAGTAGTGCCCCGGGGTGCATCGTGCTGCACTCCCAACTCTAATCCTATCTTATCAAAAACATTCAAAATCTTGCCATGATCCAAAGACCAATCGTAGGTTAACCGTGCGCGAGGACCACAGATGCTCTCTATGTTATTAGCCTTGAAATAGTAACCTCCGGCATAGCCCACTAAGCCCTCTAGCAATTCATAGCCAACCTCCCCATCTCCTCCTCCCATGGCTTTTTCATGTTTACTATCCCGGGTAATCCAAATATTATTTTGTACGCGGTCATAGTCAGCTCGCTCGTTGGTAATGGCTACCAATTTTGACCTATCTCCCAGAGGATAGTATAAATTTCCTCCCACGAAGAGCTTCTTAAACCATCCTTCCATACCTAAAGTTAATTGATTGAAGTAATTGCCAAAATCACTTTTCTTGCGATCAAAGGCTCCATAGATACCATAAATATGTTCCCTTGCGGGTACTAAATGGCGATATCCTAGGTGAGCGTTGCCCTCAAAGGCCTTACCGGTGCGATCAAATAATCTAAGGTGGCTGAATAATAGATGTTGCTGGGAGGTGGTTTGCAGCAACGGCATAAATAGATCGAGTCCCGTAGCTGCTTTGCTACGGTTGACATTGAAAAATCCCGTTCCTCCTGCCTGAAAATAGGGTAAATACTGCTGGAACTTGGTAAAATTTATTCTATTCTGACTATCTTCTTGATAATTTGACCGATCCCCTTTATCGCTATGTTTGCATTGTGCTGCCAGCGCAGCCATGGTATTACCCATACCCAACGCACAGCACAGAATTACAAATACCTTGCTCTTCATACTAACCTCCCTGTCTGTTTTTATTTTTTCAACAATCTATGATTTAAAATCTACCTTGATATCAAAATCATAGATTACTTAATTTTATTGCAGCTACATTTATCTAAATCTCCCCCCTAGGAAAAAATTTGACCGATTCTATGAAACAATCTTGTACCAAAAGAGACCGCGGTATACATTAATGCCACCATCCCCACACCCGCTACGGAGCGTAGCGCTGGCGCTTGTTTCTCGCCATATCCTAGTAAGTTCAATCTTCCCACCACCAGGTGGTAGCTAACGGCAAGCCCCGCCAATAGAGCATATTCCTTGATATCCGTTCTCACAGCTTTATCAAACTTGCTTTCGCCACTACCCCCGTGCACTCCAGCTACCTCATTTTGTTTTAGCTCCACAATGTTCATAATTCTCTCCCTAGGTTATACCTGTTTTTTAGTTATTTTGTTTTTAATGCCGATTACCAAACTTGAAATACCTTCCGCCGCAAACATGGCTGCCACATAGCCTCCAAGAAAAACTCCTGCCACCGCAGCACCGCGCATCATTTTTTGTTTCAATGCCATGGATGCAGCATTACTCTCAACGCTATCTGCTTTGGCCTTAGTTGCATACATAAAACCAAGCGTTCCGCCAACGGCAGCGGTACTTAGAATGCCACCAAGCAACCGACCCATGTTACCACCAACAATTCCATTGATTTCTCTGTGCTCTAATTCTTTAATCATTATCTCTCCTCCTTTTGTATCTATTATATTTAACTAATGAAAAGCTCTTCCTTTTTAAATTTTAACCAACAAAAAATATTAAAGCAACCTTAAATTAACATCTTATTCTCAGAATAAACACTAAGTTAAACTGCATAAAATTTTATTTATCCCGGTAAAACTCTGTGAAAAAACCTAGTGCAGAGAGTCACCATGGTATACACCAAAGCCACCCTGGCGATGCCATCCAAACTACGCAATGGTGGAGCAACTCCATTCCTACCCGGGAACATATACCCAGCTTTGCTGGCTATGGCATAGCTCAAAGCAATGCCAGCCAGGGTAAAAAGTTCAGCAATATCCGCCTGGATGACGCGATCCACATCGCCATTACCGCCATGTATTGCTGACACCTCACTTTGCTGTAGCTGCTCAATACTCATAATTAGCCCTCTCCATAAAATATGTTATTTATTTATAATCCTATCCTTAATATTAATTATTATTCCCGAAACAAGATTGGCCGCTGTCATAGCCACAATGTGCACTCCCGTATAGAGTAACATCGCATTCACGGTAACTTTTATTCTTTGCCTAAGCATATATATTCTATTTCCGTTGTAAGGCTCATGGCTTAGCCCCTCAGCCAGTGCTCCACCCAGAGCAATACCCACAACCCCTCCTGGATTGAAGCCACCGTGGATATTATCGCATTCTTTCTGTCTTATTTCGCTGATCATAGCCTATCCCCATTTTAATTTTCTACGATACCTTTTTGGTATACCTCCTAATCACGGGTAATCTTATTTTTAATCTCCGTCACTGCACCCGAAACAACGGTTGCGGTTACCATCGCTATGCCATGCACTCCTGCGAAGATAATTGTAGTGAAAACAGTATTGCCTAGGAAAATTTTAGGATAGTATAGCCTACCTTTGCACATACAGACAATTTCACGGCTACTATCGGAAGACCAAGATCTGTACGCCGCAGTGAATCCAAACAGCGCTCCTCCCAGTGCAGTACCCATAATCCCTCCCGGATTGAAACCACCCCCAATCTTGTTAATATCTTCTTGATTCAATTCACTGTACACAATTCTCTCCTTTATTGATCACACGTGAACTTAACTATCACTAGCTAGTAATTCCTGCCTTTAATTGCCATTACTATACCCGAAACAACTTCCGCGGCCACCATGGCTACGGCATGTACCGCCGTAAATAAAATCATACATAGCGCAGCTTTTCTTAAACTATAGCCGTGGCGAATTTGCACATTAGTTGGACCCGCAGTATTCGCTATAAGTATAAGCTTGTTAATGCTCTCATCCTCATACTTATAGTCACCATGACTGCCGGTAGCTCCATTTAAAGTTATAAGTCCAAGCAGAAAACCTCCCAATGCCGTACCCACAATCCCTCCTGGATTAAAATTTCCGCCGTAAATACCATTGATTTCCCTTTTGTCCAGCTCACTAATCATTAATCTATCCGTAATTTTATTATATGGTTATTATACCTCTTACTATGAAACTAAAGCAAGGGATAATTTTCTGCCTGGGTAGAGATAATTTACCAAAGCATG
>JAVBML010000058.1:0-9042 GCA_031552655.1 Gammaproteobacteria bacterium
ACGAGCAAAAATAGAGGCATCAATGTCGTTGGCAATAGGAATTTTTGCCATGTGTACTCTGAGAATTTGCTCCCGCCCACGAATATCTGGTAGCGGAACCACAACTTGACGATCAAATCTACCGGGACGTAATAAAGCTGGATCCAAAACATCAGGGCGATTAGTTGCAGCTATAACAATCACTCCCCCCTTGCCAACGAACCCATCCATTTCTACCAATAATTGATTAAGTGTCTGTTCTCGTTCATCGTGGCCACCACCCAGACCGGCACCACGGTGACGACCCACGGCATCAATTTCATCTATGAAAATAATGCATGGCGAATTTTTTTTTGCCGTTTCAAATAAATCCCTAACCCGTGAAGCACCGACGCCAACAAACATTTCCACAAAATCTGATCCCGATATGGAATAGAATGGTACCTTAGCTTCTCCAGCAACGGCTTTAGCTAACAGTGTTTTACCAGTACCAGGCGACCCAAGTAATAAAACACCGCAGGGTACTTTGCCACCAAGTTTTTGAAATTTTCTAGGATCTTTCAAAAAATCCACCAATTCCCGTACCTCTTCCTTGGCCTCATCGACACCAGCAACATCGGCAAAGGTAACCTTAACGTGATCCCCCTGCAACAAGCGCGCTCGACTTTTACCAAAGGAGAGAGGTCCTCCACGGCCACCACTTCCATTCATTTGGCGCATGAATAAAATCCATAACCCCATGAGGATAAATATGGGAAAACAACTAAGAAAAATATGAGTTAAAATTCCCGGTTGATCCGGAGGATTACCACGAACCTCAACACCATTATTTATTAAAGCAGATAAAATACTTTGATCTTTTAGTGGTATGTAGGTCTTAATTTTGCTTCTATCTTTTTTAACGGCACTTATATTGCTAGATTCGATGCTAGCACTTACTATATTACCTTCATTAACTTCTTTAACAAAGGTAGAATAGGCAACTTCCCTATCGGTGCCTGCCAACTTCTGTCCAGAGTTACTAAAGATTACCAACAGTAAAACTACTACCAGAAGCCAAATAATCGAATTCTTAATAATACTATTCATAAATTATCTTTTGTTTCCATAAAACTAACCAGTCTAAGCTATTACTTTATATTACAATGGCTGCTAAGACAATCTCTAAAATCTCTGGCAAGTAAAAAAATCTCGCTGGATCTAGCTCGGGATGCTTCGGGTTTAATTATTTTTATTTCACAAAAATATTTTTTTAACAGCTCTTTATAATTCTGCAATTCCTCTCCATGGAACATTTTAATTAAAAAATTCCCCCGGTTCTTCAGCACTCCCATGGCAAAATAAAGAGCTCGCTGAGCCAATTCGAAGGATTTCATTTGGTCAACATGTTTAATCCCACTTAAATTGGGAGCCATATCGGATAACACAACGTCAATTTTTCCTACACCAATGGTCTCTCGTAGAGCACGAGCAACCTCATCCTTGAAAAAATCACCTTGCATAAATTCAACCCCAGCAATGCCATGCATTGGTAATATGTCTAAGGCAAAAACTTTACCACCCCTGCCAACGGCGGTAGCTAAGTACTCTGTCCAACTACCGGGAGCAGCCCCCAGATCAACGACCTGCATGTGTGATTTAATTAAACGAAACTGCTGATCTATATCCATTAATTTATACACGGAACGAGCCCTAAACCCATCCTGCCTAGCGCGTCTAACATAGGGATCAGAAAAATGCTCCTGGAGCCATCTTTTGCTGCTAGATTTCTTCACATGACTTGACTTATTATAGTTTTAAGTTAAAATTATTAAAGGTTTTGTAATATTAATTTATTATAAAATCAACAGGATTTTTAATATTAACCTTAATTAAGGGACTATCTATGATCGAGCAAAGTTTACCTAGTATTCTCAGCCAACAGGATATTCGCAGTTTAAAAAGCAAGCTTCACTTACTAAGACCCGCCGTTGTCATTAATAGTAAACTAGATAATTGGACATTTCAGGACATCGACATAGCCTTAGATAATAGTGAACTGATAAAAATTAGAACCCACATAGGTAGCAGCGAAGAACTACTAAAAATAGCTCATAAAATATGTGACTCGCTGCAAGCAACACTCATTCAAACCGTGGGCTACGTAATCGCCATATATCGCAAAAACTTACAATTCGAAGATGAGCAAATACAGTTTCATTGATAGCTGAATTTATCTTCTTCATATCTCTAAAACGGTACAAATTATTGCTATCTATGCGGCGAACTTTCTAACTACCCCATCCTCACCAACGGTTTGTCGCATAGTCATAGTTAGATTCCATGGTCATATCTTCTGCTCATAGCTACCATAAAGCTATAATTAGATTATTTTCACGCTCCATATAACAATGGCTATGAAACATTGATATCGCTAAGGAAAATTACAAAACTAGTGCCATACTACCTGCCAACTGCATTAGAAGCTTAGACATTATTTCTACCAAAAAACTTAGATTTACTAAGCCAAATTTTATCAGGATAGTAAGAAAATATTAGGGTACCGTCTTTTATGGTATTAATAATAGGCTTGGCTAAATATTTCTCAACGGCAGGACAACCCCAGCTACGCCCCGCTCTACCAACGCTGGCCACAAATTCCTTACTTACATAGGGAGCACCGTGGAGCACAATGTACCTTTCCTCAGCCCTATCATTTACTCCCTTCTCTAGTCCTTTCATGCGTAGACTATAGCCATCTCGACCCATGTAAGTTTTTCCCGTTATGAATATGCCTAAACTTGTCTGGAGACTACCTATGGTGTTGGAAAAGCTGGTAGCATATTTATTTCCACTATTAATCCCATGAGCTACCATGGAATTATATAAAATTTGTTCCTTAGCAATATTTAAAACCCAAAGTCGTTTCTTGGTAGAGGGTAAAGAATAATCTATGATCGTTATGATAGGTTTTTTAATATTAACCCCTAGTTTCTTAGAATTATAAAAAGCATCCAGGGCTAGTTTAACCACATGAACATTAAGATCCTGGCTTAATTTAGATATATTTTTCGCCTTCTGCTTTGTAGATAACTGTGGCTGTAGCGCAAAAACCTCGCCCAGGGAGATGAAAAACAAGCCTAGAAAAATTATTCTCTTCATAGTAGGCAATAAATTAATTTTCTCATTTAACCTAGATTATAGCATAAAAATAAAAAATACCTTAGAATAGTCTTAGTAACCTACTACTTCTGGCATTCCTAAATGTTCCTGCACATTTTTAGATACCGCTTTCCAATCAACCAGTGCCGGTCTAATATAAATGGCTTCATGGATAACCTGCTTAACATCGGAATCATCCAGAGCAATGCTAACTTTATTGGAATAGCTTTTAATAGGCTTATGGGATTCTAAATACAATTTCCCATTTAACCATCCAGCTTTATAAGGGTAGTGAACAATGTGCACCGATGTTCCTATGGAAACATTATTATATAAAAATTCTATGGGTTCCTGCAACATTCGAATGCATCCTGAACTAATAAATGCCCCAACGGTGCTAGGAACATTGGTACCATGAATATGATAGGATCCCATATTGAGGTACAATGCATGCTTTCCCAGAGGATTCTTAGGACCTGGAGCAACAACTTTAGGTAAGACCTCTCCTGTCTTGTTATATACATAATTGCGAATACTGTCAGGAGCCGTCCACGAGGGATTCTTTCGCTTATTTACAACTTTGGCAACGCCCACCGGTGTTCTCCAATTGCTTCGACCTAACCCCACCGTAAATGTATGCACTCGTTCACCATCGGGATCGAAGTAATACATACGCAATTCCGGTATATTAATTACTATTCCTTCCCTAACCTTAGGTAATATAAATTGCTTAGGTATCATCACCCGTTGGCCAATTTTCAATTTATAAAAATTTATCTGGGGATTAGCTTCCAGCAACTCATCATAGCTAACTTCATGAGTTTCTCTGATGGTAGTTAGGGAATCGCCTTTCTTTACCGTAATGAAATAACTCCTACCCACAATATCGTTGCCATGTGCTGGTAGATAATATTCCCCACCCCAAGCCATGGGTAGGCATAGAATAACTATATTAATTAATATCCCTATCAACCGCATATAACCCTCCTAGGTCTATTCTAAATCAATGGTGTGAGAAACTAATTTCTCCTTCCTCCAAAAAAACTCAATACATTCAACATGCTTACAAATAAATTGAATATAGAGACGTACAAAAATACCGTTGCCATAATATAATTATCTTCGCCACCATAAATTATCTGACTAGTTCTAAAAAGAATCAAAGCGGAACTAATCAAAATAAAGGCACAAGATATCAACACTGACATTAGCTCCAATTGAAGAAACAATGAAGCGACGGAGGCAAGAAAAGCTACGCAGATCGCAACAAATAGAAATCCAGCCATGTAACTAAAATCCTTACGACTTAAAATTACATAGAGTGATAGAGATGAAAATATGACTCCGGTCCCAATTAGGGAAAGCTGGACAATTTCAGCTCCATTGGCAAATGCTGTCAAATAATAAGCCAGTAGAGGAGCTAGCGCATAGCCCATAAAACCTGTAAAGGCAAAAACCGTAAGCAATGCCCATTTACTGTCACGTAGAGCCTGGGTAAGAAACATTAAACCAAAAATACCAATAAGTGTAAAAGCGGGGCTTGCCAAGGGAAAAAAACCAGCCAGAGTGATTGTCGCGATGAGAGCACTAAATAAAATAGTTAGGCTTAAAAGAAAATAGGTTTTGCGTAAAACCTGGTTAGCTGTAAATACAATTCCATTTTTATTCAGCACAACACATTCTGGATTATTATATTGCATTGTAGTAACCTCGCCCGAAATTTAGCTATTATTTTATTTATGGTATCTGAATTTCAATCCCATGACAAGCCATTAAGCTCACTTTTCACCATTTAGACCATCCGGTAAAATATCAAAAAACATTTAAAATCATATTGTTAAATGTTTACTTGCCTTGCCTAACCAATTCTCATGAATACCACGACATTTAACTTTTAGTAATTCATCAAGGGATTTAAAGGCTCCCTTTTTATTTCTGTACTCAATAATACTCTTGGCTTTCTGCTTACTCATATACTTCATTTTCTGTAAAGTTTCTTGGTCAGCACTATTTATGTTCACTTTCTCAATGCTTTTTTTCTCCTGAAAAACCTCTTTTTCTATTTTTACCTTATCTTCAACGATAGCTTTGGCGCTTGCCTGAAGATTGGTAAAAACTAGAGCCCCTGCTGCACAGCAAATTGCCAACAAACTATTTATTTTTAAAAACATATTTTCCTCACTAAATTTACTAGGTAAGGAAAAAGTATCACCAAACACTTTCAGAGACCATACAGTATAAAATTCTTAGTTAGTTTTAAATACTTACCAAGTTATCCTTTATGAACGTTGAAAAAGTGGTACCATGGACCATGAAAAAACATTAATTACTCCTATGAACGAGAAAAAATCCATTCTGATAGCAACGGGAGAATTGTCCGGTGAAATCTATGCTGCCAACCTAGTTCCTGCATTGCTGGCAAAGTATCCCAATTTAAAAATCTATGCCATGGGTTCAACAATTTTAAAAAAATCCGGTGCCGAAATCGTTGTTGATACACAAAATCTCAGTCTCATCGGTGCCCTGGAGGTGCTAACAAAGTTCCTAAAAATTTATCGCGCTTTTAGCACCATGGGTCAAGTAATACGCGAAAAAAAACCTGATTTAGTAATCCTAGTCGACTATCCTGGCTTCAACTTAAGATTAGCCAAAGTGGCCAAAGAAGCAGGTTCCAAGGTACTATACTTTATTGGCCCGAAGGTTTGGGCATGGAAACCAAAGCGCATTGAAACCATAAAGAAATATGTTACCATGATGGCAGTTATCTTTCCCTTCGAAGTAAATCTCTATGAGGGCTATGGAATTCCCGTAAAATTTGTGGGTAATCCATTGTTGACCCTTATGCCAAAATCTCAGATAAACGATTTTCCGGCTAGCAATAAAGTAATTACCATTGGTCTCTTTCCCGGTAGCAGATCCAATGAAATAAAAAGACTGCTACCCACTTTGTTAAAAACCGCTGAAATTTTAAAAAATCACTACCCTTCTATGCAATTCATTCTCGCACAGGCAGATTCCATCGGTAATCAGGAACTACAGCGTCATATCCAAAATAGTAGCGTTCCTGTTCAAGTTATCGCGGGGCATAGCTATGAAGTGATGCAAAAATCTGATATTGTTATCTCAGCGTCCGGCACGGCAACGTTAGAAATTGCTCTTATGGAAACCCCCTTGGTAATAATATATAAGATATCTTGGCTAGAATACCAAATAGCCAAATGGCTAATTAAAATACCCCACGTTGGCCTATGCAATATATTAGCCGGAAAAAGTGTAGCCCCGGAATTGCTGCAGCATAGTGCAAATCCTAAAAACATAGCTCGGGAGGTAGAAAAAATCATAGCCGATGACACATACCGCATGGAAATGGTTAAAGAATTTAAAAAAATCAAAGCTTCCTTGGCAACGGATGTACAAATTGATCTTATATCTATAATAAACGAATTAATCTAGATATTGATCTAAGATATTAAAATGTCAAATAACAAAGTCCGCATTGCTTCAAAAAAATGCGTTTCCATTAAAATATAATTAAGATAAAACAAATTATTCCAATGATCATTCAGTGGGGATTTTTTATAAAATAGTGTGTACGGCTAGCTGACCATAAAAAAATTCAATAAATAATGGCGCTTTCATTAAATTAGGCCTAATTAATAGGGGAAAAGCCATGAATTTAAAAACTTTCGTAACAGTAGTCCTGTGCGGTATAAGTTCATCTATAGCAGCGAATAATTAGTTTATTGTGAGTTATAAACTAAATTCCATACAAGAAAATCTTGTAGCCGCAGCAAATGACAACAAAAAACAAGAGATTAAAGAGCAAATAAGAATTACTGTACTAAGCGAATTATCCCAGAAAAAACTAGATAATTTACTACCATCGTAGTTCTTGCTAAATGAAACTAATTATATTATTTCTAGAGCAAATTCTAACTTGATCCATGGCAATTAAATTGATTAAACCACTACATATTGGTCAACGCACCTTTACCATAAATCTCCTAGCTGGTCCCCTGGCAGGAACTAGCTGTGCTGCCCACCGTCTACTTCTTTGGCACCATAGCAAACCAGCCTTTGTATACTCGGAAATGATAGCTGCCAACGCCCTCGTATGTCACCATAAAATAACAACTCGCCTACTTTACCGAGATCCCCAGGAAGGGCCCGTGTGCTTTCAGTTATTTGGTAACGAAGCAACGAACCTTGCCGAAGCAACCAAAATGGCTACTGATGCCGGCGCAGATCTCATTGATCTAAACTGCGGTTGCTCCGTATCCAAAATACGTCGCAGCGGTTCCGGAGCAGAATTATTAATGGATAGAAAAAAACTGTGCAAAATATTAACTGCCATGCGCAGCAGTACTCACCTACCACTGCTAGTCAAGATACGTGTTGCCATAGCAAACGAAGAAATTAATAGGGAAATCGCCCAGGTGATAGCTGACACTGGAGTAGACTGCCTGGTGGTTCATGGAAGAAATTGGCAAGAATCCTACGCCACTCCCTGTCGCTATGATACCATCAAATTTTTCGTTGACAACCTAGGAATACCCGTAATAGGTAATGGTGATGTTAGTTGCCTTGCATCACTTAGGAAAATGTTTGCCACGGGATGTGCAGGAGTAATGCTAGCCCGTGCCCTAGTTGGCCAACCATGGCTAATCGAAAAACTCACAGCCCAAATTGAACAAAGATCCTTTACGGAACCCACCCTGGAAGAGATTGGAAAAATTTTTATGGATCACGTGAAGCACTTAGAAAAACTCACTCAAAATGAAAGAATTGCTATTTTACAAGCGCGTAAACTGGCCAAGGGTTACACTAAACAATTAAAAAACAGAAAAGATTTTTGCAATGCCATTAATACCATAGATAATTGGTTAGATTTTTGCAATCTATGCGAGGCGCACTTTAGAACTTAGCAAATTCTGCAACGGCTTCTAGATGTTTAGTATGGGGATACATATCAGCGATGGCAATGGATTTTAATTCATAGCCACTTTTCCGTAGAATACCACTATCCCTAGCTAAGGTTACCGCATTGCAAGATACGTAAACGATTTTCTTCGCTCCCAACTCTCCAAGAACAGAGCAGAGTTTTTCTGCGCCCGTACGAGGTGGATCAAGCAAGATTCCATCGTACTTTCTGTGCCACCACGATTGTTCCTGAAAATTTGTCACTAAATCTGACTCATGGAAGATCGCATTGGCTATGCCATTGGCAATGGCATTTTGTCTAGCTTGAGATACTGCCCTGAACGCCCCTTCCACTCCCACGGCACAGCTAACTTTTCTGGCCAGGGGCAAAGTAAAATTACCAATGCCACAGAATAAATCCAAAATTACTTCCTCCCTCCGTGGCTCTAGCATCTCCAATGCTAAATTCACTAAACGTTCATTTACCTTTTGATTAATTTGAATAAAATCCAAAGGAGCAAAAAATATCTTTACACCATGATCAGATAAATCATAGCTCAATGGTCGATCAGAACCGGCAATTAAATGTACACTATCAATGCCACTAGCCTGGCCATAAATATCCATACTATGGGTTTGACTAAAGATACTTAACCTAGCTACATCTTCCGCAGAAAATGGCTGCAAATTTCTCAAAACCAGGGCCGTCCTAGTTGAACCACAGGATATTTCAATTTGCGCTATGTGCTTATAAATGGATAGAGAGCTAAGTAATTTTTTAAAATCAGCTATTCTTCTACCAGCGCTAGCATGAAGTACAAGGCATTCCTCCATTCTACTAATGTATCTTCCATCCTTTTCATGAAATCCCACCAATAGCTCCCTTTTTTTCTCTACATACTTCACCGCCAAGCGTGCTCGACGACGGTAGCCAAAAGTAGGTCCCATGATCTGCTTAGTTAGCTGCTCCATGGCAGCTCCCCCGAATGCCGCAGCTGTTCC
>JAVBML010000006.1:0-15825 GCA_031552655.1 Gammaproteobacteria bacterium
GTAGAACGCCTATGGAAACTTTGCTTGATGGTAAAAGAATCTGTAAGGAAAAAGTCGATGATCTCAACTTGAGCCTACAGTAGGAGGAGGACTAGAAAAAACGGGTGACTGTACGATCTGATCGGAACTTTTACATATAAGGCTATTAACCTGTCGAGGCTTAATTTGACACCTATGGTTGATCAAGCTAACACGACTTGGTTAACACTCCATTCACTTACAGCAAATTATTTTAGACTCAAAAAATCATTAATTCCAAATATAGACGGCGGGTTATTAGCTGTAAATCTAACTCCCGCTGCTTTCATTATATCTTTTTTTACAGTTGTTACATTTTCTTCGCATGAATAAAAGGGCCAACATTTTATACTACACCTATTCATACATTCTGTTACATTTTCCGCACTTCCCATGTTATACAGAATACTATGTTCTTTTTCTACACATTTACAATCACATGTACCACCAACTATTTTATTGATCTCTAAAACTGTCAAATTTTGTATACTACTCATACACCCCCTCCGATTAGTTATTGATAGACAATGCTCATTATCAAGCTAATAAAACGAAATCATGGTTATTTTAATCTTTAAATACTATTTAATTCAAATAGTTATTTTTATATAATAATTATGAGGTTAAATAAACAATACTACGCTCACTTAAGTGCATGATTGTATTGCTCTGTACTAGCCAGAACAGGATTGCATAAGATTACAGGAAACACTCCACCAAGGATCAATTGTAGCAATAAAAATAATAAACACTTCTTACAGAATTTCATATCAAAGCCTCTTTACAAAACATCTTAAATTACGTCTAGCCATAGATCTATTATAAAATCAATATCCCGTCACTAGCAATAATGATTATCAATGGCATTTTTTAACTAAAGGCTAAAACGGATATTTTCTATATAACAATCAAGAAGTTAGATGAAGTAAATCAGCACACCGTCACTAATCATTAAAATAACGATTACTTAGAATTCTCCATTGGCCGAGCAACCAACTCAACAAAAGCCATGGGAGCTTGATCTCCAGCACGATGGCCGCATTTAATTATGCGAAGATATCCTCCGGCACGTTCCCTGTAGCGTGGACCTAAAATGGTAAATAGCTTACCCACAGCCACATCATCGCGTAGACGATTGAAGGCTAGTCTACGATTAGCAACGGAATCGTTTTTACTTAGAGTAATTAATGGTTCGGCAACCATCCTTAGCTCCTTAGCTTTAATTAAAGTAGTCTTTATTAGTTCACTTTTAAAAAGGGAACAAGCCATATTTTTAAACATCGCTTTTCTATGACTACTATTGCGACTTAATCCTCTACCACTATTACGATGACGCATATATTTACCTATTTATATAAATCTTTTAATTCATGCCGAGATCACTTTCGCTTTCAGTTAGCTTTGCTAAATCTAAATCTGCCGGCGGCCATCCATCGATATGCATTCCCAGAGATAAACCCCGGGATGCTAAAACGGTTTTAATTTCATTTAACGATTTCTTACCTAGGTTTGGTGTTCTAAGCAAGCCATTCTCATCTCTTTGCACCAAGTCTCCGATGAAGAAGATATTCTCTCCCTTTAAACAATTAGCTGAACGCACTGTTAATTCTAAATCATCCACGGGACGCATAAAGAGAGGATTCATATCATTGTTGCTCTCCTCTTCATGGGGAATTTCAGTTCTTCGCAGCTCAACAAATGCCTCCAATTGGTGCTGCAAAATAGTGGCACAGGAACGAATGGCCTCCTCTGGATCCAGAGTTCCATTTGTTTCAATATTAATAATTAATTTATCAAGATCCGTACGATTCTCAACGCGAGCATTCTCTACCTGACAAGCTACCTTTAAAACGGGACTAAATGAAGCATCCAAAAGCAACTGCCCGATTACCCTATTTTTCTCTGAATTTGTTTCTCGCACACTTACCGGCTGATATCCTCGCCCCAGAGCAACGGTGATGCGCATATTTAATTTACCACCGCGCGTTAGATTAGCTATTACATATTCAGGATTCATAACTTCCACATCATGATCCAGCTTGATATCTCCCGCGGTAACTGGGCCGGGAACTTCTTTGCTGAGCTCTAAAGTTACCTCTCGGCGACCATGTAGTTTGAATGCTACGCCCTTTAGATTTAATAGTATATCTACGACATCCTCCCTAACCCCCTCGAGGACACTGTACTCATGCAATACTCCCTCAATCTGCACAGCAATAACTGCTGCCCCTTCCATGGAAGAGAGCAAAATACGGCGCAGTGCATTACCCAAGGTATAGCCAAAACCCCTTTCAAAAGGCTCTAAAATTATTTCCGACTTAGTATCACTAATTTTTTTAACTTGAATAGCTCTAGGAGTCAAAAAGCTGTTATAAATATTCTGCATTCTTCGCCTCTTTATTTTGAATACAACTCAATAACCAAGTGAACTTTAAATTCCTGGGGAAATTCACTTGCATCGGGATAGCGTTTAAATGATCCCGCTAACTTATTCTCGTCCACGGCTAGCCACTCTGGAATCATGCTTTTCTTTGCAACGTCCAAGGCGCTCGTAATTCTTAGCTGTTTTTTACTCTTACTTTTAACGGTAATCTCATCATTGGGCTCAACTAAATAAGATGGAATGTTAACAATTCCGCCGTTGACCATGATTGCACGGTGATTAACTAATTGCCTAGCTTCAGCTCTGGTAGCAGCAAAACCAAGACGATATACTACATTATCCAATCTCGACTCCAATAGTCGAATTAAATTATCGCCACTGGCTCCCTTTTTACTATCGGCTTTCTTATAGTAATTATGAAATTGCTTCTCCAAAATTCCATAGTAACGCTTAATCAACTGCTTCATTCGTAGCTGTATACCATAGTCTGTTTTTCGTCCTCCCTTTGCTCCAAATTGCCCGGGAGGTGTATCCATTTTACATTTAGAATCTAAAGATCTAGTTCTACTTTTGTGCAATAGATCTACACCCTCTCTACGAGATAAACGACACTTTGGACCAATATATTTTGCCATCTTAACAAATCCTCTAATTTTTTCTCAAAAAATAATACACTAAAATCTTCTACGCTTTTTAGGACGACAGCCATTGTGGGGCAATGGTGTTCTATCCGTAATATTCAATATTTTAAAACCAAGAGCATTTAGAGATCTACTTGCAGAATCTCTACCGGGACCAGGACCATTAATATAAAGTTCTAAATTTTTAACTCCATATTCCTTAACTACATTGCCAACTTTCTCCGCTGCAACCTGGGCAGCAAAGGGTGTACTCTTACGTGAACCCTTAAAACCACAGGTGCCCGCCGATGACCAACTAAGAACATTACCTGATCTGTCAGCAATGGTAATAATAGTATTATTAAAAGTTGAGCTAATGTAGGCTATAGCATCCGTGATATTATGTTTAATCTTCTTTTTTACAGGAGTTCGATTGCGTGTTGTCATAAAATAATGGTTCCAAAAATTTAAACTTTAACCTCTAGATGGTGCCTTGGGCATAGTAACCGCTGCCTTTCTTTTACCTTTACGGGTACGTGCATTGGTTCTCGTACGCTGTCCCCGCGCTGGTAAACCACGACGATGTCTAACTCCGCGATAGCAACCTAAATCCATTAATCTCTTAATGTTCATGGCTACTTCACGACGTAGATCACCTTCAATAGTAAATTTACCTACCTGAGTACGTAATGATTCTAATTCTGCTTCATTTAGCGAACTTATTTTGCGCCGAGGATCAATCTTTGCCTCTTGGCAAATCAACAAAGCTCTCGGTCTTCCAATGCCATAAATTGATGTTAATGCTATTGCTGTATGCTTATGTACAGGAACATTTATTCCAGCTATGCGTGCCATTACGATACCCCAATTTTTTTAATTATCTTAACTCTCTAAAAACGCATTAAATATTTTGCTATTATACAACCCCTAGCCTTGTCGTTGCTTGTGCCTTGCCTCTTTACATATAATATGCACAATGCCTCTACGACGTATTATTTTGCAATTTCTACACATTTTTTTTACCGATGCTCTAACTTTCATATGCTCTTTTCCAATTTCCTAAGATCTTTTATAAAACAGAACTAACGCACCACCGTTCCCCGACTTTTAAGACGCTTTTTATTAAAAGAATCATATTGATTGGATAGCAAGTGTGTTTGCACCTGGGCCATAAAATCCATCAATACTACTACCACAATTAAAAGTGAAGTACCACCAAAGTAAACAGGCATATTCCAAACATTCATTAAAATATCTGGCATTAGCGATATGACCGTTATATAAGCAGCACCAAAAAAAGTCAACCTTGTTATCACCATATCAATATACGCTGCCGTATTATCACCTGGTCTAATACCGGGAATGAACGCTCCGGATTTTTTTAAATTATCGGCTATTTCCCGAGGACTAAATACCAATGCCGTATAAAAATAGCAGAAAAACACAATTCCCACGGCATAGCAAATCATATAAAGCGGCTGCCCCATGGAGAGAGCAAAGCCAATTTTATGGAGCCATCCCATACCTTTACCGTCACCAAACCACTGTGCCAAGGTTGCTGGAAACAGAATAATACTGGAAGCAAAGATAGGAGGAATAACACCTGCCATATTTAATTTCAAAGGTAGGCTGCTATTTTGGGCCCCATATATAGCATTGCCAACTTGTCTCTTCGCATAGTGAACGATAACGCGTCGCTGCCCCCGCTCAATAAATACCACAATGGCTGTAACCATTACCACCACAACCATCAATAAAAACAGGGAAATAATTTGCATCTGTCCCTGGCGTACCTGCCCCAATACTTTGGCCACTTCCGCAGGAAAACGGGAAACTATACCAGCAAAAATCAACATTGAAATGCCATTACCAATGCCACGCTCCGTAATTTGCTCACCCAGCCACATTAAAAACATTGTACCCGCAGTTAATGTTATGGTTGTTACAAAATAAAAATAGGGACCTGAAACCAAAACAATGCCCGCATTGGTTAGCCACTTTGAGATACCAAATGCCTGAAATAAAGCCAGTGCCAGAGTACCATAGCGAGTATACTGATTAATCTTATATCTTCCACTTGCTCCCTCTTTTTTTAATTGTTCCAAAGCGGGAATAACCGTAGTAAAAAGCTGCATGATAATCGAAGATGATATATAGGGCATCACACCCAGAGCAAATATAGTTAATCTCTGTAGAGCACCACCTGAAAACATATTAAACAAACCTAAAATACCACCCTGTTGTCGACTAAAAAGCTCCGCCAATCTTAGGGGATCGATACCAGGTACAGGGATATGGGAGCCAACTCTATAGATAAAAATACCAAATAGTAGAAATAGCAAGCGCCATTTCAACTCGGCTAAACCACCCTGATTTCCTATTTTATTTTTTGGTGACATAACTATTTGTTTCTAACTACCTAATTTAATACTTCCACCAGCTTTTTCAATTGCCTGAATCGCACCCTTGGTCACTTTTATGCCGTCACCGGATAGAGTAACTGCTCGTTCAATGGTGCCACTTAGAATAATTTTCACGGATCTAACATCATTGTTAACTAACCCAGCTTTCTTCAATGCCGCTAAATTTATATCCGTATCCTGTATACTATTTAAATGTTGTAGCCTTACCTCAGCACCATGGATTGCTAGACGTGAATTAAATCCAAATTTTGGTAAACGTCGATGCAACGGCAACTGCCCGCCCTCAAAGCCACTTTTACGTCCATAACCCGAACGCGCTTTTTGTCCCTTATGCCCATAGCCACAGGTCTTGCCCAAACCACTACCCATGCCTCGACCTAGGCGTACTTTTTTAGTTCTCGCACCAAGTGCGGGTTTTAAATCATTGAGACGCATATTTACTAGATCTCCTCAACTTTTAACAAATAACCTACCTTTCTGATCATGCCACAAATCTCTCTGGTGCCTTTAACTTCAACGCTATGACCGATGCGACGTAGTCCTAAACCACGAACACAGTCCCTATGGGCTTGCAATTTTTTATTAGTACTTTTAATTAGGGTAACTAATAGCTTTTTATCTTCAGTATTCATAAGTTCTATAATTAATTTTTAGACCGCCTCGGCCAATTTTTTAATGCCACGTTTAGCTGCAATTTTATCCGGCGTTGTCATGGTCGTTAAAGCTTGTATGGTAGCTCGAACAACATTAACAGGATTCCTTGATCCAATGCATTTCGACAGCACATCTCTAATGCCTATAACTTCGCACACTGCCCTAACGGCACCGCCAGCTATTAAACCAGTACCCTCTCCGGCAGGTAACATAACAATTTTGGTGGAACCAAATCTACCCACTAGGGGATGTTGAATCGTGGAATTTTTCAGCGAAATCTTTACCATGTTTCGCCTTCCCTGATCCATAGCTTTCTGTATTGCTGCAGGTACTTCCCTAGATTTACCCATGCCAAAACCAATTTTTCCCTTGCCGTCTCCTAATACCACCAATGCAGCAAAACCAAAAATTCTACCGCCCTTTACCACCTTGGCCGTCCTTCTAACGGAAACTAGCTTTTCACTTAGTGCATCTGCTGCCACATTATTTTCTATCATATATATTTCCTAGAACTCTAACCCTTGCATACGAGCAGCATCAGCAAGAGCCTTAATGCGCCCATGGTACCTAAAACCGGAACGATCAAATGCTACCCGATCAATGCCAAGACCTTTAATTTTTAAAGCAATGGCTTTTCCAACGGCGGAAGCTGCTGCAACATTACCACCATAGGAATATTCCTTTTTCAACTCATCATTGAGCGTGGAAACACTGGCCATAACCTTGCCACCGGGCACTACTAATTGTGCATAGATATGCCTGGGAGTACGATGTACCGTCAAACAAGGATAGTTCAATTCTTTAATTTTGCAGCGTGTCTTTTTAGCTCGACGCTTTCTCCCCAGCAACTTACTATTCATTATTTCTTCTTACCCTCTTTCATAATTATGACCTCGCCTTCATAGCGTATACCCTTACCTTTATAAGGCTCGGGAGCTCGAAACGCCCTAATTTCTGCTGCCACCTGACCCACAACATGCTTATCTGCTCCCCTAATAATAATCTCCGTTTGAGTTGGCGTATCTATGGTTATGCCATCAGGAATATCATAAACAACTGGATGGGAAAACCCCAGAGATAAATTTAGTACTCTACCCTGGGCTTGTGCCTTAAATCCTACACCCACTAAAAGTAATTTTCTCGTAAACCCATTGGTAACTCCCACAACCATATTATTTACAATGGCTCGAGCTGTACCCGCAAGCGCATCGGCACCATCCATACCATCCCTGGGAACGAAGGTTACGGTATCACCCTCTCTCTTCATGGTTACTTTTTCTTCAATGGTGGCCACTACGGAACCCTTGGGTCCATTAACCTCGACCCTAGAGCCACTAACATGCAACTCTACACCTGCTGGAATAACTATAGGTTTTTTTGCGACTCGCGACATCCCAAGTTCCTCAACTTACGTAACATAATATTTCACCGCCTTCCCCAAGAAGACGCGCCTTAGCATCACTCATAATACCCTTCGAAGTGGAGATAATGGCAATCCCCATACCACCTAACACCTGAGGTAATTCTGCTTTACCACGGTAAACCCTCAATCCCGGACGACTTACTCGAGAGATCTTTTCGATTACTGGTTTACCTTGATAGTATTTTAACTGTAACACTAATTGCCTGTGGCCATTAATTTCTTCCACACTATGGTCAATGATGTAACCCTCTTCCTTCAAAACTTCGGCAATGGCAGACTTGACTTTGGTTGCCGCCATGGCTACTTGGCTACTATGCCTAGCTTGGGCGTTTCTAACTCTAGTTAACATATCCGCAATGGGATCACTCATACTCATAATTTAATACCCTATCAAATAAAAAACATTTACCAACTTGCCTTCACTAAACCTGGCACATCACCGCGCATTGCCGCTTCCCGCAGGTGAATTCTACAGAGCCCAAATTTTCGGTAGACTGCTCTAGGTCTACCACATAGCTGGCATCTGGTTCTAACTCTAACTGCACTCTCATCTCGAGGACTTTGGCTCAACTTAGCAACCGCTGCCATCTTCTCTTCATAGGCCACATAGGGATTCTTGATAGTGGTCCGTAAATCTGCTCGCTTCACTCTAGCTTTATTAGCTAAGCGTATTCGCTTAGTCTCACGAGCAATCATACACAATTTTGCCATAGAAACTCACCTTCGTTTATTTTGATTCCTTTAATGGTAAACCCAATGCTAGTAGCAATGCTCTAGCTTCTTCATCACTATTTGCCGTGGTAGTAATTGCAATATCTAAACCACGTAAACTATCGATCTTATCATAGTCAATTTCTGGAAATACAATCTGTTCCTTTATGCCAAGGTTATAATTACCTCTACCATCAAAGGCCTTAGGATTTAAGCCACGAAAATCCCGCATGCGAGGAATTACAATGGATATTAGCCTATCAAAAAAGTCGTACATCTGAGCGCCACGCAGAGTTACCTTGCAGCCAACGGGCCAACCAAGACGTATTTTAAAACCAGCGATGGATTTTCGCGCCAGTGTCACCACCGCCTTTTGGCCAGTAATTTTAGTTAAATCATTGGCAGCGTTGGTTACCACCTTTTTATCCGCAGTGGCCTCTCCTACACCCATGTTAAGAGTAATTTTACTGAGCCGTGGAACTTGCATAATATTTGCATAGCCAAATTGACTTTGCAATTTGTTAATTACGGTATCACGATACAGTATTTCTAACCTTGATCTCATAAATTATTCACTTTACCTTAAACAACCTTTAAAAATCTCCTATCCTACTACCATTTCTCCATTTGATTTGAAACAACGAACTTTCTTACCATCATCCAAAATTTTAAAAAATACTTTATCTGCTTTACCCGTAAGAGTATTGTAAATAGCTACCTTGGAAATATGCAAAGGTGCTTCCCGTCCCACAATTCCTCCAGGAATATTAGCATTGGGATTAGGTTTAACATGTTTTTTCAATAAATTAACCCCCTCAACAACTACCTTAGTACCCTGGGAGTTAACCACTAAAACTTTGCCACGAACACCCTTACTTTTTCCCGACAAAACTATAACTTCATCACCTTTTTTTATCTTTCGCATAGTATTAACTCGATAGCCAAATAACTAAAATCTATTACAATACCTCTAAAGCCAGGGAAACCACCTTCATAAACTTTTCTCCCCGTAATTCCCTAGTAACGGGCCCAAAAACACGTGTACCTAAAGGCTGTAGCTGATTATTTAGTAAAACCACAGCATTGCTATCAAAGCGTATTAAAGAGCCATCGCTGCGACGTACACCATCCTTTGTTCTTACTACCAAAGCAAAAAAAATCTCTCCCTTTTTTATTTTTCCATTGGGGATGGCTTCTTTTACAGCTACTTTAATAATATCACCAATATTCGCATAGCGATTTCTCGTGCTTCCGGTAACCTTAATACACATCACCTTACGAGCTCCGCTGTTATCAGCCACATTTAACATCGTACACATCTGAATCATTAAATAATCCTCATACTTACCCTAACCTAATAGGAAATAATAGACAATCAATGCTTAACGGTCGACTCAACCACCCTAACTAATTTCCAACTCTTCGTTTTCGAGAAAGGCCGAGACCCAGTAATCTCTACTATGTCACCTTCGTGACAAACATTATTTTCATCGTGGGCATGAATTTTAGTAGAGCGTTTAATATATTTGCCATAGATAGGATGTTTAACCTTATACACAACTAAAACTACTATGGTTTTATCCATTCTATTGCTAGTGACTTTGCCCTGCAAAGTACGAACAACTGTGGTAGTATCTTTTTCAATCATGATTTTCTCTTTTCATTCAAAATGGTTTTAAGACGTGCAATTCTACGACGCACAATTTTTAAATTATGCGTTTGCGCCCTTTGCCCATCACCATTGACATCTTTTTGCAACTTTAAATTAAATAATTTCTTCTGGGAAGCAAGTAATTCATCTTCCAATTCGGAAATACTTTTTACTTTTAATTCTTCTTTTTTCATTACATTATCGTCCGCGCAACAAACACTGTTTTAACCGGCAACTTAGCTGCCGCTAGAGTAAAAGCTTCCCTAGCTAAAGATTCCGCTACGCCTTCCATTTCAAATAGCATTTTGCCAGGCTGCACCAGGGCAACCCAATATTCAACCGGCCCCTTACCTTTACCCTGCCTAACCTCCAAGGGTTTTTTCGTAATAGGTTTGTCGGGAAAAATACGTATCCAAAGCTTCCCGCCCCTTTTTATGTGCCTACTGATAGAACGTCGAGCAGCCTCTATTTGACGCGCCGTAATGCGAGCCCGTTCCACCGTCTTCAAGCCAAATTCACCAAAGCTAACACTGGCACCGCCGGTAGCTATGCCACGGTTCCTCCCCTTAAACTGCTTGCGATATTTAGTCTTCTTTGGTTGTAACATAATAGTACCCTATCTAAAAATCTACCGATTATTCATGCTCTTCGAAATCTTTTATGGTTACCGGAACCTCTTCCGATAAAACATCTTTACCAATTTTTTCTCCCTTAAATATCCAAACTTTCACACCGATAATACCGTAGGTAGTCTTAGCTTCAGCGAAGCCATAATTTATATCTGCCCTAAATGTATGTAGCGGCACTCTTCCCTCCCGATACCATTCGGATCTTGCTATCTCAGCTCCACCGAGGCGACCACTCACGTGTACCTTAATTCCCAGAGCACCAGCTTTGATAGCATTCTGCATGGCTTTCTTCATGGCACGACGAAACATTACTCGTTTTTCCAGCTGCTGTGCAATATTATCTGCTACGAGTTTTGCCTCCACATCCACTTTTTTTACTTCTTCAATGTTCACATGCACTGGAATACCCAATTTTTGGGATAATTCTCTGCGCAGAGCATCAATATCTCCTCCCTTTTTTCCCAAGATAATGCCAGGCTTTCCCGCGTATATTGTTATGCGAGCATTTTTAGCAGGTCGCTCAATCTGTATGCGACTAATAGCTGCCGCAGCATATCTCTGCAAAAGATATTTTCGTAGTTTAATATCTGAGGTTAAATAGATGGCATATTTTCTTGAATCGGCATACCACGTAGATGTCCAATCTTGAACTATGCCTAAACGTATACCAATTGGATTTACCTTTTGACCCATACCTTAATTCCCCTTCTCGCTGGACACTGCCACACAAATATGGCAAGTACGTTTGATAATTCTACATCCCCTGCCCTTAGCTCGAGCATGCATGCGTCTAATTCTCGTAGCTTCATCGACAAATACTCTAGAAACTCGAAGCTCGTCGGCATTAGCTCCCCTATTATTTTCCGCATTTGCTATGGCAGAGTTTAAAACTTTTTTCACTAAATGTGCGGCCTTCTTTTTACTAAAATTTAAAATATCCAAGGCGCGGCTAGTTGATAATCCTCGAATTTGATCAGCAACCAATCTCACCTTCTGTGCCGAAGATCGTGCGTGTTTATGTTTAGCTATAGTTTCCATTGTTTTGTATTTTAAAATTTATCTATCTTTAACTACTTTCTACCACTCTCTTTCTGAGCCTTGCGTTCTCCCGAATGCGCCCTAAAAGTACGGGTTGGTGCAAATTCTCCCAACTTATGCCCCACCATATTTTCCGTAACAAAAATTGGCATATGATCCTTGCCATTGTGAATAGCTATGGTTAAACCTACCATTCCCGGTATAACCATGGATCTACGAGACCAACTTTTAATAGGCTTTTTGCTTTTTATAGCCTGGGCAGCCTCCACTTTTTTTAATAAGTGTACATCTATAAATGGCCCTTTTTTTACCGAACGTGGCACTTTAATTTATCCTCACTTAACATGTCTATTGCGAATAATCATCGAATTAGTACGTTTATTACGTCGCGTATGATATCCCTTGGTGGGTTTACCGTAGGGTGTAACCGGATGTCGACCACCGGATGTTCTACCTTCACCACCACCGTGGGGATGGTCAACGGGATTCATGGCAACACCTCGAACCGTAGGTCTAATACCACGCCAACGAGAAGCTCCCGCTTTTCCCAGAGATCTTAGATTATGTTCCGCATTGGATACCTCACCAATGGTAGCTCTACAGCTCGCCAGAATCTTTCTTATTTCTCCTGAACGCAAGCGCAACGTAACATGGTTATTTTCTCGGGAAACAATCTGGGCAAAAGTACCCGCTGTACGTGCCAGCTGCGCCCCCTTGGTTGGCCTCATCTCTATGCAATGCACAATGGCTCCCACGGGAATATTAGCTAGCGGTAAGCAATTGCCAATTTTAATAGGAACGTCATTACCTGATAATATTTCATCACCAACTTTTAACTCCTTGGGAGCAATAATATATCTACGTTCACCATCTCGATATAAAACCAAAGCTATATATGGGCAACGATTTGGATCATATTCCAAGCGTTCCACCACCGCAGGAACTCCATCTTTAAGACGTCTAAAATCTATAACTCGATAGAATCTTTTGCTACCACCACCATGGTGCCTAACGGTTTGCCTTCCTAGATTATTGCGAGCACTTCCTCTACCTCTTTGCTTAGCAACCAAAAGCGGAGAGTGAGGCTTACCCTTATGTAGTTCCGGATTGACAACCTTGGTCACAAAACGACGTGCCGGAGAAGTTGGTTTAGTTTTAATAACTGCCATAAATTAAATACCGCTAAAATTAATCGATTGTCCTTCTTTAATTGTAATATATGCCTTTTTCCAATTATTTAATCTACCGGCAATATTTTTAAAACTACGCTTCTTACCCTTCATATTAATAACTCTAACACTTTCCACATCTACATTAAATAATTGATTAATAGCTTGGGTTATTTCATTCTTGGTAGCACGATTGCATACCTGGAACACATACTGACGATCTACCTGTACTCTCGTAGATTTTTCAGATAACCGGGAAGCCATGATAATCTTCGTTGCTCTATCTATTTTCATGCTAATAATCTCTCTTCAACTTTTTTTAATGCATCCATTGTAAATAAAACTTTATCAAACCCTATCAAATTTAGCGGATTAATGCCACTAAGATCGCAAACTTCCACCATGGGTAAATTGCGAGATGCTAGGTATAATGGTGCATCAAATTGCTCCGTTATAATTAGAACGTCCTTTAGATTTAACTCTTTAAGTTTTTTTGCAAAGTCCTTGGTTTTACCTGTGGTACTAAGGTTATCAACTACTAGCAAACGATTCTGGCGTATTAACTCCGAAAGAATAGAGCAAATTGCACCTCGATACATTTTTTTATTAATTTTTTGGGAAAAGTCTCTAGGTTTAGCTGCAAAGGCAACGCCGCCACTTCTCCAAATAGGGCTACGAATGGTACCCGCTCGTGCTCTACCTGTCCCTTTCTGACGCCAAGGTTTTATGCCGCCGCCACTTACTTCGGACCTACTCTTCTGCGCTTTAGTACCACTACGTCCTGCGGCCCTATAACCCTCCACCACTTGGTGAATAAGAGGCTGATTAAATTCCCGCGCAAAAATCTCTTCGCTAAAATTAATAGCTTCTCCAGGGGAAGCGCTGGCACTAAAATTTATTACTTTAATTTCCATGATTCCTCCTCATATATTTAACGGCAGGCTTAACAACAACATAACCTCCGGGAGCTCCGGGAACTCCACCCTGAATCATGATTAGATTACGTTCACCATCGATTTTAACAATTTTTTGGTTTTGAATACTACGTTTTACATTACCCAGGTGTCCAGCCATCTTTTTTCCCTTAAATACGCGACCGGGAGTTTGCCGCTGACCAATGGAACCTGGCACGCGGTGAGATACGGAGCAACCATGAGTTGCAAAGCCACCGGCAAAGTGATAGCGCTTCATTACTCCGGCGAAACCCTTGCCCTTGGTGATACCCGACACATCAACTATCTGTCCAGTTTTAAAAATATCTATGGTAATTTCTGAACCCATGCTAAAGCCCTCATTACCTTTTACTAAACGCATCTCCCAGAGAATATCTCCGGAGCCAACCTTTGCTTTAGCAAAATGATTGGCCAGGGGCTTATTTAAACGAGAAGCTTTCTTCGTTCCCGTGGTAATTTGAATGGCGTCATAGCCATCATTTTCCTTAGTTTTAACCTGCACAATGCGATTGGGCAAAACTGCAACAACGGTTACAGGCATACTGCTACCATCATCGGAAAATATTCTTGTCATACCACACTTTTTACCTATTAAACCAAGCATCATGTTAATATCTCATTTAGTCTAAACTAATTTGCACATCTACACCGGCAGCTAAATCTAATTTCATAAGCGCATCAACGGTTTTATCGGTTGGAAAAAGTATATCCAAAAGTCGCTTATGGGTACGAATTTCATATTGATCTCTCGCATCCTTATCTATGTTTGGACCAATACAAATGGTTAATCGCTCAATTTTGTTAGGCAATGGAATGGGGCCATGAATCTGAGCACCGGTACGCTTAGCTGTTTCCACAATTTCATGGGTTGCCTGGTCAATCAAGCGGTGATCAAAGGCCTTAAGTCTGATGCGAATTTTTTGATTATTTTTTATCGAAGACACCATATACCTACTCAGAAATTTTAGAAACGACCCCGGCCCCGACGGTTCTACCACCCTCGCGAATGGCAAACCTCACCCCAGCCTCCATAGCCACCGGAACTATCAATGTCACCTCCATCTTTATATTGTCTCCAGGCATCACCATCTCCACATTCGCCGGTAACTCCACCGCCCCCGTAACGTCCGTAGTCCTAAAGTAAAACTGTGGGCGGTAACCCTTGAAAAATGGTGTGTGTCTTCCTCCCTCTTCCTTCGATAGCACATATACCTCCGCCTCAAACTTCGTGTGCGGTGTTATCGTACCTGGCTTCGCTAATACCTGCCCTCGCTCCACATCCTCCTTCTTCGTACCTCGGAGCAATATACCCACATTATCTCCCGCCTCACCCTGATCCAATAACTTCCTAAACATCTCCACACCCGTACACGTCGTCTTCTGCGTCGCCTTGATTCCTACTATCTCTATCTCCTCTCCTACCTTGACCGTTCCTCGCTCCACTCTCCCCGTCACCACCGTACCTCGACCAGGAATCGAAAATACATCCTCTATCGGCATCAAAAATGGCTTGTCCTTTGGACGCTCCGGTATCTCAAAATACTCATCGATGGTCTTCGCTAACTTCAATAGCGCCTCCTCTCCCAATGCACTTTGCTCTCCTTCCAATGCCTTCAGTGCTGAACCCACCACAATGGGCGTCTCATCTCCGGGAAAATCATACTGCTTCAATAATTCCCTTATCTCCATCTCCACTAGCTCCAATAGCTCCGGATCATCCACCATATCCGCTTTGTTCAAAAATACCACTATCTTCGGTACACCAACCTGCCTCGCCAGCAATATATGCTCCCGCGTCTGTGGCATCGGTCCATCCGCCGCACTCACCACCAATATGGCTCCGTCCATCTGCGCCGCCCCTGTGATCATGTTCTTCACATAGTCCGCGTGCCCAGGACAATCTACGTGCGCTACGTGATACTTCTCCGTCTGATACTCCACGTGCGACGTCGCTATCGTTATACCTCGCTCTCGCTCCTCCGGGGCATTATCTATCTCCGCAAATTTCTTCGCCGTTCCTCCAAACTTACTCGATAGCACCACCGTCAATGCCGCCGTCAACGTCGTCTTACCATGATCCACGTGACCTATCGTCCCTATATTTATATGTGGTTTCGTCCTCTCAAATCTCTCCGCCATTTTCTCTTGCCCTC
>JAVBML010000082.1:0-12276 GCA_031552655.1 Gammaproteobacteria bacterium
TAAGATTTCCATGGTACAAATGACTCAACAGGGAGAGCAAGAATGGCGACTACCATCCGAAAAAGCAATGCCCAGTAGCTCTCGTCGTCAAAAAACTAGAGGATACGGTAAAGTTTCAAAATCTCGGCGTACTAAAAAAACTGTAAGGCGTTGATACTAATAATAATTTAACCCGATTTTCTATGTGCTCCTCTGAAAACAACTCAGAGTGCGTAGATCTTTGTTTCTTTGTACTTCTATTGAATAATCGGAGTTGGCTTTAAAGCAGCGGATGCTTTCTTTATACTTAGGCCCATGGAGTTATTCAAAGCCATGTCAGTGGCACCATTAGAAATTAAAAAATCAAAGCCACCGTGGTTACTCGGTGCAGCTGGTTCTACGCAAGTGGTGGGTAATTGTCCTAATAGTAAAATTATTATTGTAAAGATGAGCTTTGTCTTTTAAGCTAGAGGCCATAAATATTTTAATAGATAAGCGCGCTATGAAGGTGAATTCATTTGTCAAGGAAGAAATAGTTGTTTTTTCCGGTTCGAATCGTGACTGTGATTTACATATTGCATTTGCCATAGATGATAATTTCATCAAGCCCACAGTCATTTCGATGGTATCTATTATTTTCAACAATCCGAATCGAAGTTTACATTTTCACATATGTACGACATCTATTAGTGGCGATAATTTAGATAAAATAAAAGAGTTGAGTATGAATGGTAACTTGCTTACTATCCATATTTTCGATGATAATATTTTTTCAGAATATCAGATCTTGAAGCATTTGCCGATATCCATGTATTATAGGTTAGTTATCCCTTCAATTTTAAAGGGCATAGCCACGCAAATTCTATATTTAGATGCAGATATTATATGTAACGGTGGCATAGATGAGCTACTTAATCAATGCATTGATAACTACGTGATCGCAGCGTGCATCGACTACGCAGTTGTTTCAAAATTACCAAATTATATTTCCGAGCTGGGGTTGGGATGCTATAAAAATTACTTTAATTCTGGCGTTATGCTAATTAACGTAAGGAGATGGCATGATGACGATGTGCTATTCCATTTTAATGAGATTATTTCAAAAAGAAGATATAGATTTCCCGATCAAGATGTTTTAAACGTTGTTTTGGAAAATAGAGTGTTATTTTTGACGAAAAAATTTAATGTATTTTCGACGAGAAATAAAAGCAATGATGTTGTTTTCTTGCACTTTGCTGGAGGGTCTAAGCCGTGGAAAAACATTGCAAATAGGCATGGTTTATATGCTAAGTACTATGAGCTATCTCCGTGGAAAGATGAAAACCTACCCATGCCTAAAAATCGCAAAGAGTGCATAAAGCACGCAATTAAATTGTGCAAGGATGGTAAATACGTAACCAGTGTTTATTGGATTTTTAAGATGTTAATAAAAAACAATTAATAAATAAATTTGACTTTAGCTATCAAAAAGGTGCAATAACTCCCTCCACATGAGTGGTATTTTTTACTGCCTTTCTAAGGTTTAGAACGATCACCATGGAGAGGGTGATATCTTTCATTTGGGTTTTTTCATAAAATTTACCAATTTATACTTGAATTTATATCTCATTAGACTATATAATGCATTCGTTGATATTTGATCGCGGGGTAGAGCAGTCTGGTAGCTCGTCGGGCTCATAACCCGAAGGTCATAGGTTCAAATCCTATCCCCGCTACCAAATTAATTGGAGAAGGACAGATTTTAATGATTACTTTTAATATGGATACTGATGGTATTGTATTTGAAATTATGTAAATTAATAAGATATTTACTATTTCCTATGGGTAAGAGACGTGTTAGGGTTAAACACAACTTAATTCCATAGTAGTGGATAAAATACAAAGATATTCTGTTCTTAGAAAATGGGCTTTTTGCCCATTTTTTTATTTTTAAATAGCGTTAGGTTGCCATGGCAGTGGAACGACATAGAATATTGGCATTGATTACTCCGGTAATTGAGGGTATGGGGTATATTTTATGGCACCTTGAGATTTGTGGTATCGGTTCCCAGGGGATTATGATACGCATCTACATTGATGGATCCGAAGAAAATGGGGGGGAAGGTATAACGTTAGATGATTGTGAAAAAGTGAGTAGGCAGGTAGGGGCTTTGCTGGATGTGGAGGATGTAATTTCTGGTAATTATACCTTGGAAGTTTCCTCCTGTGGCTTAAACCGCGGTCTATTTACTTTGAAACACTATGAGCACTATGTAAATCATATGGTCGAGCTATTTTTATTTAAAAAATATGAAGGATGTAAACGTCATATTGGTAGATTGTTAGTTGTGGATGATGATACGGTGAGGTTACGGGTGGCTAATGGGGATGTTGATTTTAAAATATCAGATATTAGTAAAGCTAAATTAATTTCAGATTTTTAAGGTAAAGGTATATGAACAAGGAGATATTGCTAGTAGTAGATTCAGTATCCAATGAGAAAAGCATGGCTAAAGAGGTAATCTTTGGTGCCATCGAATGTGCTCTCGAGGCGGTTACTGCTAAACGATATCAGGAGGAAGTTGATATTAAAGTTACCATTGATCGTAAAACGGGAGATTACGAGAGTTTTAGGCGCTGGACAGTGGTAGTTGATGATGACATGGTGGAGTTTCCCGGTAAGCAAATAGCACTATCTAAGGCCAAAACTATTAATGGCGAATTGGAAATTGGGGATGTGATTGAGGAATCCATTGAATCCGTTGAATTTGGTAGAGTATCGGCGCAATTGGCTAAGCAAGTTATTATGCGCGAAATACGACGAGCGGAAAGAAATGATATTGTTGAGCACTACAGGAAGTTGATTGATACTATGATCATGGGAGTAGTGAAAAAGGTTACCCGGGATAATATTATTTTGGAAGTGAGTGGTGGAGTTGAGGCGATAATTTTACGTGATGGTATGTTACCCAAGGAGGCACTGCGTCTGCACGATCGTGTGCGGGGTATTTTAATTACGGTACGTGAGGATACCAAGGGACCGCTGCTAGTTATGAGTAGAACTTCTCCAAAGATGCTGGTGGAACTATTTAAGCTTGAAGTCCCGGAGATAAATGAGGAGATCATATCTATTAAGGGGGTGGCTCGGGATCCTGGTTTTCGAGCTAAGATTGCCGTAAAAACCAACGATGGCCGCATTGATCCCATTGGAGCATGCATAGGTATTCGTGGTTCTCGAGTGCAGAATGTTTCCAATGAACTAGGAGGAGAACGCATAGATGTTATTCTGTGGGATGATGATCCAGCGCAGTTAGTAGTAAATGCCATGGTAGCAACGGAAATTTTATCCATTGTTGTTGATGAAGATAAGAAGAGTATGGAAATAGTGGTTAGGGAGGATCAATTGGCATTGGCCATTGGTCGCAATGGGCAAAATGTTAAATTAGCTAGCGAACTAACGGGGTGGAAGCTAAGTGTAGTTAGCCCCATGAATACGGAAAGTAAGGCCAATGAAGATGTAAAAAACTTGAGTGATATTTTTGTGGAAAATTTATCCGTGGATAAGGATCTGGCGGATATTTTGGTACAGGAGGGGTTTCATACCTTAGAGGATATTGCCTATGCGCCCATTGAGGATTTACTAGAGATTGATGGTTTTGATAAAAATTTGGCCGAAGTACTTAAAAATCGTGCCCGTGATGTATTGTTGGAAATTACGCTGTCCAGTAAAGAAGAAGTGGGAGTGACGGAGCCATCTAAGGATTTATTGGAATTGGATGGCATGAGCAGACACCTTGCCTATGTTTTAGCAAGTAAGGGTATTATTACCAGAGATGATTTGGCTGATCAGGCCGTTGATGATTTAAGCGACATCGAAGAATTAAGTAGTGATGATGCCGCTAAGCTGATTATGGCAGCGCGGCAACATTGGTTTGATACAAAAGATTAGATAATAAAAACTATAGAGTAGTTGCATGGCAGATATTACAGTAGAACAGTTAGCTAAAGTTGTAGGTATCCCTGCTCGGGCTCTATTGGCTCGTTTTAAGGATGCTGGTATTAATATAACTGATATTACCCAGACTATCAGCGATGAACAGAAAAATCTTTTACTGGGACATTTAAAATCATCCCATACCACCACTGCTGAATCTGCCCCAACCCTAACTTTAAAAAAATCAAATTCTGCTACGCAATCCAAAAATGCCATTAGCGTTAAAGTTTTGAAACGTAGGGCACACTATGATGCTGACAGAGAAATTAAAGTTGAGGAAACAAAGGCACATAGGAAATTGGAGCCAGGTGGTATTGATGGAGAAAACTATAAACAAATGGATAGGGAGAAAAGTAAACAAGATGAGGGGAGAGTTGGTAGCGATGGAGCTCGACAGGACATTTCCAAAAAAAGATCACCCGTTGAGGTTAAGCAAGTTACCAAGCGTCCTTCGAAAAATATTTCTTTTAAAGCTAAGGAGGTGGAATCCCAGGAAAAAGCTGTGGAACAGCAGATTCCTGCTACGCAAACTACCACCAGGGAAATTAGCATCGCTGAAACTCTAACGGTAGCAGATCTAGCGCAAAAAATGGCCATTAAAGCTACGGAAGTTATTAAGACCATGATGCAGATGGGAGCTATGGCAACTATTAATCAGGTTATTGACCAAGATACCGCTGCTTTGGTTGCCGAAGAGATGGGTTTCAAAGTAAAATTGGTTAAGGAGACTATCCTAGAAGAAAATTTGATTATGACCGAGGAGCTTGACGTAGGAGAAATGGTTAGAAGGGCTCCGGTAGTTACTATCATGGGTCACGTGGATCATGGTAAAACCTCTCTTTTGGATTATATTCGACGTACAAAGGTTGCTACTCGAGAAGCGGGGGGCATTACTCAGCACATTGGCGCCTATCATGTTAATACTGCTCGGGGCATGATTACCTTTTTAGATACGCCGGGACACGAAGCATTTACAGCTATGCGAGCTCGGGGAGCCAAGTGCACTGATATTGTGATATTAATTGTGGCAGCTGATGATGGAGTTATGCCCCAGACCGTGGAAGCGGTACAGCATGCTCAAGCTGCCGGTGTTCCAATTATAGTAGCAATTAATAAAATAGATAAACCCGAAGCAGATCCGGAAAAAATTAAGACCGAATTGACAAAATACAGCATTGTACCCGAGGAATGGGGTGGGGATACTATGTTCCAGGGGATTTCTGCTAAGACAGGGAAAGGTATTGATGATTTATTGGAAGCTATTTTAGTTTTAGCTGAGATGCAGGATTTAAAGGCTCCCGTTAATTGTTTAGCCCATGGGGTGGTAATTGAAGCACATCTTGATAAAGGTCATGGCCCCGTTGCCTCGGTTTTGGTGCAGCGTGGCACTTTACGCCAAGGTGATATTTTGCTAGCAGGTTTACACTATGGGCGCGTTAGGGCAATGTTTGATGATTTGGGGAAGAAAATTACCGAGGCAATACCTTCAATTCCCGTAGAGGTCTTAGGGTTGTCTGGTGTACCCAGCTCCGGTGACGAGGTAATTGTATCAGTAAATGAGAGGAAAGCTCGAGAAATTGCCCTATTTCGCCAGGGTAAATATCGCGATGTTAAATTAGCAAAGCAACGTACCGCCAAATTAGAGAATATTTTGACCAGGATGCAGGAACAGGGTACGAAGGTTCTAAATATAGTATTAAAAGCTGATGTGCATGGTTCCGCCGAAGCTATCAGCGAGATGCTGACCAAACTTACCATTGATGAAGTCAAAGTTAATGTGGTAGCCAGTGGAGTGGGTGGTATTACCGAATCTGATATTAATTTAGCTCTAGCTTCCGATGGTATCGTAGTGGGTTTTAATGTGCGAGCTGATGCTGCTGCTAAAAATATTGTGGAAAAAGAGGGTGTAGATCTACGTTACTATAGTATAATATATAAATTGATTGATGATATTAAAGCAGCTTTAACGGGTATGCTTAGTCCAAAGTACGAAGAGCAGAATGTGGGAGTTGTTGAAATTAGGGAAGTATTTAGATCTTCTAAGTTTGGTACCATTGCTGGTTGCATGGTTTTAGAAGGTATGGTTCGAAGAGGAGCTTTAATTAGGTTGCTAAGGGACAATATTGTGGTTCACCAGGGAGAAATTGAATCCCTACGTAGATTTAAGGAGGATGTGCAGGAGGTGCGCCAGGGTATGGAATGTGGCATTGGCATTAAGAATTACAATGATGCAAAAGTTGGTGATCACATAGAAGTATATAAGTCTGTCTTGGTTAAAAGGACTCTAGAATCTTAGAAGTTATTTGTTTTGTGAAATTTACTTAGTTCAAGGGAGAGTGCATCTATGGACAACGGAGTAGACTTACAGCAGGTCAAATTTAGTTCTATGTTTCACAACCTTACGGAGTCCGAGTGGGTTTATATTTCCCAGATATCTAAACAAAAAATGTTTACCCCGGGACAGGTGTTACTAAGTGAGGGCATTGCGGGTCAAGAGTGCTATCTAATTACTAAGGGGAAAGTTGTTGCCACGAAGAAAAGTGAAATTTCCGGCAAAACCATAAAACTAGGTGTACTAAATAGCGGTGATCTTATTGGAGAGATGGCAATTATTACCCATGAACCTCGTTCGGCGACGGTAACTGCCATCGAAGAGACATCGGTATTGATCATCGATGTGAATAAAATTAAACAAGATCAGAGTGCCCAGGCTATTTATTTAAAAATCATGCAAAATTTGGCTTTGGAGCTGTCGAAAAAAATTTTATATATGGGCGACAAGCTTATCCGCTATGATGAAAAGGATCGTTTGAAATTTGACTCATTGGATGATAGCTATCCCATGGCACCTAATTCTATTTTAGTATTATTTGGCTGGCGATGGCTGGATATCATGCATGAAGTACCATTTCTTGCGGAACATGGCTACGATGCCATTAAAATTTCACCTCCCCAGGAATTTGTTCTTAGAAAAGGTAATCCCTGGTGGGCAGTTTACCAGCCAGTTAGCTATAAACTAAGTCATTTTTATGGTACCCCAGAGGATTTTGTAAAAATGGTGGATTTTTGCCATGGATATAATATTAAGGTATACGTAGATCTAGTTATAAATCACATGGCAGATTTTTCTCTGGAAGAATCTCAACTTGTTGGTACCAATGGTACTAAATTTTCTAAATATCACTACGGACCATTGAATGATGATGGTGATTTCTATGAGTATGATGATTTTTACCATTTTGATGATGGTGGGAATAAACAAATATCCAACGATGATTATGCCACTTTAGAGGGAGTATGGCACCTGGAGCACTATGATTTTTTAAATCTACCCAAACTGAATTTAAAAAATAATCATGTGGTGGGTATTATACGTAAATATATTTCCCATCTTCTTGCCCTGGGAGTTGATGGTTTTCGCTTAGATGCCGCAAAGCATTTAAGTATGAAAGCCATTGAAAAAATATTTCAAGGATTACGTATTCATGATAATTCTAGGCCATTTATTTACCAGGAGTACTATGCCAATGCTCCCATGGGTATAGATCTCCATAGTTTTATGGAGAAATATTTTAAAGTTGGCTATGTTACCTCTTTTAAATATGGAGAATTTTTGGCAGATGCCATTAGGGAGAGAGATAACAGCCTAGAAAAACTAGCTGCCTATTCCTTTGGTAGTTCGTGGATACACTATCCGGAGAATCGCACCATTGCAGTTATCGATAACCATGATACCGAAAGAATGATGGTGAATATGCTAAACTATAAATCTATGCAACATAATGCCTATGTCTTGGCCTATATTTTTATGTTGGCTTGGCCCTTTGGAGTGCCCAAGATAATGTCCAGCTTTAGATTTACGAGTCATGATGATGCTATTCCGGAACAGTTAGTGTGGCAGAATGGTAGGTGTACATGTTTTGATAGAGATTCTCCCTGGGTAGCTCAACATCGGTGGGATGCCATTGCTAATATGGTGCTATTTCACAGCAAGGTCAAAGATGCTTTGGGAGTAGCTCATTTATGGACAAATGGTAATCAAATTGCCTTCGCCAGAGTAAGTGAAAAGGCAAAGCAGTATGTAGCGGCTGAAGGCTTTGTGATAATTAATGCTACAGATAAACCTCTAAAGCGACGTTTGGAAACTGGATTGCCTTCGGGTAGATACTATAATTTAATAGCTAGTAATTTATCCCTAGGAAGAATGCATGGTCCGTTGATTAGTGTGGAAAAGTATGGCTATGCTACTGTGGAAATTAATCCCCATGATGCCGTAGCAATGATTCCCACCTTTGCTGAATATTACTAATTTCCTATACTTTGCAGCAGGATATTTTGAATTCTATGCTATCTGCACTTTGCTGATCGCCACCATTGATGTCTAGAATAAAGAAATGAATTGCTAGGCGATAGCGCCCTACACTGATTTCGGGGAAAAGTTTTTCCATTGGTTCCAAGGCAATTCTGATAATTTGGTAGGTAACATTGGGATCTAGATTACATTGATAAAAACCGCGATGGGCAATGTTATTTTTGAAAAGATTACTTTCGCGAATTAGTTTTAGAGATAGCTCTACTACATTTTTAGTTAGTGATAGTTGATCTAACCAACTTCCTAGTTGATCATTTCTTTCATTGGAGTCTAACTGTAGCCAAAGTTGATAGGCTGGTATGTTAAAACCACAGGTTCCCGCCGGGGTATAAATGCGCTGTTGTATGGAATTTAGAAATTCATTTTCCCTTAATTCCTGGCCTATTTTTTTTTGATTGCTGTGTAGTTCATTGATAAGAACATCCAATTGTTTCAGTGTGTCTTCTAACTTTTTTTTATCAATGCCCGCAATTTTTTCCAGGGAAGATAGATTGTGCTGATATTGTATGAGATTTTGTAGGAATTTATTTTTCAGATCGGGGCGATCTATGGTTTGTAATATTTCTAGGAGAGTTTTTATGGTTTGATGATCATCTCGTGTTATTCGAAAATAATAATCTAGATGGGTAAATAGATACTCGAGACGCAAACAAAGTCTGGCATGCTCACTGAGTGGTTGTTCAAAAATCATGGCATCTGTCCATATCAAAGTTGTAGCATTGTATCATATTTCTTAGCGATGCTTAAATAGTAATTATGTAAGAAATTAATGGTTTTTTGCAGCAGAATAGTAGAGCCATTGTTATATATTATGTCATCTGCTATTTCCAATCTTAGAGCGCGCTTAGCTTGGGATTGCACGATTCTCTTAGCTAATTGTCTAGTTTCTCGGTCCCTTTGGGTAAGTCGCTTGATTTGATTGGCTAAAGTACAATCCACTAGCAATATGCGATCAGTTTTAATGGTATAGCGGGTTTCGAGGAGCAGCGGAATGGCTAGGATGACATAGGGTGCTGCAATGGTTTTCATCATTGCTAGCATCGCAGCTCTAATGCGTGGATGAAGTAGATCCTCTAGCCAACGTCGTTCAGTTTCATCGGTGAAAATTATGCTGCGTATTTTTTTTCGATGGAGAGTACCATCTGGATTTAGAAAGCTTTTTCCGAAGTGATTTATGATTTTTCCATGGCAGCTATTTTCAGGTTCGGTGAGATCATGGGCTATTTTATCAGCATCTAAAACGGGAACACTGAGGGAGGTAAAATATTTACTAACCATTGATTTACCACAGCAAATTCCTCCGGTTAGGCCGATTTTTAGCATGGATCAAATCCAGAATATTAGTAGCCAACCAATCGTAGCCAGATAGGGACCAAAGGGCATTGGCTCTTGAAATTTCATTTTTTTTGAAACCACTAGAAAGAGTCCCCCCAGGGTAGCTGCTAAGGATGCATAGAGGGCAATGGAGGGGAGAATTTTCCAGCCAAACCAGGCGCCGAAGACTGCCAATAATTTAAAATCTCCATGGCCCATGCCATCTATATTTCTCAGCACTTTGAAAATCTTGGCAATGGAAAATAGGGAGACATAGCCAAGGGCTGCTCCTACTATAGCTTCCGCAGGTGATATAAGAAGATTTGCTGTGTTTATTAGTAACCCCAGCCAAAGCAATGGCAGAGAGAGATAGTCGGGAATTATTTGGTGCTCTAGATCAATGAAGATAATGGCAATTAATCCCCAGGTTAGAAAAAATAGTGCCATGGTTTTTGGAGTAGCTCCAAAATGGAGGCCGATGAGACAGGTTGCCAGGGTACTGATTATTTCCACCAGGAGATAGCGCAGGGGTATTTTACTTCGGCAATGGCCACAGTGACCCCGAAGTACTAGGTAACTGATTAGAGGAATGTTGTGAAACCACGGAATGAAATGTTTGCATTGGGGACAATGGGATTTTGGTATCGCCACATTGAACTGCTGTTGAGGAGGATTTTCCAGTGGAGAAATGTGGCTCGCTAGTTCCCTTTGATATTCATTTTTTAGCATGATGGGGATACGGTAAATCAATACATTGATAAAACTACCCATGACCAATCCAAGGATAGCTATTAGAGTTATAAAAATGGTGCCATTGCTGCCTAGATAAGTTAGAGTATCCATGAGCTATTTTTTCATCAGTTTTGCTAATATTCTAGCATGGCTATGAGAAAAACAGTAGCTATTTATCCATTAAGTCCGTTGACCTGGTTTTTTCTAATATTTGATTTTTGCTTAAATATAATTAGAATGATAACCACGCCGGTATAGCTCAGTTGGTAGAGCAACTGATTCGTAATCAGTAGGTCGGAGGTTCGATTCCTCTTGCCGGCACCAATACAGTGGAGAAATTGAAGGTTTTCATGGTCGTGATAAATTTTATTAATTCTATATTATGTCAATGTGGTTGTATATTCGATTCAGCATATCAATCCATCGAAGAATTTCCCTTGAGCTTAGGTTAATCTAGGATACAAATTTGTCTCATTTTTTGTGTAGATAGCGATTTATCATGTTTTATTTTTCCTATTGGTATCGATCATCTTTGGGTAGAACCATGTACTTATTAATTATCATGAAATAAGGTAAGTAAGTTGTGAATACCGAAGGAAATGTGCTATAGTGAAAATCACTAGTTGAAATGATGTAAAAATAGTGGTTATTATCCAACTAGAAGCATTTACTATGTTACATGGTAACAAAAAAGAGAGGTGCACCATGAAATCCTACACTAAGAATTTTTTAATTTTAATCCCCATTATTTTTAATTTCGGTGTTCTATGTCCGGCTTTTATCTCCAGTGCTGAAGAGGGAATTATCTATCTAAATGGAGAAAAACTCAAGGAGGTGGAGTGCCAGGATGAGATCTGCTATTTCCCCGGCAAGACCCTGGGGGATCGGGATTTAGTGATACAGGGAGAATTAAACTGGGAAAGAAAGGAGAGTCTAGTATTACAGACGAAGGGTAACATTGTATTTCCCAAAGACTCAAAGTTAACCATGGCCGACGGTAGTAATTTAACTTTGAAGGCTGGTATGGAACCGGGGGCTAAAAAGATATGTGAGGGGACGATCAAATTTCAGGGCGAGGAACCTCAGATAAAGATGCTGGGTCAAGGAAAAATCAGAATCTACTATCAACCACAACCGAAGAAGGGAGAACATAAATATTATTATGGCGAAGATTATTTGTTTCGTCGAGCAATTGAAATTAAAAGGTTGGGAGAGAGATTAACAGTATATGCACTAGTGAATAATGTGGAAGATTTACAAAATATGGATATATTTTTATCTGGAGATTATGCTTTGAGCCAGGATGTTGACGCTGATAATACTAGAAGTTGGAATGGAGGTAGAGGATTTGAGCCGTTGAAGGATGATGAAAAGAACATGCCGTTTTCGGGAGACTTTGATGGCAATGGCTATGCCATTAAAAATTTATATATTCACCGTCCCGATGAAAAATATGTGGGGTTATTTGGGAGAATCCAGGGAAGAAGACATTGGCGAAATAAAATAGAGAATTTAACGTTAGAGAACTTTAGAGTAGAGGGAAAATATTATGTGGGAAGTCTAGCGGGATCGGCTATCAATAGTGATATCCTAGGTATCAAAGTAATAAATCCTTTGATCATTAGCCGCGATATAGCGGGAGGGATAGTGGGAACTACGGTCTATGCCAGATTGGAGCCGGTGGAAGTTCTAGAATCTGCTAATATCATCGCCGATGAGAATAAGGGATTACTGATAGGGGGAGGAGAGCACTGATCTTGCTACTATAAAATAGAGACTTCGAATAAAGATAAAGTATAATGATTTATTTTATTTGAGGTAAAGATGAGAGCAACAAGAAGTAGGAGTTATGACAAAGAATTTAAAATAAATGCGGTGAAGTTGTATCTGGGTAGTGGCAGAAGCT
>JAVBML010000035.1:0-4870 GCA_031552655.1 Gammaproteobacteria bacterium
TGAACTTAGCAAATAAAAACCGAGCAGCTTCCAAAATTGATTTTTTAGTATTTTCTCGTTTTACGGCCATAATTGTAAATTGAACATTTTATACTACTTTAGTTTTATATTCATAAAAAGTCAATGCCCTATAATTTGGAAAATAATTACCCTGATGTTCAATTTATTGTGTTCAATCTAGAAAAGCGTAAGTCTAGTTTTTTGTTAGATTAATTATTTGCTGATTTGTTGAGCCTCGGAAGGCTAGGCTAGAGTTCTTTTGCTGGACATCGTAGGGGCCATCGATGAGGATATCCGTTAGCTGCAAAAAATCTCTAATATCGGAATCTACCTTAGCCATGGCTAGTAGTTGGTGATGGTAGTAGCCACTGTAAGTTACAATATTTAGTGGCGGAAGATTTTTTTTGATTAATTTTGCGAGAACGGCACAGGCAGCTGCTTGCATAAATGGTTCGCCGCCGGAAAAGGTTATGCCTTCGATTAATTTTGTTTCTCCAATGGATTGCCATAGCTTATCGAGTTCCATAGTGTAGCCTCCCCAGGGATCATGGGTAGTGGGGTTATGGCAGCCGGGACATCGTAGCTCGCATCCCTGGGTAAATATTACATATCTTAAGCCGGGACCGTCGACGACACTTTCTTTAACGATCCCAGCGATGCGCAGGTTAATTTTAGCTATATTTGATGTGAGCAACAATGTATCACTGGCCATATGCAAATTCAGTAACTCCGCATTTAATTTTCAAGGTGAGTAACGCGATCTTTCAATTCAACTTTTTTTGCATCATTGAATCGCTCAACGGTACTTAGGTAACCGGTTATTCTACGTACCCTTTTGATATTATTTTCATTGCACAGGGGACATGATTCATCAATGATACCGGTGTTGTTGCAGGTTTCACAGAAATCTATGGGGAAATTTATGCCAGCATAGCCCATATCTGCCTCCTTCATTGCCCTAAGAATTTTTTCTACGGATTCAAAATTATGCATCGGAGGAGAGCCTAGCTCTATGTAGCTTATGTGCCCCGCATTGGCATATTTATGGTAAACACCTTCGATTTTTATTTTATCATAGATGCTAATGTTATAACCCACGGGTACGTGAAAAGAATTGCTATAGTATTCCTTATCTGTCACTCTTGGAATGGAGCCATACTCTTTTCTATCTAATTTAACGAAGCGTCCCGATAGTCCCTCGGCGGGAGTAGCTAGCAGTGTGTAATTTAGATCATAGTGGTCAGCGAGTTCGTCAACCTTTTGCTTCATAAAAGCGACAATTTTGGTTCCAAGAACCTGGGCATCGACATCTTCTCCGTGGTGTTTACCTATAAGCTGCACCAGAGTTTCAGCTAAACCAATGAAGCCAATTGATAGGGTACCATGTTTAATGGCTTTCTCTATGGTATCACCACTTTTTAATTTTTCTGAATCCATGTAGAGACCTTGACCCATGAGAAATGGCATATCCTTTACTTTGAGATTTGCTTGAACTGTATAGCGATGATGTAATTGTTCCGCAGCTAATTCTAATAGGGCGCCTAGGTTTTCATAGAATAATTCTAAATTTGTTCCTGCCTTAATGGCCAAGCGTGGTAGATTGATGGTGGTAAAACTGAGGTTACCTCTGCCTTCGCTTAGGGCATCGCCGTGGCGGTTGGCAATTACCCGGGTGCGACACCCCATGTAGCTTACTTCCGTTCCATGGATACTATTAAAGGAGGAATCCATGAAGCTAAAAGTGGGGTTAAGACGTGTAGAAGCTACTTCGATGGCTAATTTGAATAGATCATAATTTGGATCTTCGGGATTGTAGTTAATGCCCTCCTTAATGCGAAATATGATGTTGGGGAAAATTGGTACCTCTCCTCTGCCTAGGCCCCTTTTATAGGCGAGTAGTAAATTTTTTGTTACGCGACGTCCCTCTTCACTCGTATCCGTTCCTAAATTAATGCTGGAAAATGGTACCTGGGCACCGGCTCTGCTGTGCATGCTATTGAGGTTATAGATTAGTGCCTCCATGGCTTGGAATGTTTCATTGTCATCGATATTTTTTACAAAGGGGGCGATATCTCGGTCAAAAAACGCAAAGCTTTGGCCTCCGTGCATATCATTTTGAGAACTTTGTAAGATAATGGCTGCAAGTGCCGTCGCGGATCCTGGGCGCTTAGGCGGTCTTATGAAACCGTGGCCATTGTTAAATCCTTCATTCAATAATTTTCCCAGGGGAATTTGTATGCAAGTTAAGGTTTTGCCATAGAAATCTAGGTCATGGATGTGATAATCCCCTCTTTGGTGAGCTAGGGATAGTTTTTCGGGAATCAATCTATTTAGATAGTAGGAACGTGATGCTGCGCTGGCAATTTGCAGCATTTTAGCTGAGGGAGAATTGGAAATGTTGGCGTTTTCCCGATCGGTTTCTACGAGAATATCAGCCACCGTGTCCATTAATTTTGTTTTGCCATCGCGGATTCTTGTTCTTTCTGCACGGTAGAGAATGTATGCCTTGGCTGTTTTAGCGTGGCCACCTTCAATGAGTATTTTTTCCACGGCATCTTGCACATCTTCTACGCTAAATATTTTATCATTGAATTGTTGCCTAAGTAGCTGCAGTACCTGGGTGGTTATTTCCAAAGCCATGGTATGGTCATGACCTCCCACAGCCTGGGCCGCGTTGAGTACCGCATCGGTAATTTTTCTTGGATCAAATTTGGTGGTTCTTCCATCCCTTTTTCGTATTAAATTGAACATTGGCTAGCCTCAAAAGTTATTTTATATTTTAATAATTAGTGCAAATTTGTCTTACGCTGGAATTCGGTAACATGGGGTATAATACTACATTTTGTGGTTATTGCAACAAAATAACGCAATATGTAGTAAATATTTGTAAATATTACTATTTTTTAATTGTCGCCATGGCATCCGCTAAAAAATTATGCTATATACTTTGCTATCTAAAGTTTGGAGATAGTGATGTTCAATCTAATTCCTAGGGAAGAAAAATTTTTTGTTATGTTCAAGGAAATGGCAAAAAATATAACCGATGGAGCTCTTGTTTTAAAAGATATGCTGGATAATTTCGGTGATCCAAGAAAAAGTCAAACCTTGATTAAGGAAATTGAGCATAGGTGTGATTTGCAGACCCATGAGATCATTAGGAAATTAAATCGAAGCTTTATTACCCCCTTTGACCGCGAAGATATCTATTCTCTGGCTTCAGCTCTGGATGATATTATGGATGCCATTGATGCTTCAACGCAGCATATCATTGTCTATCACATTGATAAAATCACCATGGAAGCGAAGGAATTGGGATTTATTATTCTAAAAGCATGTCAAACCATAGAGAAAGCCTGCTCTTCTTTGGAAAAAGAGCCGAAGAGAATTTCGGAATTTTGTGTGGAAATTAACTCCCTGGAAAATGAAGCCGATCGAGTAAGAGCCGATGCCATTAGCCGTCTCTTTGAGGAAGAAAAAGATCCCATCCGCCTAATTAAATGGAAAGAGATCTATGAGAACCTAGAGTTTATTACCGATAAATGTGAGGATACGGGTAATATTCTTGAAAGCGTAGTACTTAAAAATGGCTGAAACAACATTATTGATTCTAGTTCTAGTTATTACCGTGGCATTGGTATTTGACTATGTTAATGGATTTAATGATTCTGCCAATGCCATCGCTACCTGTGTATCAACGAGAGCTCTTAATATACCGTCAGCCATAGTCATGGCCGCAACTCTGAATTTTGCGGGAGCAATGATTTCCACCAAGGTGGCCGCAACCATTGGGCAAGGTATTGTTAATGCCGGCGATATTACGCAAATTGTTATTTTAGCGGGTATCAGTGGTGCCATTGTGTGGTCGATGGTTACCTGGTACTTCGCCATTCCTTCCTCATCAACCCATGCTCTTATTGGAGGAATTATTGGAGCTTCGGTGGCCCACATAGGGTTTTCTTCACTCCACTGGGAGGGAATAAAGACCATTATATTATCACTATTTATTTCTCCATTGGCCGGACTATTTATTGGCTATTGGATGATCATTGCTTTGCTGTGGATCGTTAGAAAATTGCCTCCGGACAAGTTAAATAAGGGATTCCGTAAGTTGCAAATTATCTCCGCAGCTTTTGTGGCCTTTTCCCACGGTACGGCCGATGCTCAAAAGTCTATGGGTATTATTACTATGGCATTGTTGAATTACGGAGCTTTATCTACCTTTAGAGTTCCCTGGTTAGTGGTTTTTTCCTGTGCCATGGCTATATCCATAGGAACCGCCATTGGTGGTTGGAGAATCATAAAGGCCGTAGGTAGCGATTTTGTTAAATTACGCCCCATCGATGGTTTTTGCGTACAAACATCCACAGCAGGAGTGGTTTTGGCGGCATCGGCTTTTGGTTTGCCTACGAGTACAACTCACGTTATTACCTCATCGATATTTGGCGTAGGTTTATCCCGGGGGCTTAATGCGGTTAATTGGAAGGTGGTTAAGAATGTTATTCTAGCTTGGGTGATGACTATTCCCGCTTCGGGCATTGTGGCATTTTTACTCTATGCCATTTTCAATGAAATTTTTGTAAAATTTTTATCCACATTTTAAAAATGGAGGTATTTTTTGCTAAATTTTACCATACAAAATCCAACCAAAATAATATTTGGGCGAGGGCAGATAGCTAAATTGGCACAGGAGATACCGGATAGCGCAAAGGTGCTTATGGTTTACGGAGGTGGTAGCATTAAAGATAACGGAGTCTACGATCAAGTAATGGGTGCTTTGGGAAATCATGAAGTGTTTGAGTTTAGTGGGGTGGAGGCTAATCCAAAATTTGAGCAATTGATCAAAGCATTTACTTTAAAAAAATGCTTTGTG
>JAVBML010000015.1:0-7611 GCA_031552655.1 Gammaproteobacteria bacterium
TGCCCAGGATTTTAGCATGTTCTAGTAGACGTAATTTACGTTTGATATCACTTAGTTCTTTTTGTTTCATAAGTAGCCTCGGTTTATGTTTAACTACGCAAAATTATACTACTTTGTCAACCGAAGTCTTAATTTCCATAACCATAAATCGATATAAGTAAGAAGCACATAGCAAAGACTGTCCTACCTAAAGAATATACTAATATTCTCATAATTCCTCCCTCTGTCTTGTACAAGCATTGGCAAATTGATAATTTAATTATCTCTTGCTATCTATCTAGTGTATCTATGTTAAGAAATTCTTATCCTTTATTAGATTAATTTTACTACACAAACTCTCCTAAATAAAGCCAGGGAGTTGATGATCTTGCCGCGAATCCTCGGATATCGGTACTTTATTCATTTTAGTTAACCAATTGAGAATAATAATTAACCGTTTAGTTTTTGCAAAAGTCCCATGAAGGTTTTTGATGATGTTGTAGACAAGATAAAAGAATTATATCAAAACTCTTAGTTTGATTGGAAGCTTTTATTATATTGGTGGGCCGTCCGCGACTCGAACGCGGGACCAACGGATTAAAAGTCCGCTGCTCTACCGACTGAGCTAACGGCCCAAAGCAAGCTTATAATACCTGTAGATTCTACGTTTGCAAATAAAAAAATTCTAAAAATCACCGAATTTCATTTGCAAAGCACCCATGGCAGCGAGGGCTGCGGTTTCGGTGCGTAAAATCCTTTTACCCAAAGTTAGTGGAATAAAACCATGATTTTGGGCGGCCATGATTTCATGGTCGCTGAAACCACCTTCGGGCCCGATTGCAATGGTGATTTCTCCCAGTTCCCCTGTTAGACTACTTAATTTCTGGGTAGCCCGGGGGTCGAAAATGATTTTTGTTTTTTCTAAATGAGTTAAGAACCATGATTCCATTTGCTGTGCCGGCAAGATTTGGGGAACAAGACATCTTCCCGATTGCTCGCAGGCACTGATGGCAATGTTTTGCCAATGTGCCAAGCGCCTAGCTAGGCGCTCTCCCTCCAATTTAACATTGCAGTATGTGCTAAAGAGCGGGGTAATGCTGTGAACACCCAATTCCACCGCTTTTTGTATGGTGAAATCCATTTTTTCCCCGCGAGATATGCCCTGGCCTAGATTAACAATGAGCTCAGATTCTCGGTGATAGGGAATAAATTTTTCTAATCGAACCTCCACCTGACTTTTGTGCATATCCGTGATAATTGCGCTAAATTCTCCCAATATCTGGGAGTTAAATAGAGTTATTTCATCTCCCCGTTGTAACCGCAGTGCACCTTTTAAATGTTGCGAGATAGCGGCGCTAAGAAGACAGGATGTTTGAGTGGCTAGGGTAAAGGGAACAAAAATTCGAGGGTTAGCCATAAAAAAATAGGCAGAAACTGTTAATTTCTGCCTAGATTAAAATTGGAAAACTATTTTTTACTAAGCTGATTTATAACTTTTTGGGTAATATCTAGTTCCCCTTTACTGTATACAGCCACTCCCTTTATGAATATCGCGTCGAGACCATTTGCTTCGGCTACTTTTTTCGTAGCGCTTTCGAGTTGTTGCATTAGGTCTTTACGTAGGGCATTAGACTTTTCACCAACTTTCTTTTGAAGTTTCATCTGGCTATCTTGAAGTTTCTTGTACTCCTCGGTGATTTTCTTTTGCTGGTTTTTTTTGTCCTCTTCCTTCATGGTGGGACTATTTTTGCTGAAATCCTCGGTGAGTTTTTGTAATTTTTGTTGATCTTTGTTAAGTTCCTCTTCCTCTTTTTCAAATTGCTTTTTAAGGGTTTCTTCGGCGTTCTTAAATTGCTTAGTTTGAGAGAATAGCTCCTCTAAATTTAGAATTCCTACCTTAGTGTCGGCAAAGGCTGAGGTGCCGATAAGTAATAGTGCTGAAACTGCAAAAACGATTTTTTTCATTGTGTTTATCTCCATTAAATTTATTTAAAATTTACTACCTTATACCACATAGGATGAATTTTTTCCATTAACTTTTGTAATTAAATTTTTATTGCGATCTATTTCCCTAAGTAGTTGTTTGGCAACGAAGAGCAGGGAACTTTGCAGTATAATTTGCTGCCCCCCATAGCCGCTGTTGAGAGTTTCCGCAATTAGATCTATTTGTAAGATAGGAGTGTCAACTTCCTCAAAATCATCAAGAGACTTATGGTACTCTAGGTAATCAGCGAGGCAATTGAGGTTGGTAGCTATGACTTTTTCTATGGGCGCTAGGTAACCGTGATATTTTTCTATCAGGGTTTGGGCGCCGGGCTCGCTTCTTGCAATGTAGCTTAGATTGATCAGCTTAGCGATGGTCTGCTCATTTTCGATGATTGCGCCAAGGAGCTTTTTTTGGGCGGCAATGGTGAAGCTGCCAATTCTTGCTTCGTGGAGTAACTTGGGTTGTTCATTGATATGTTTCAGTATTTTAGCATTGAGTTTTTCGTAGCCGGCGGTGTTGGCCAGTTGAGATTCCATGGATATTAGATAGAGTTTGCTAAGATTGCGCAGGGTAGTAACAATACGATATTTGAGATGATCCCGGGCGTGAAAGGGAAAGATAAATCTTGAGACCAAAAGGGCAATGATAATTCCTATGGCAATGTAGCCACCGCGCTGTAGAGCTTCGGTTATGCCCACGTTTTGTCCGGCAAGAATTAGAATTACGGTGACACCACCGAGTGTACCTGCATAGCTAATATTATCCTGGCCGCTGGCAATGTATGTAAAAAAGATCACGGAAATAAACACCGTTAGCAGAATTATGCCGATATTATTTCCGAAGATAAGTAGTGTGAAAATGGTAATGATTACTCCCGCGGTGGTACCCAGCATGCGCATCGATGCCTTGTGAACAGCGCCACCGAAGTGAATCTGGGCACTCATTACTACCATTATGGTAATGGGTACCCATTGCCCTGAGGGCCAATTGTAGTATTTTTCTAGCATTAGGCCCAGGGAACATGCCAGGGCAGTTTTTAGGCTGTGTACTATGCGATAGTAGACTGGATTCCATTGATATAGCTTTGCTAAATACTCCTTGATTTTCATTGCCATTGCACTAAAGTTATTATTCATGAAAGATATATTCATTGTAATAGAATTTTTGGGACATTACACCTCACTTCCAAGGATTTCTCTGTCGCAGAATATTTAATGCCGTTTAGGTGAACATATGCAAAAATTAATGCCAGTATCATATCTCATAGCTTGCACACTATTTTTCAGTAGCGTTGGCCATGGTCAAGGGCATTCCGATAGTGATCTAGGTAAATGGTCCATGATGTTTTACTATGCCAGTACGGCGAAGCAAGTATTTGGTCAGGTAGTTAGTGGTAAATTTAGTAGCTTTGGAGAGGATATCTATGTTTTGGAGGGCACCTATACTTTAGATAAGCCAAATTGCTTTCGAAAAATTTTTGCCCCCATTTTTGATACGGTGCAGCTGGCTTGCAATGTGAGTCGGCGCCATAATTACCACCACCATGATCGTGTAACCGAGGGTAACCTTTTTGTCATTTTGCGTTTCAGTAGGTTTCCTTGGAATAGCTATCTTAGAAACTCCATTGCCATTGGGGATGGAATCTCCTATGCATCCCACGTCCCATTTGCTGATCGGGAGCCGAATGATTCTGCGGGAAATTACAATAGATTTTTAAATTATCTTATGATCGAGGCAACCTTTGCAGCGCCCTCACACCCTAATTTACAATTTGCCATGCGGTTACACCATAGGTGTACTGCCTGGGGCACTTTCCCCAAGAAAATCAGTGCTGGATCCACGAGTGTAGGTGTCGGTATAAGATACTATTTTTAGTTATTTTTGATATAAAATAAAAACCCCTGTTTTGCAGGGGTTTTTATTGGGGTTTTTCTAGACTAGCTAGGATTACATCATATCTCCCATGCCACCCATACCACCCATGCCACCGCCCATACCTCCGGCACCGTGACTACAGCCCTCCTCTTTCTTAGGCAGTTCAGCAATCATGCACTCCGTGGTAATCATTAGGCTGGCTATGGAAACCGCATTTTGCAGAGCGGATCTGGTAACCTTGGTGGGATCCAAAATACCCATCTCGACCATGTCACCGAATTCTCCCGTGGCGGCATTGTAACCAAAGTTACCTTTACCATCGAGAACTTTGTTTAGTACCACGGATGCTTCGGCTTCACCACCATTGATCACAATTTGCCTCAGGGGCATTTCCAAGGCGCGGCGAATAATAGCGATACCGGCATCTTGATCGTGGTTGATGGTTTTTAGATCTTTGATGCTAGCTAGGGCACGAATGAGAGCTACACCACCTCCCGGTACAATACCCTCCTCCACTGCAGCGCGAGTTGCATGTAGTGCATCTTCAACGCGAGCTTTCTTCTCTTTCATTTCAACTTCCGTGGCCGCACCCACTTTAATCACAGCAACGCCACCGGCAAGTTTAGCTAACCTTTCCTGTAGCTTTTCTTTATCGTAATCCGAAGAGGTGTTTTCAATTTCGCGTCGGATTTGGACTATGCGATCTTCAATTGCTTTTTTAGTACCCACACCATCGATAATAGTGGAATTATCTTTGGTAATGACGATGCGTTTTGCTTGACCGAGGTCATTGATGGTTGCGCCTTCGAGAGTTAAACCCACCTCTTCGGCGATTACCTTGGCACCGGTTAGGATAGCGATGTCCTGTAGAATTGCTTTGCGACGATCACCAAAACCAGGGGCTTTAACGGCCGCGACTTTTACTATGCCACGCATGTTATTGACCACCAGTGTAGCTAGGGCTTCACCTTCCACGTCTTCGGCTATGATAAAGAGAGGTTTGCCGGCTTTGGCTACTCCCTCGAGTAGAGGTAACATCTCCCTAACGTTAGAGATTTTTTTATCCACGATTAAAATATAGGGAGCTTGGAGTTCAACGCTCATATTTTGCTGATTATTGATGAAATATGGGGATAGGTAACCACGATCGAACTGCATGCCTTCTACGATATCCAGTTCGTTTTCTAGGCCGGAGCCGTCTTCAACGGTTATTACACCCTCTTTGCCCACTTTATTCATTGCATCGGCAATGATGTTACCAATGGATTCATCGGAGTTAGCGGAAATTGTTCCCACCTGGGCAATGGATTTATCATCGTTGCATGGCTTGGATAATTTTGCCAAGCTGGCCACAACTTGCTTAACAGCTAAATCCATGCCGCGTTTAATATCCATGGGATTCATACCAGCGGTAACGTTTTTAACACCATCGACTACCATGCTTCTAGCAAGTACCGTAGCAGTGGTGGTTCCATCTCCCGCCACGTCGGAAGTCTTGGAGGCGACTTCTTTTACCATTTGGGCTCCCATGTTCATAAATTTGTCCTTAAGCTCAATCTCCTTAGCTACGGAGACTCCATCTTTGGTAATGGTTGGAGCACCGAAGGATTTGTCGAGTACCACATTTCTACCCCGAGGGCCGAGGGTAACGGCAACGGCATCGGTTAATGCATTGACACCCTGAAGCATGAGGTGTCTGGCATCACCACTGAATTTTAATTCTTTTGCTGACATATTTCTTCTCCCGCTTATTTAATAATAGCTAAAATATCTTCTTCTTTCATAATGACATATTCGGTGCCGTCAATTTTAATCTCTGTACCCGAATATTTACCAAAGAGCACCTGGTCACCTACCTTAACTTCCAGGGAACGTACCTTGCCATCATCCATAACTTCACCTTGTCCCACAAAGCACACTTCGCCGCGAGTTGGTTTCTCGCTATTGGCTGTGTCGGGAATTACTATACCTCCACTTGATTTACGTTCCTCTTCGAGACGCTTGATGACCACGCGGTCACGTAATGGATGAATTTTCGACATCTATCTTTCCTCCGTTTGTTATTTAAATTTTAAGCTGGTTAGCATTCTATTTATCTAAACTCAATTACTTAAAAATGCCAATGATACCTAACATGGAGACGAGTTTCAATATTTCAAGGGCGGTTATTATTTTTCTTTGTGTGGCCAAGGGCATTTGGAAAAATTGGCAATGAGCAATTTGTGAAGGTACCGCAGGAGATTCTATAGTACTATGATCTTGTCTAGAGACTAAAAATTGGTTATAATTCCTAAATAAATGGAAATTGATAATGGAGGGGATTTACCATGGGATTGCGTTTACGGAATTTGTGCATCATATTTGTTACTAGCTTTGCCTTAGTTTTTTCTACTTTCAGTGTTGCGATGGATGATGAGGATTCTGATAGCTCTCCCTTTGCTTTTGATTTCGGTAGAACCTTGGCTACGACGGGCATTTTAGGTGGCATCGCAGCTTTTTTAGCCTATATGCTTAGTGGCAATGGTGGTAGTGGTGGCAGTAGTGAACAACCTTTAGAACCGGAAAAACCCACAATTGCCATTGATTATAAACAGTCTACCTTGGCGGTCTATGCTTTTCCCGGGGAAACACATTTAGATGGAAAAGTGGTAATAAAAAATAGCACTTCTGAAACCGTACAGCTAACCATGGAAATACCGGAGAGTGCTCTTGCCGCGGTTGAAATTTTAGATAATAGTAGTTGCCATGGTGCCTTGAAAGCCGGCGAGAGCTGTTCCTATAACTTTAGCTACGCTGCTAAAAATGTGACCGCTGCTGCATCCATGGCAGCCACGACTTTACCTCTGAAGATTAGAGGTGAAAACTATGAGCAGGATTTCAATCTCCAGGTTTTTTTACCCGGTCATAATTATTTTCTTTCCCTGCCTCAAAATACCACGGGTTTTGATCGTTTGCCCAGTGACATGGTGAATGCAGTCTTTGCTCGCCATGGTAAGGTCTATGCTGCCACTGCAGCGGGAGTTAGTGTGAGCCATGATCAAGGGAGCTCCTGGGTCACCTATACCATGGCCCAGGGTCTAGGTAGTAATAAAATTCTCAGCATCTTTGTGGATGAAAAGGGAATCATATATGCCGGTACCGATGGTAAAGGTTTGGCTATTAGTAAAAATAATGGGCTAACGTGGAAAATGTATCAAATAGCCGGCATGGATAAAGTGCAATGTATTTGCGTGCGGGAAAATCAAGTTTATATCGGCACTGTAAAAGGGTTATTATACGTGGGCAATATGAATCTTGATAACATTACATGGCAAGTGCACGAGAAGTCAGGCGATGAGTTGATTCAGTATGTAAATAGCGTATACATAAATGATGGCAGTGATACGATCTATGTGGGTACTGACGATGGCTTAGCTATCGGTAATATAGTATCTGGCGATATTTATTGGTGGGGTTTGCAAGCTACATCACCAATGAAACTTATCTCTAGTATCCATGGCAATGGTAAAACCATTTGCGTTGGCAGTGCCAGTGGTTTGCATGTGAGTGAAGATAATATAAATTGGATAGATCAAAACTGGGATGTAACTGTGCACAGCGTATACATCGATGCTGCGGGGGGAATCTATGTGATCTTACTGCGATTTATCGGACACAGCCCTTTAAAGCTTAAGCAGCATATTGAACCTCAGCAGGAACTCTGTAGTCAATAGCAGAGTGTAATCTCTTGAGATTATAATAACCCTCGATATATTGGAAAATGCTTTGTT
>JAVBML010000028.1:0-22687 GCA_031552655.1 Gammaproteobacteria bacterium
ACCTGTTTAGTGGTTATTGTTTTACCGGGCATCTTCTTATATCTCCAAAAAACAAAAATATAAGAATACCTGGCTTCTTAATAACCCACTAACCGGCAAAGATGCTTGGCGTCTACCGGCAACCTCGATTGTCGCCTAACACCCTCCATTGATAGTACTGCGATTGTGATACATTATGCGTAATACAGATCTCTGATACAGCTTTACCTTTCAAGCCCTCCAGCACAATTAACCACTTGCTCTTACTATCCCATTTCTTGCGTTTCATAATTGCCCCCTTTTTTAGAGACTTTACTCTCTTAGCTTAGTACTTGCTTTAATGGGGAGCTGTATACATTCCTAGCGCTTTTGAACGCTATGAGAAACAGGCTCCAGGACATCGGGTACAAGTGGATATGAAAATTTAAATTTTGAGAAAGAAAATAAGCGTATTAGAAAACTTCAGTATACTGCCATTGATGATTCGACAAGAATTAGAGCTATTAAAATCTATTCTCGACATATGCTGATTTAATGCTGCAGTTGGTTGCAGTATACCGGCAAAATAGATTAGATTATTTTATAAAACGCACTGTTATGGCGCCTAGGTTATTGATTATTGATGAAATTGGTTATTTGCCCTTTGGTAGAGAAGAAGCTAGTCACTTCTTCCAAGTAATAGCCAGGGGATATGAACATGGCTCGATTATTATCACATGTGATAACTACAACTTCTGAATGAATGGCTCTTGAGAAAAAACCAAGTTTTGTTTTTCTTTTTGAATTTTAAGTATCTCATCCAGTATATCCAGTATTGGATTTGCTTTTTATCTTCTACACCCTTCACAATACTTTTTCTTGCTTATTCTCAAGGTCTTTTTTATAAAGCAGCTTCCTAGGTTTTTTATCTGGAGATACTAGCAAGTTATCAAAATAATCTGGCTCATAATACATATCCCAGGGTTTTAAAGCATAAAAAGCATTCATAAAGTCTGTCATAATACCTGAACCTTCAGTTACAAGACCAACAATTTTCTTACTAACAATTATTTTTACCTCTTTTTCACTCAAATAATCATTAAATGACAATGGTTGAGCATTATTAAAAATTTTCCATATCCCCCAATCCAGAGAATCTCTTGTGGTCAGTTTTGCTGAAACAACTTCTTTTCCAGATAAAATTTTTACCTTTTTTTGTGCCTCCTCTTCTACTCTAACTTTCACAGCAAAAAAAACGCAAATTACACTATCCAGAGCTTTTATAACCCGACCAATCACTTGACCAATGGCAAACTCATTATTTACCAAAGGAATCAAAAAATAGTCGCCTATTTGCCATTTTTGTCTTTTTCTTCTGGTTCTCTTAGTTTTTTCTGTCGTCATGATTTTCTCTTAATTTATTACATTGTTAATCGGACACATTATTAAATATATTATCTATTTCTTTATATCTCGCTTCACTCATTGCATTACGTTTATTGGCAAGTTTTTCTACCCCACCTGCTTCATTTATCCTTTTTTGTTCTATATAGCTTAGCTTACTTTTCGGTATATCTTCGTCAAGATGCTCATATCTATGTTTTACACCCAGCTTTCGATCATGTTCTTTAAATCTTATTTTACCGCGAGTAGTTTTCCCTATGTATTTTTCTCTAGTCATTGGATTGATACGCTTATATATAATTCCTTCGACTTTCCCAGTTACCTTAGCCCATGCCCTAGCTGCACCTCTCTTTATAGTCTTAGCTATAACTTTACCTCCAGGAACCACAGATGCAACTAGTAAAGGACCACTTACCCAACGATTAATAGGTTCTCCGGTTACGGGATCATAACCGGATCTTAGTTCCTCCAGCGTCTTAGCCGTACCTACTCCAGGCGTCGCATCTAACCCCATGGAAGCAATGCCTAGATGCCCTCCTAGAACATCTTCATAAACTACCTCATAAGCTTCCGAAGTAAATCTACCATCGTCATCAATATTGTTTACCGGATCACCATCGGCATAAACATAAAGATCTGGTGTTGATCGATGACCCAAGGGATCACAACTCAAAAATCTTCCGATCAGTGGATCATAGTACCGAACACCAAAATTAATCAATCCCGTAGCATCTACCCGCCTCCCTTGCCAATTGCTGCTATCGATAAGTGCTTTGGCTAGAGCACCAGGTTTATTAGCTTCTGATCTTTCCAGAATGGTTTCAGGAGAAATGGGGCCATGGGAGAATAATATATCCGGCAACCAATAATGCTTTCTATCTCGACCATCATAAACTAAAGTAATATCACCACGGAGGTTATTCATAACACCATGCGCCATCGCTCCTTCTTCTACCACTGCTTCCAATCCACCATGGTAACCATTGTGCTCTCCGTAAAATCCCCGATTGCCCGCCCCATAGGCTTTCCACAATGACTTTGGTTGTTCATTTCCTGAAGCTATTAAAATACCCAACTCAAGAAATTCTACTTCAGGATCATAGATACTAATCTGAGTTACAATTTTCTGCTGATTTGGCTGGTTGTCTAAATAGGGAACGAAGATGGTTTTGATTCTTCTATCTAAGCCATCGTAGCGTGCCTGCCACTTAGATAAAGTTTTCCCGTGCCTATCTTGTAGCATAACCTCTAATAATCTTCCCCGGGGATCCCAAGTAAGAAGCTGTTTACAGTCAAGTCCTCTAAACTCCCGTTCCACAACACGCCCCATGGCATCATAGCGAGTAAACAATTTGATATCACTCAATAACTTATCACCAGGCAATGTGCAGTTATCTCCATTACAGCGTGATTTTCCTGGATTTAGCAAATTCTGCGAAATACCACTAAATAGATCCAGTTCGGGACGTACATAGCTACTTTTTTCTACCTTCGGAATAATATGCTGATAGCTAGATAGATTTTTACTCTCAACCTTAGTAAGAATACCCAGATGTTCCTGACTATCCCAGTCATAGTAATAGTCTATTTGGCCAAGTGATTTAACTTCATCTAATAGGCTTTCACAAATCATTCTTCCCTGATTATCATATTGGTAGAGCACCGCTTGCTGCGGTTGATCATTTTTTTTGTATCTATAGGCTCTAAGCTTACCATCCAGATTCCACAGCAGCTCTCCAACCAATAGATCTCCTACTTGCTGTTTGATGGGATGACCTCCACCATCATACTCCAATGTTACTTGTTCCCAGGGAGTATGGCGTTCTTTCAATAAACCGGCTTCACTGTAGATGTAATTCCAAGATAATTTAGTAGCTCCACAGTTAAACTTTAACTTAGTTAACTGATCCGCTGCATTGTAATCAAAATGCCAATGGGTGGAGAAATCGCTGCCATGCGATGCCGTAAGTTCTGCACGTCTTTCCATCTTCCATTGTTGTTTTAAAAAAGATAACTCCAATCCATCCAATGTGACTCTCTCCGTCAAAATATTATCATTATCATCGTAGCTATATTCCACAATAGTCGTACCACCGAGATTATGTTGCTTCACTCTAAGTAAATTGCCTACGGCATCGTAGTTATAAATAGTAGTTTCGCTATAACCATTGGGACCAGTAATAACTGTCTCAATTATACGCCCCCAGATATCACTGCGACGAATAGTTGCATAGCCATTTAAATCTTTAGTGGTAATAGTGTGAGTATTGCGGTCAATGTGTTCACTCGATCCTTGGATGGTGTGTCCATCCCAAATAGTTTGCTCGTTCTTTTCAGTGGTCGATGGATATTCCGCAGTCCAGCGAAGTTTTGCAGGTAGAGCCATCAACGTCAACCTTCCCATTAAATCGTAGTTATATAATATAGAAGCTCGAGAGTAAAATGCTTCCTCACTAAGACGACCCAACGCATCGTAGGCATATTCAGATCGGCGCATATCGGATATGGTCTGGGCTACCAAATTTCCCGAACGATCATAGTAATGGCTAGTACCAGCCAAATGATCCTCCGTTGGATTCTGGGCACTAGCAAAATATCGCCAATCGATCAAATGGCGACCATCGGGATCAGCAAAGTAGCATAATTTAAATTCATCTCTACCATGGATATTGCAAACACGTCCATCGAGGTGATACAGATAATTAAGAGTCTGGCTGGGCCACTGAGTGTTGGCTTCATACCAATGCTTTCCCCTTGGTCTAGCAGCCGCATCAATAATCTCTTCTACGCAGGATCCATCGGAAAGTTTTTGTTCCACTAGATTATTTCCCTGGGCATCGTATTTATAATTATAGGTTGTCACTGAGGCATGCTTCTTTTTTTCTACTAAACGATCCAAATTATCGTAGGTGTAATGGGTAATATGGCCATTGCCATCAATCTCTTCTATGACCTTGCCATGGAGATCCAATTGTTTGGTTTTAGTAATACCTGTATTATTCTCACGGCGCGCTATGCGCCGATTAAAATCATCATAGCTAATCCGCCAGTGAGCACCTTTGGGAGTTAGCTCCTCTATTACACGACCATTTAAATCATAGACCCAAAGATGTTTAGTTCCATCGGAATATTGTTCCTCTTTGAGAAGACCATTACTGGTGTAGAAGCGCAAAGTTTTACTACCATCACCATGAATAATTTTTGCTACCAGACCGCCAGATTCATACTCATATTTCTCATCAAATAAAATCTTACCCCCTAGACGATCGCTAACAATGCGCTGCAATACTTGACCCATGGCACTATATTTAAACTCCGTAAGATGACCTTCGGGATCAAAACTATGAGTCATGCGATCCAAATCATCAAATCGTTTTAACGCGATGGCCTGGGAAATAAAATTTTGATATCCAACTAGTGGAACCATCTTCATGTTAAGATCCAGAGGATTGTCCATGGTAAATCTCCAGCGGGCATGAGCTACCTGATTACCAGCAGCATCATAGCTGAATAAGGTATAATCCTTATCGTGAGCTGGACCCTTAATCCACTCCAGCTCACCATGCTCATTATAATGATAATAAGTGGCAATCAACTCTTTACCCGTAGCGTCACATTTAATAATCCCAATCAGGCGATTCATATTGTCGTAAAGATATTTAATGGATGCGCCTCCCTCCATAATTTCTCGAGATAAATTTCCCTGGAGATCGTAAACAAAATTCAATGTCACATCTTTACTATTTTTTTCCAAACCATGCCTTCCTAACTTGTGAACACGCTTAATAGGTAAACCATGCTTATCATACTGATAGGAGATCTCACGTTTGTTAGCATTACTTCGTGGATCGTAGAAAACCGTCTGCAATAATAATCCTCGAGCAAAATTATTTTCACCGTAGCTAAACTCTTCAACCAAAATTGGAGTGTTGTTAATTCGCTGCTCTTGACGAGTTACTAACTTAGGATACTTAGCATCATCGTAACTCAAGCAGAGCTCTTTACCGTCACTCTGCTTGATGGATGTGAGTTGTCCATTATCATTATACTCATAGCGAGTACTAAACCGTTGTAGTTTACCATCACCAGACAAATCATCGCCAATTACTTGCCTATGTACCAACATTCCCTTCCCATCATAACTATAGTTAGTCTGCAATCCTCGTTTGTCTACGCGTCGCATCAGCTGATGGGGAAGTCCAGCAAAACCTTCGGGAGCAAACTCAATGCTTCCCCTTACTCCATCAAAATACAGTTGTTTACCGGCTTTATCCTTGGAAAGATACCAAGATTGATAAATATTATTTCCTAGAGGATCAACGATATGAGTAATCAGAGAATCATAAAGTTCATAGCTGGTTAACCCTCCTTGAGCATCACGCACCTTTCGTTTTCCTAGTTTATTTTTATCATCACCATCTTGCAGATAGAAAAATTTAGCATTGGTAACTAATTTACCCGGAGAACGGCTGACTTTTTGTTCCATCACCTTGCCATTTTGATCATAAATATTATGCAAAATTCTTCCGCCAGGTTTCTCTTCATGGGTGATGCGATGGGTGCTATGGAATACCGGTTTGCCCTTCTCATTAGTAACTACCTTATGATCGTAGGTATACTGAGTAGCAGTTCCATCAGGTAATGTGACTTTTACTAAGTCACCATATTGATCGTAGTCATAGTATACGCTACGCCCATCTCTAGCATACGCTTTAACCAAATACCCCTGGCTGTCATAGCTTAGTCCAATAAAATCTCCGTTGGTCGCTACTATTTTTTTAACTTGGCCGTAGTCACGGTAATTCCTATTTTCTCCATATTCGAAGTTAATTTTATTCCCCGCCACATCTTGCCATGAAAACAAATAGGGTCGCTTTCTCTCTAAATCATTAGCAATGGGAAAGGAACGCACTTGGTAACTGCGAAGAGAACCATTGGCTCCGTGTAGATGGTAATATTCTTCATTGTCCTTTAATTCGCGATTAATAGAGGCATGAAAAAAATGGCTGATAGTATTTTCGTCACCGCTGCTAACTAAGTGAGGATTATCTGCCGCCGAGACCTCCCAAATATTTTCAAAATCAGCTTTGCGACGATAGACCACCACCGTACCATCACTCTCGGCTGCTTGAATTAACTCTCCGGAAGATTTACCTGCCGTAGCATCGGCGGGAGACAAAACTAAATAAGGTACCAAATTACGTTTCCAACCATATCCCAACTCACTTTGGAATGGGTTGGCACTACTATAGTTGCGATTAAGCATAATAGGAAATGGACTAACTAAAGCAAGATCTTCTTCCTGAATTTGAAAGGAACCGGTAACTATATCCACGGGATCTGCAATGTGCTGAAAGATACTTTTATGATCACTTTGGGTCTCAAGTGCTAGCGGGCTATGTGCTATTAAATTTTTATATAAAGCGGATAAGCTTGGCATTGCCTCTCTATCTTTTGTTGCGCAATTACCCGAACTATCGCAAGCTCCTTGGCCCAAACTAGCAAAACTGTTTCCCCATATTTCCCGGAACTTCTCATATTGAGCACTCCAAATATCCTTCGGCAGCGAATCCAAATAACTGCTAAAAATATCTAAACTACTAAATTTACGAGGATCTAAAAAGCTACCAAGATTTATTTTAAAATTTTTCTGATCCTCTATCCTAAAACCGTTCTCACCCGAAATAATTTGTAAATTTTTAAAATTCTCTGGACTCAACAATTCTTTTGGTAGACGACTACCATAGCCACCATTCATAAAGTTCTGATTACTAGAGATCATTGCTCTTGCCATGCCGGGGGCAAGAATAAGCGTGCCCATGCCCTTATATGAAGGTTGATTGTCAATATCCCTGGGATCACCATCCTCGCTATAAACCGCCCCGGGAGTCATATAGATAGTGGCATAGTAGCTATCATGATCATCATCAATTATTTTTTTCTGGTTATTCCAACTCAAACTTTTACATGCTTCCTCCCAGTGTACACTTCCCTCTTGTAAAATTTTTGCTAAATTTAATCCTTTTATATGGCTAAAATAACGCTCGGCTGCCAACCTAGGATTTCCATTTGCTTCCTCCAATGAGGCTCTAGTAAACACTAAAAACCCTGTACCAGATTGACCGGATTCCACATGGCGCCTATGCGCCAATTGCAGCAACTTAACTGTAGAAACGGCCCATTGATCACCATAGAAATCATTAATAATTTGATGTTCATTGGAAGAACCATCTGCAATTCTAAGAACATAGTAATCTCTCATCATTGATGATCTCTCTTCGCCAAGATCAGGACGAATACCACCATTAGCAAACTCATTCATGGCAAAAATCTTCATATCCACTTGGGGGAATTCATATACTGGTTTACCTATAAACTTCCCTGCCGCATTAAGATTAACACTCTTTTTTGTTAAGTCTGGGCTGATCTTGGACAAGCCAACACTAAATCCCGCTGCATTATTAATCCTATGTAATTCACGCAGGGTTTTGTCGGAAGAGGAAAGCTTCTCAAAATACGACATGCCGGCCAAATAGGCTAAACGCCCCAGTGAATCAATGCTGTTCTCAACTTTATCCATTTCAGCATAGCGACCGGCATGAAAATCAAGCATCTCTTTCGTAACGCGACCAACATTAATACAAATACTAGCTAAAGACCCTTTATCAATGATGTAATTTATCTCCTGAATATCTTGGGCTCTTAGGATAGGGTACATGTAAGAACCTTCCATTTTTTGATCATAGGTGATGCTAAGTTTTATTTCGCGATCACTGCTATCTAATAATAATTTCTTCTCCTGTACATTTAGCAAATATTCCTTACTAAAGTCCCCCGATGCTCCCGAGGAAAAGCCCTCTATGCCTTCCAGACGTAATACCATATTATGTTGTGTTTCTTCTGGTTTTTCACTCATAGGGTCAAAGGAAAGATATAGAGCACGATTATGAAGATCGGCTAAGCGCATGGTTTTAACAGTAAACTCCTTTCGCGGATTTTGCACAGAATTAAGCCTAAATTGCACTGTAGCAAAAAGATCATCGCGCTTAGCTATAGTATCTAAAAAGCTGATCTCTCCTTCAAAGCAGAGTGGCTTAGGAAACCCATGCCAACCACTAAAACTCTTTTTGATGTTTTGATAACGAACTCCTATGGTTTCTGGAGTAATACCTTTTTCTTTAGCAACTTCAACCACAAAGCGTTTAAATAAAATTGCAACGGTATTATTTCCATCATCTTGTATATGTTTTAAAATCCTAGGATCATCTTCTAAATAATGGCGTGCCCAAGCAAGACCACTTTTGTAACCCTCTGGCATCAAACCATAGAGATCATAACCTTCGGTTACCTTGGTCTCTTTAATCCAAGGAAACAGATGAACCCATGCTTTTTTATTTTCATCATAATATGCAACCCAGGGATAACGGATTCTAATAAAAGCATTATTATCAGAATGAAGGCCTAAAAAAGATCCCTCTAGTTGTAGGCGCAATAATCGAGAGAAATCGGTTCGAGAAAAGATCAAAGGTTCCTCCGATTCAACATAGGCAGCAGCATAGCCAGCTTGTCTTAGCATGTATACCAACAAGCTACATTGTTCCCATGGAGAGCCCTGCCTTTCTAGGAATGTTGTAAGTGGAGAACGTTTAATTTTTCCCGGAGTAATTACATCATTATTTTTATACTTTTGGTTTATAGCCGCTACATCAATCTTAATCTGCCTCCTCTCATCTTCCATAAGTTCTCTAAACTCTTTTTTTGCCCATGCCGGTGATCGATTAGTTTCCGGCACCCCAACACCATCAATGAGCTCAATTTCATTTTGTATGTAGGCAGCAAGTACTAAAGGATCTTTGCGCTCACTAACAAATTGATCTAATGCAGAATAGGTAACGGGAGTATTATTAGCATTCTTCTTGTAAAAACTATTAATATGATTAATATCGCCTTCCTCTGGTCTTATTGCAGCATTAAATTTGTTAAATAGCTTTGTATCCGCTGACCCTTTATTCTGGTATTTTTTCCAATATTTTTGATGCCAAGGTTCTTCCATAAACAGCGCTTGAATACCAAAATCTCTAATTTTTTCATCGTTGGTTGATACTACACCCCAGTATCCAGCAGGCATAAATTCTCGCATAAAATGTGATTGTAAAATAAAAGCTATGCTCTCTGGAGGTGTAGGAGAAAAATCCATAGCATACAGTGATTCAAATCTTTGTTTTTCATCATCGATTAATTGAATGACGTAACCATATCGCGTATTGTTTGATCGATGCGATAAAATAATTCCTGAACCATCTCCATGGCCAAATGCTGTTCTTGATTCAGTATATTGTACCCAATTTTCTAAACCAAACTGTTTCCTCAGTTTAGTGCTGCCAACGCAAAGGATCCCGCCAGATTTTTTTAAATATTCTTCGTCCCATTGTAAAGCAAAGGCTCTTTTTACACCTTCATCGCCTATAAATTTATTTAATGGAATTTGAATAGATTCAACATAGACTGGTTGTAGATTCTGACTAATTGGTACTTCAAGATCATATACTATGATCTGCAAATGTCGTTCATTTACAAAATTGGTACTTTTTAAAATGTGTTTCCCAGTATGAATACCGAAGCGATAAGTTATTCCGGTATATAATGGTGTGGCTCCTGCCTGTTCGCCAAACAATGCCGTGGGAATTTCGCTACAATTATGAATCCAGGATATTTTTTTAGTTGTAGTCTGAGCATTCACATCGGCATCCCGAGCTGCCTCCCACTGCTCCACTCTACCATTACCCGTCCAGACTCCCCACTGACCACTTAGAGGTCTAACTGTATTAGAAACACTGCCATCCACAAAAGAATCAAGTTGACTACCTATGTTCCAACCAAGCTGTTTTTGCCAACTAATGAAATTGCTTAACCGTTGAGCTTCTTGCTTTTGTTGTGCAAGATCTCCGAAAGAGGGCAAAGCACTAAATACAATTAACAAAACTACTATAAAACGTTTCACTATCATATAGCATCTCTCTCAAGCTCCTTCTTCTTATGGTTGTAGAAGTAAAAAATTGATCAGACACTCAAAGCTTAGGGAGTTAAAATTCAATGCGTCAAATAAAACAATAACAATATAAGAGAAGTGTCAGATATAAGTAATATAGCAGAAAAAATCATTAAACCCAAGCTAGGCACTCTAGAACTAGCTAAAGAGCTAGCTTTTATCGCTGCAAGAAGTTATATGCAAATGGGGACGACAAAGCTTTGCAAGAAATTAGTCGCAAAAAAACCAATCCCAGGAACCACGTTTCGAATTACCTCGAAAAAGCAACATTTAATATGATTTTAATATCATCACCGACAAAATTGATCACTTTTAGTAACCCATCTAATCTTTTGTCCTTCAAATTTTCCATTGAAGTAGCCTTCATTATTTCCTCCGTTTCACGTCTCCTATCATTAGCTTTGGATAGCAAACAAACCCTTTGAGATCCACCTAATTTATGGTTGTCGCATCAGTTTTCGCGCAACAATGGTTCCAACCCCATAGCCAGCACCGCTAATACATGATTTAGCTAGGGAAGCATGTTCATTTTCCACGCCACCATACCAATCATACAAACGTTCCGCTAAATTAGCAGTGATACTTCCTACGCATCCTGAAACTAAAAGTACCCCAAAACCTCCCGAAATCATTTTTACTTCATCGGATGACAGCTCGCTTGAAAACATATTTTCTCCTCGTATTAAAAATGTTAGACTAACAAATCTAAAAAATAGATTATCGTATGATAATTCTCGCTAAAATAAAAGAACTATCATTAGTTCCAATAAGAATATGAAAAAAAATACAAAAAACTTTCTCAGTGATAGCATCATTACCTTAGCTTTAGCTGAAGACCTTGGTAAAAAAGATCTAACTGGGGCCCTAATTCCTCGAAATACGGTAACTCAAGGTATAATCATAAGCCAGCAACGAGCAATAATATGTGGCATTGCATACGTAAATAGAGTATTTGCCAAAATCGACCCCAAAACCAAAATTACCTGGCTAGTTAATGATGGTGCCACCGTTAAACCAGGTACCGTACTATGCAAAATCAGTGGAACGGCACGCTCCATCCTACGAGGAGAACGCACCGCTCTTAATTTCCTACAAACTCTATCCAGCACCGCCACTCTTACCAAAAAATTTGTTACCCAATTGGCGGGGACTAAAGTTAAATTACTTGACACTCGCAAAACCCTGCCGGGACTGAGAATGGGTCAAAAATATGCGGTCACCTGCGGTGGCGGTACTAACCATCGTTTTGGTCTCTACGATGCCGTTCTAATTAAAGAAAATCACATCGCTTCCTGTGGTTCCATGGCAATCGCCGTGCAAAAAGCGACCAAACTCTATCCCACCAAAACCATAGAGATCGAAGTACGCAATATCAGCGAATTAAAAATAGCCCTGGCAACCCAGGCGGATATAATTATGCTGGATAACTTTACCCCCGCTAATATTAGAAAAGCCGTAGAGATCAATGGCGGTAAAAAAAAATTAGAGCTATCGGGAGGGGTAAATTTAAAAAATATCCGCTCCCTGGCAAAAACTGGAATAAATTACATTTCCGTGGGCACCATAACTAAAACTGTAGTTCCCGTGGAGCTGTCTCTATTGCTTAAACCCATACCATGATCTCCAGGGTAGAAAAAAAATTACTGCACTATGGAGGTAAAGCAATAGCTACCTACAATATGATTCAAGCCGATGATCGGGTACTACTATGCCTCTCCGGTGGCAAAGATTCCTTTGCCCTCATTAGAATTATGCAGCTTTTAAAAACGCGTGCAAAGATTAATTTTACCCTCCACGTACTATCTTTGAATAAGGGATGGCCGGGATGGAATGGAGAGGAAATTGCCGCCTGGTTAGCAACAAATAATTTATCCTTTACAATTTTAAATACGACCATTGCCCAAACCGTTAACCTCAAACAGCGCCCCGGGTGTTCTCCCTGTGCACTATGCTCCAGGTTACGCCGCGGCCACATCTATAGCTTTGCTAAAAAACATGGCTATCACAAAGTTGCCCTGGGGCACCATCGCGATGACCTCATTGTTACTCTTCTCATGTCCCTATGCTACGGTGGCACCATAAGCTCCATGCCACCTAAACTCCTAACCACGGATAAAAAACTAATTGTCATTAGACCTCTGGTTTTTTGCCAAGAAAAAGACATTATTTCCTACGCCGAGGAGCAAAATTTTCCCCTAGCACCTAGTGATATCTGCCCCACTAAAAGCAACTCCAGCAGAGTGCAAATCTCAAAATTAATACAAACCCTGGCGCAGCAAAACCCTAAAATTCCTTCCAATCTTCTACGTGCTCTGGCAAATGTTAAAGCTTCCCAATTAATGGATAGCAAGCTGTGGAATTTTAAAGAACTAGAAAACCTGATACAAAATTAATGCTGAAGGAAACTTGCATTCTCTAGTTTCTACGTGATTTTCCCTCACGCTTAATAAATAAAAATACTGCGCAGATTTCACCGCAACATTGGCTCCATGATAAATCTTTCTGGCTTTTATCCTAGGAAATGCTAGACCACCAATGCTGCCATCTGCTATGCTACAGTTTAATGAAATATATTGCAGAGCAAGGAGTTACCCATGAAAGCAAAAAAATCTTCCTTCGACTTCGAAACATCATTGAAAAAACTAGAACAGATTGTGGCCACCATGGAGCAAGGGAATCTTTCCCTCGAAGAATCGCTAAAAATGTTTCAAGAGGGCATTGCACTAACCAAAAAATGTCAAGAAGCAATTAGCAATGTTGAACAACAGGTAATGATATTAGTTGATGACCACCTAGAAGATTTTAATGCACAAACGGAAAATAGCAATGAACACTCCCCATCAGCTAGCCTTTAATAAATTCATTGCCAGTCGCTCCCGAAGACTGGAAAAACTGCTAAAAAAACATCTGACCCTACTTTGCACAACAACTCCTAGGAGATTTCATCAAGCCATAAATTATTCGGTCCTAAATGGAGGGAAAAGATTTCGCTCACTCCTCGTATATATTCTAGGAAAAGCCCAGGGCACTAAAATCCATAGCTTAGATTCCGCTGCCCTGGCTCTCGAATTTATTCATACTTTTTCTCTAATTCACGATGATTTACCTGCCATGGATAATGACAAACTCCGCCGCGGAAAACCAACGCTGCACCTCGCCTTCGATGAAGCAACGGCGATTCTAGCTGGTGATGCACTACTGGCCATGGCTTTTCAAATAATCAGCAAAGATACTAAGCTCACGGCACAGCAAAGGGTAGCAATGCTTGGGGCACTGTCCCAGGCCGCAGGGCCCCAAGGCATGGCAGGTGGCCAATACCATGATCTACACCCAAATACTAGAAGTCCCACCACAGGTAATCTGGAAAAGATGTATGCAATGAAAACGGGAGCGCTAATTGAAGCTGCTTTTAAGCTAGGTGCCATTGCCACGGGAGTTCTAGACGGCAATAAAATACGCCTCATGAAACAGCTCGCTAGGATGATGGGCATTGCTTTTCAAATTCAAGATGATCTGGCAAATATCATGGGCAATGCGCACAAAATGGGTAAAGCTACGGGAACCGATCGTAAAAATAAAAAGATTACCTATCCTCTATTTCTAGGAATAGCAAAAACTAGAAACAAGCTTTTCTCCTTAAAACATAGCATGGACAATATTATAAAACGATTGCGGCTGCAAAATAGCTTCCTACCTCTATTATTGAACAACCTATTTTCCTAGCTAGCAAAATTACCTATCCAGGGGCAAAAGATCATCGACCTTTACGGCCGCCATGAGTGCACACAATTGCTGCGAAGGATTAATAAATTTAATCTCTTTACCCTGTTTTTTAGCATAGCTTGCTAAATCCACTAAGAGAGCAACGCCACTGTTGTCACTGGATTTAACGCCGGCAAGATCTAACAGCGTAGCATCATTTTTAGCAATAAATGCCCGAATATTTTTGCTCAGCTCCGGTGCCCTTGCAAAATTTAATTCACCTTCAATGCTATAATTAATTTTTTTATCCATGAATCACCAAAAACCCAACTATCGATTACGTTTTTGCAGCTCCTGCACCAAGCCCGCCAAGCTATTGGCATGGCGACGCAGAGTGCCAGCAAATTGAGAATTATAGTTCTTTACTATGCTAACACCATCCACGCTAAAATCGTAGATTAACCAGCGTGCATCACTCTTTGCTAGGCTATACTGCAACCGCACCGCTGTACCATTTTTAAGTACCAGATCGCTGCTTATCTTAGTGCGATCCGTAATTGCTCCGCGCACAGGATAGAATTTCATTTTTTCACCGTCATAGGCTTTTAATGCCGATGAATAGGTAGCCGTAACATAGCGTGTAAACTCCCTAATAAACTGCTGCTGAGTCGCCGCGGTAGCTTGCTGCCAATGTTCCCTACCTATCACCGCTCGAGCCATGGCAACTAAATCAAAATTAGGTACCAAAATTCTATCCACCATGGAAGAGATTAATTGATCGTTATTCTTCATTTTGCCACTATATTTATCTAATTCCCCAAGCATGGAATTAGAAATGCGTTTCATCATCGCCAAAGGCTCCGACTCCACTGCCCACGCATTTATACCTAAAAACACCAATGCAAATAAAAAAACCCTATGTAATCTCATGGTCTTCTTCACTCCTTTCAATATTAAAATAGCTATTTACTATCCCCTGCCAATTTGTAGATCAATTGACCAATTAAATTTTCCAATACTATGGCCGGCTGCGTATCCGTAATTTGATGTCCTTCGCGCATATTCTCTGCGGCATAGCCAGGTACCAATTCAATGTAGTTTGCTCCAATCACTCCCGCCGTTAATATCTTAGCTGTGGTATCCCCCGGTAAATTACTCTGCTTGCTATCAATGCGCAATACTACCTTTGCCCTGAAAGTCACGGGATCAATTTCAATATTTGTTACTTCTCCCACCCTTACCCCAGCAATGGTAATGGGAGCTCGTACCTTCAAGTCACCAATGTTATCAAATATGGCACTAATACTAAAAGAATTCCTGGAAGAATAGGCGTTTAAACCACTAACCTTTAAAGCTAGAATAAAGAGAGCCAATATACCCGCTAGAATAAATGCACCCACGGCCAACTCAAGTGTTTTCTTATCTACCATTACCAACCTCCCAGCATAAATGATGTCAAAATAAAATCTAATCCCAGCACTAACAGTGAACCATGCACCACAGTTTTGGTCGTAGCATGCCCCATGCCCGCTGCCGTGGGCACGGTGTAATATCCTTGGTATACCGCTATCCAGGTAATAACCATACCGAATATTACACCTTTAATAATGCCATTTAAAATATCAACGCGAAAATTTACCGCGGCTTGCATATTAGACCAAAACTGTCCTCCATCCACGCCAAGCCATTGCACACCTATGAGATAGCTACCAAACACCGCAACAACACAAAATATTGCAATTAAAATGGGCATAGCTATGGCACCGGCCCAAAACCTAGGAGCTATGACGCGCCACAGAGGATCTACAGCCATCATTTCCATGCTAGCTAGCTGCTCCGTTGTCTGCATTAATCCTATCTCTGCCGCCAGCGCCGACCCAGCTCTTCCCGCAAATAATAGGCCACCTATCACGGGGCCAAGTTCACGCATAACACTGAGAGCAACCAGCTGGCCCAGCTGCTCCACCGCCCCAAAACGTTGCAGAATACTATAACCCTGGAGCGCCAATACCATGCCCATGAATAATCCGGATACCACAATGATTAATAGGGATAGTACACCAACGGCGTAGATCTGTTCTACAATTAGTGGAATCAATCTCAACAAACGGGGTTTACGGAATAGAATTCTCACAAGAAACAAACCCGATCTACCCACACGCTCGCTAAATAATATGCCTCGACGTCCCACATTGGCAAGAACATTCATCATAGTTGTAAATCCTCACGATATGCCACCGCCGGATAGTGAAAAGGTACGGGACCATCGGCGAGACCATTAAAAAACTGCCTAACCATGGGAGAAGGATGCTCAGCAATCTGCCGCGGAGTTCCCTCACCAATAATCATGCCATCGGCAACTATATAAATGTAGTCCGCGATGCTCGCGGTTTCCGTAACATCATGGGAAACCACCACGGAAGTAAGTCCCAGAATAGCATTTAAATGTTTTATTAACTTTACTAGAATACCCATGGTTATGGGGTCCTGGCCCGCAAAGGGTTCATCGTACATAATTAATTTAGGATTAAGTACCAATGCCCTTGCTAAAGCTACGCGCCGTGCCATACCCCCGGATAATTCACCGGGCATTAATTCCCAAGCCCCCCTGAGACCAACTGCCTCTAACTGCATAAGTACCACATTGCGAATAATATTCTCCGAAAGCTTGGTATGTTCCCGCAGAGGAAAGGCAACATTTTCAAATACATTCATTCCCGTAAACAGTGCCCCATTTTGAAATAGCAAACCCATGTGATTTCTCATGCGATACAACTCTGCACCACGTAATCTATGTACATCTATGCCGTTGACTCGTATGCTACCGCCACTGGGATAAAGTGCTGCCCCAATGAGACGCAGCAATGTGGTCTTACCGGAACCACTGGGCCCCATGATGGCAGTTATTTTGCCACGGGCTACGCGTAAATTTATACCCTTAAATATTTCACGCCCTCGGCGTGAAAAACTTAGATTTGAAATTTCAACAAAACTATCCACCTATCCTTCCCAAATAATTGCATTTTTTAGATATTATACCTCATTATTCGCATTTCTAAAATTTAGATCATCATTTTTTTTAATAGCAAATCTCTGAAATTCCACACCCCCGGAGTATTACCGGACCACTCCGCCGCCCACAGCGCCCCCGTGGCAAAACCGTCGCGCGCATAGGCTTCATGCCTAATGGTAATTTTGTCTACCACGGATTCATAGCCAACTTCATGTACTCCTCGTATCCAACCACTTCTCAGGGAAGCGGGAAATATCTCTTTTTTGAAGATCCCTCCTAGCAGCTCCATCAGTGCCTTTGCCGTACCCGATGGCCGATCTTTTTTCTCTCTGTGGTGTAGCTCGAGCAAATAGGGATCATAGGCCATTGATTTAGCTAGAAGCTTGGATGCATAGTCAACGATGGCAAAGTGAATATTAGCGCCGATGGAAAAATTATCGGCATAGATTAATGTTTTTCCTTGGCGAAGAAAGTAGTCACAAATCTCCCTGCGACTATCCTGCCATCCCGTGGTACCAACAACGGCGGCGCTGCAATTATCCGCTATTAGTTTGTAGTTTTTTTCGAACGCTGCGGCGTTGGAAAAATCTATGCAAATTGCGTTACGTAAAATTTTCTCATCGACGATACCTCGGGAGTCAATGGTAGCAATCACATTGCATCCTTGTTTCTGTGCCAATTCATGGATAGCTTTTCCCATCTTGCCATAGCCAACTAATATCAAATTCATAGTTTTTCTCCACCCTCGTGTTACACAATTATTGCTAGCTATGACTGGTTCTAGAACTAGCTTTAATGGGGATTACTTTATATTAAGTATGCAAACCATTGGCAACTAAATGTTCCGCATTGAGAACGGCAGCACCCGCTGCTCCTCGCACGGTATTATGTCCCAAAATAGTGCACTTCCAATCTAAAATGCTGCATGGCCTTAGGTTACCGATGGTTATACCCATACCATTCCCAAAATTTACATCTAGCCTCGGCTGTGGCCTATGACAATCATCAAAGTATCTGATTATATTCGAAGGTGAAGAGGGTAGATCAAGACCTTTAAAATTTTTCCACGCGGCCACCAAAGCTTCGCTATCTATTTTTTCCACCGTAGTAAAAGCAACATTCAAAGTATGGCCATGGAATACCGGCACGCGATTACATAGAGCAGAAACTTTGATGGCGGCAAAGTCAATCTTCCGATCACAGTAGGTACCAAATAATTTCAATATCTCCCGGGAAATTTTTTCCTCCTCGCCATCAATGTGAGGAATAACGTTACCCAAAATATCCATGGATGCTACCCCGGGATAGCCGGCACCGGAAACTGCCTGCATGGTATGTACCATGACTTTTTCCAAGCCAAAATTCTTGAACAGAGGATAGAGCGCCAAAGCAAGCACCATTACCACACAGTTAGGATTAGTAATAATAAATCCTCGGCTCCTCTCTCCATGCAGTAATTGCAGATGGGTACCATTTACTTCGGGAATAACTAAGGGCACTTGGCTATGCAGTCGGTGACTCTGTGCATTGCTAATCACAATATGCCCTCGTTCAACGTAGTGGGATTCCACTGCTGCGGCAACGGTAGCATCTAAGCTAGAAAAAAGTAGCTTCGATGCCAGGGAATCAAAAACTTTTTTAATCTCCAATTGCTTGATTTTTTTTGGAATTTCCTGAGTCTCCCTCCATGCTACTACGCTGCCATAGGGTTTCCCCGCAGATTTCTCCGAAGCAACAACCTCCTCTACGGTAAACCAAGGGTGGTCCGCTAGCAGGGTAATGAGTTTTTGTCCCACCGTACCCGTGGCACCTAAAATTCCCACCGCAATCTTCTTCATGAACTAGCTAATCTAAAATTAATCATTGGCAATTATTTGTACCAGTCGAAGACCCAAATGACAATAAAAATAAAATCATATGATGATACCATGAATAGTTTGAGCTATGGTCCATAATTGATTTCGTGGTACCAGTAAAATTAAGCTAAGACCCGTAGTGGACGGCATGGCAGCTTTGACTTTCAGCGAAGCTAACCATGATGCACTGCTGGTTAAATTTTCTCCCAGGACACAAATTAGTCCCTGGGAAGTTATATTTTCCCAGTGAGCAATCTTTTCCAGTTGAGCATCAGGATTTTCCTCCGCGATGTCATTAAAAAATAGTATCCGAACTACCGTTGATGATAAATTAACAAAATCCGGCGCTACGGTCAGTGAGCGTAGCCAATTATCTATTTGCCGTTGAAAAACAACTCCATCCACTCCCTGTTTGGATACTATTTTCAGCAATCTAATCTCTTCTCTGCAAGCCAGTGCCTTGGTGCAAATTCCCGCAACATTACATACCACGGTGCCACCATCGATTGCCGGGGAATCAAATGAATTGAGAATACGCAGAGGAATATTTTTTTTAGCAATGGGGCCCATGGTTAGAGGATGAATAACCTTAGCACCAAAATAGGACAATTCCTCGGCCTCGGCGAAGGATAGCTGGGAGAGTAAGCGGGGGTGGGAAATACTCCGAGGATCCGCGGTCATAACACCATCAACATCGGTCCATATTTGTACTTCCCGGGCATCGATGGCTGCGGCAATTATGGCGGCACTATAGTCTGATCCCTCCCTCCCTAGAATGGTGGTAATACCCTTAGCCGTAGCTCCAATAAATCCCTGGGTAAGCATCACATAACCCGTTTGATTATATTTCAATCTAGTAACCATGGCATTACTAATCTCATCCCAAAGTGGATTAGCTGCACAGTAATCATCATCAGTAATTATAACCTCCCGGGCATCCACCAACTCCGTAGGAATGCCATAAGCCTCCATGGCACGCTGCATAATAGCCGAAGAGAGCAGCTCCCCGTAGGCAACCAATTTAGCGAACTGTAGCGACGGCGCCTTGGGCTGCCGAAGAATGATGTGCCTTATCAGTGCATAGATCTCCTTGGCATAGCAATCAATTAAAGCAAGCAGCTCCCGCTGTACCAGTTCATTGCATAAAAGTTCCCTAACTATTTTACCATGTTGTTCCATTAGAAATGCCACTAATTCATGGCATTTTTCCAATTCCCCGGCCACGGCCCCATGATATACCTTGGTAAGCACATTGGTAGCTCCGGCGATGGCCGACACTATCACCACCGCGGTACCTTCTAAATTGCACTTAATAATATTAATCACACGTCGCATAGCTAACGCATCGGCAACGGAAGTACCACCAAATTTCATGACTCGCATAAATTATTTTAGACAATGTTTACTAACTGATAGTACAGCTGCTTTAAATCTTGAATCGCTTGTTCAATGTCCGCTACTGCTATGCATTCATCGGGTGTATGGGCGCAAAGAATGCTGCCTGGACCATAGAGAAGACGCTGCCCCAATTGGCTCAGCGATGGCGCATCACTGCCAAAGGCAACCACATCACGATTAAAACCATCTAGGGTAAAAAATGAAAGGGGATCGCAGGCATGAATTTGCCTAAGCATAACATTAACATCGGCAGCTTCATGCAACGCTGCCAACACATGGCCATGGGAAGCAAAGGTAGTTCTAAAAAAAATTTTACAGCTAAGATAATCTGCAACGACATTGGGAACATTAGCAACCTTAATTTCACCCACATTATAGGTTGTCGCACCCAACACTTCGTCACTGGGAAATTCCATGGCATCAACCCTATCTAAAAAATTTCGCCAAGCATCGATGGCATTTTTTCCACTAGCCGGATAACCCGAATGGGCGGCTTTACCAAATACCTCCACCGCCACCACTAGGACGCCCTTGGCAGCTCTAATTAGCTTGTTTTCTGTGGGCTCACAGATAATGGTGAATTTTACTCCTTTGATAAGCACATTGGCCAATTTAGCGCCCGTGGAATTGATCTCTTCATCGCCGGTTAGTAAAATACCAAAATTACTCTGTCCCTCCGCATGTAACTCTTCACATACCTCATAGATCGCTGCAATCTGCCCCTTAGCATCACAGGCTCCGCGGCCATATATTATGTCACCTTGTTCCCGGGGAGCAAAGTAGGGCGGCACCGTATCTAAATGGGTGCAAAAAATTATTCGTGGCTCTCCCCATTTAAAAAATATATTCTTTTCCACCATGCCATCGCGATGAATTTCCACGGTGGCACCTCGGGGTTTATGGCTACGAGCCAAAAGGTCAAGTAGCGCCGTTTCCCTTCCCGTAGTAGAATCCACGGACATTATTTCCAACAGAAATTGCTTAGAAAAATATGACATGTTGCTCTCTATCCAGTTACCAATGTACATTCACCTAGCAACTTCCATAGCTATTTTCTATTTCCCAGTAATACCTGACCTTCACATATGATTTCCGCGGCAGGACTAGTTATGTATACTCCATCATCGGCACCTAGTGTAATCAGTACCTTGCCACCATTGGCAAAATAGATGCCGGTAATGCCGTCAGTTACTTTGCCCTGTTTTTGAGCAGCCACTGCCACTGCAGCAGCGCCCGTACCACAGGCCATGGTAATACCCACACCACGTTCATAGGTTAATATTTCCAAGGAATCTCCCCTAGTTACCCTAGCTAAATTAACATTAATTCCTCCAGGGAAAAATCGATGCCCGGCAATCAGAGGCCCCAGTGCAGCTAACAGATTAGCATCCAATCGCTTGACAAAAATTACACCATGGGAAACTCCCATGGTAAGGGTAGTAACGCGCCATTTTTTACCCAATGCATTCACGGTATAGTCTTTGGTCGCAAATGCTTTCGATTGCATATCTCCTAGCTTTACCCGGGTGGATTTAAGTACACCACTTTTTTTTAGCAATTGTATTCCAATAATTCCAGCTTCCGTTTCCACCGCGATCTGAGTCTTCTTAGTGGCTTTTCTATGAACCAAATAGCGTACTAAACAATTAATACCATTGCCACACATTTGCGCCATGCTACCATCAGCATTTACAATCTTCATGCGCACATCGGCGACCGCTGATCGCAGCACCACTAAGCAACCATCGGCACCAACACCTCGATGCCTATCACATAATTCACGGGCTAATTTAGCATAATTTTTTACACGGAATTGCCTCGATAATCTTGCATCGATGATAATAAAATCATTGCTAAAATTATGTGCTTTTAGAAAATACACGATCCCTAATTCAAAATTACTTTAGCTTTTATCTTACAATAACTATGCTTTTTCACAATATTTTTTTCCATCACGGTAATGTCACTAGTAAAAAAGTCTTTGAAAAGAACCATGGCGTAATTGGCCGCGAGTTTTATTAAGAAATTCTTAAAATTTTAAGACTAATAGAGGGATTTATCCTGTATTGAGGCCATGACCCTTAAGTTTTATGGTATAGACCTAGTTACAGCGACCAATTAACAAATTTAATTATGGTGAAGTTATGTCTTTTAGCTATTTGCTGGATCAGGAGTGCCGCTAACTCATGAAACGTTTAGGCCATCGTGACCCCTAAACGTACTCGTCTTAACGCAGCAAGTTAATTGGCCTCGGCCGTCCCGCAGCTGGAATACGCTACTATGACTTAACGCTTAGTATAGATTTTT
>JAVBML010000055.1:0-21254 GCA_031552655.1 Gammaproteobacteria bacterium
ACCTGTTTAGTGGTTATTGTTTTACCGGGCATCTTCTTATATCTCCAAAAAACAAAAATATAAGAATACCTGGCTTCTTAATAACCCACTAACCGGCAAAGATGCTTGGCGTCTACCGGCAACCTCGATTGTCGCCTAACAAATCATTTTTTCCTTAGCATCAGGTCGTTGTAAAATAGGCTTGGCTGTGGGCACAGGCAGGACATATCTGGGGAGCATCGGTACCTTCATGTCTATAGCCACAGTTTAAACACTGCCAGGATACCGGTTTTTCCCTTTTGAACATTTCATTGCTTGCTAAACGTTCAGCAAAAAGTCGGTATTGTTCTTCGTGGTGCCGTTCCGCCAGGGAAATATCTTCGAATAATTTAGCGATGATCTCAAAACCCTCCTGGCGAGCAATAACAGCAAAGGTAGGATAGAGACTTGAATGCTCCTCATTTTCTCCAGCTACGGCTGCCCATAAATTTTCCAGGGTAGTGCCAATTTTTCCAGCGGGAAAACTTGCCTGAATTTCTAAATTTCCTCCCTCTAAAAAACTAAAGAATCGCTTGGCATGCTCCCTCTCCTGGTTTGCTATTTTTTCAAAGAGTTCAGCTATTGCAACGAATCCTTCCTTCCGAGCCTGAGCTGCGTAATAACTATAGCGATTGCGTGCCTGGGATTCTCCGGCAAAGGATTTCAATAAATTTTGCTCCGTTTTGCTATTTTTAATCGACATAATAATTTTCCTCCAAGTTTTTAAATTAGTTAACTAGACTACCCTAAATTTTCTTTGGATAAAACCTCCCTAGTAAAGGGAATGGTAAGACGTTTCTGTGCCACCAAAGAGGCTCTATCCAACCTATCTAGCATTGCAAATAGAGATCTAACATCCCTATCATATCTATTTATTATAAACTTTGCCACCGCATCATCTAACTCAATGCCCCTTATTTTTGCTCGCAATTTTAGAGCTGCTGCTTTATCTTCATCGCACAGTTGCTGTAACCTAAGCACTAATCCCCCACCCATTCTAGATTTTAAATCCAGAAGCTGTAAGGGTAGTAACTGGGGAGTACACTTAGCTGTAATAACTAGCTTCCTATTGGAGACCATGAGCTGATTAAAACAATGAAATAATGTTTCTTCCCATATGCCATCGCCACAAATTAATTCCACATCATCAATGCAAATAAGGTCGTAGTTACTGCTACCCTGAAGAATGGCTGGGCTAAATTCCTTCCGATCTTCCAAAGATAAGTAAAGTACCGTGGCACCAATATTAATAAAACTTTGGCCCAGGGCATAGAGAAGATGGCTCTTACCAACCGCAGTCCCGCCATATAAATATATAAAATTAAAGCCACGTTCCCCAGCTAACGTTTGCAAAACTTGCAAGGAATAACCATTAGCTCCGGTAACATAATTATCGAATGTAGCATAGTCCCTAATTAATAGATTCAAGGTCAGCTGTGTAAAATTACTACCCACCGGGCACAACCCATCTATAATTTAAGTCAATTCCCGGCGGCAATTCATCGCCATTGGGATTAGGAATAAGCTTACTCTGCCCCGCCAAAATATTACTAAATACCTTAATGCCTCCGCTAACATTCACAGCCAAATCTACGTTAGAAGCATTAATATTAATTAACTCAACCTGGGTAACGTTGCGGCTAATACTTTTTAAATATCCCATTAGTTGATTTTGTTGACCATAGTCGGTTACGCCAGACACTCTTAGAACTAACCTACTATTCTCCCCGGCAACGTAGGTTAGAACATTGGTTGCTTTCTCTGCTAAGATAGCTAGAGCTTTACTAACTAAAGTTTTTTCATCCACAGCCTCGAGGTTAAAATCCTCCACCCTATTTTCCCGTAACAGCAACCACCTACCACTCAAATTGCCATTAAAAATAGATTTTCTAATGCAACCAACAGCAATTAAAGTAGGTTCGTAGCGCAGGGATAATTGCCGAATTTTATGCAAATCAAATTTACAAACATCCCGGGAGCAAATGGAATTTAGCTCCTGGACATCCATCAGCGGCAATAGCACGGGCAAGGCGTACTCCTGGGATTTATGTGTCACATAGTGCACCAGAGGATCATTGTCTCCCCCCAAAACTTTCCCCGGCTGTGTATCTCTGGCTAACCACAGTAGAGTAAGAGGTTTATTGCTAACCCATAGGGAATCCGATGTACTCTGCAGTAACTTAGCAATGGCTGTTTCTTCAAACTTAATCCTTAAAAAAATACTCCGCACTCCCGAAACATTAATGTTATTTTTCACAGTGTAGCTAAACTGCTTAACATAAATATCTGGTTTAGCTAAGGCCTCCCTAATTGTAGGATTTTCCATAATATGGGCTAGGTGGCTATGCCTAATGAAAATAGCCCGAAGTCCCCGAGTAAACCCAATCTTTCTCTCACTCTCTCCATAGTCACCCGCGGGCAACTCGACTAAATATTTTTCCTCCCTAACCGGAAAGGTCACGGTGATGTGAGTTGGCGCCTCCTTTACATCATTGCCCACACTTTGATTAGCAAATAGGAAACCATTTCCTCCCGGAGAAGCCATAAATAAAATAGCTGAAATTAGCAATATTATATTGATTATATTAATTTTTTTCATAAACCCTTAGAATTAACTTTCCTCACCAATAACTAATCTAGCTATCTAAAAATAGCTGAACAACTTTTTAAATCAACTAGTGACTAGGGATCAAAATTATGTATAATTAAATTGACCATAGTAACTATGGTATATAATGATTATATAATATCGATTTAGGAACTCTACTATTTTTAAATAAATAGCTGTAAATAATCTTAAAAATATTTTACATAGTTTAGCGGATAAAGAGCAAAATACACGGTGATTCCATGATTAAATCAAAGTTAGTTACCCTAGTAACCAATAAATTCAAACAACTATCCGAAAAAGACATTGAGACATGTGTCAACCACGTACTTGAACTTATGTGTGAAAGTTTAGAGAAAAATAGACGCATAGAAATTCGTGGCTTCGGCAGCTTTTCCCTGCACAATCGTCCAGCGCGCAATGCCCATAATCCAAGGACCGGTGAAAGGGTAGTAACGATGCAAAAATACGCCCCCCATTTTAAACCGGGAAAGGAACTGAGGGAACGTATAAATCTGGCACTAGCAAATAACATCAAAATAGCTAGAGTAAAATAAAAAGGCTTTTCCCGCTATCTAAGCACCCTTACCAAGGTCTAAATAGTGCTTAATTACTCCCGGTACTTGGTCCTGGGTCATTTGGGAATATATGTCATCACCTACTTTTACAACGGGAGCTAAGGCACAAGCTCCGAGACAACGGGATATCTCCAAAGTAAATAGTCCATCCTTAGTTGTTTCACCATCTCCAATACCCAATTCTTCACTAAACTTATTAAAGACCGTTTCCGCCCCTTTAACATAGCAGGCTGTACCAAGGCAAATGCTTATCACAAATTTGCCACAGGGTTTGAGACGAAAATAATGATAAAATGAAGCCACACCGGAAACCTTAGCCATGGGAATCTGCATTAAATATGCAACCGCATTCATGGTTTCCTCGGATAGATAACCATAATGTTCCTGAACTTTGTGCAGCACCGCAATGAGTTGACTACTGGAATTTTCTTCCGCTAAACATTTATCGATAAATGTTAATATCGCTTCGGGAAGAACTCTTCGATAAGTTTCAAAAAAATTATCTTGCTTTGCACAGTCATTGCAACAAACATGGTCTAAATTTTTACTCATTTTATACCTCTTTTCGCTCTAGGATGATAACTAGTGTGTAATAATCTATGAGCTATCTCACTACCGGGATGATTACCTAAAAACTCTTTATACAATTGCAATACACTCTGATTTTCATGGGAACGACGTACCTTTTTTTCCCTATCTATGGAGTATAAAGCATTGGCTCGCTTGGCCACCAAGCTGGCATCCAAAATATTGTAACCCCTCGGAGGATAGGGTTGCCCTCCTCCCCCAATGCAACCACCGGGGCAAGCCATGACCTCTATAACATGATATTGTTTTTCCCCTGATTTTACAGCATCCAATAGGCGCTTGGCAGGTACTAACCCATTGGCAATAGCTAAATTTAATGTTAAATCACCAATTTTTAATGTCTCTTCGCGTAAACCAGCAACGGGAGCTCTAACCTGTTCAAATTCAACGCGCTCCAATGGTTTACCCAAAATAGTCTCGGCAACGGTACGTAGTGCTGCTTCGAGAACGCCACCGGTTGTACCAAATATAACTCCAGCCCCCGTTGATTCTCCCAGAGGATGATCAAAGTCGCCATCACTCAATTGTGTAAAATCAATGCCATAGGATTTAATCATCCAATTGAGTTCCCTGGTTGTCAAAACAGCATCGGTAACTTTTAAACCATCAACCATCAGTTCACTACGATCCATTTCAAATTTTTTGGCAACGCAGGGCATAATAGCAACCACAAAAATATCCCGTGGATCGCGGTTTATTTTTTTAGCATAGTAAGTCTTTAGCAGAGTAGATATCATGGTCATGGGAGATTTACACGTGGACACATTTGCCATGAGTTCCGGATAAAAACTCTCCATGAAATTAATCCAACCCGAAGAGCATGATGTAATATGAGGAAGGGGACCATTATTCTTGATGCGTTCAATCAATTCATGGGCTTCCTCCATGATGGTCAAATCAGCGGCAAAATCCGTATCATAGATGGCATCAAATCCTAAACGCCGCAGAGCAGTTACCATCTTGCCGGTGCAGGGAGTACCCGGTGTAAGTCCAAACCCTTCGCCAATAGCTGCTCGGATGGCTGGAGCAGTGTGCACCACAACAACTTTTTGAGGATCATTAATTGCCTGCCATACCCTATCCGTATGGTGTTTTTCCTGGAACGCCGCCGTGGGACACACATTAATACACTGTCCACACTGAACACACAGGGAATCATCCATGTTAGCACCATGGGCAGGAGTAACAATGGTGGAAAATCCCCTTCCCTGCTGTCCAAGATTTGAAATTCCCTGTATTTCACTGCAAACCCTAAAGCATCTTCCACAGAGAATACATTTTTCAGCATCTCGCACCACGGACACACTGGAATCTTCCAGTGGATAACGCTTACGTTTACCTTCAAACAGACGTTCCCTAACACCCATCGTATAGGCAAGATTTTGCAATTCGCAATTTCCATCTCTTTCGCAAATCTGACATTCCCGGGGATGGTTATCTATTAACAATTCGACAATGTCACGGCGAGCTTGCCTAATTTCAGGGGAATTGGTTTGAATTACCATCCCATCCTGCACCTCGGTACAGCAGGAGGTCACAAATGAATTTATTCCCTCTATTTTAACAATGCAGACACGGCAAGACCCTTCCACACTCAAGTGGGGATGATAGCATAGCCGAGGGATATGAATTCCAATTTTCTCCGCCGCTTGCATAACCGTAGTTCCCCGGGGAACTACTATTTTTTGTCCATCTATGATTATATTTACGTCTGACATTACCCACCCTCTTAGTTTTTCTTTACGGCATCAAACCGACAAACATTAAAGCACGCACCACATTTAATGCAAAGCTTTTGATCTATGCGATGAGCCTGTCTACGTTCTCCAGCAATGCAATTTACAGGGCAATTTCTAGCACAGGCTGTGCAACCTACGCATTTTTCCACATCGATTTCATAGTGTATTAGGGCCACACATTTTTTCGCTGGACACTTTTTATCAACAACGTGGGCTAGATATTCATCGCGAAAATATCGTAGCGTACTTAAAATTGGATTGGGAGCAGCTTTTCCTAAACCACATAGAGATGCTCGACCAACTAAATTCGCTAAGCGCTCAAGATTATCCACATCTTCTAGGGTACCATTGCCATTGGTAATTTTTTCTAAAATTTCCAACATTCTTGTTGTTCCTTCACGGCACGGAGAACATTTACCGCAAGATTCATCTTGGGTAAAGGCAATAAAAAACTTAGCGACATCGACAGCACAATCATCCTCATCTAGAATTATCATTCCACCACTACCCATAATGGAACCTGCTGCGGCCAAGGTGTCATAATCTATAACAGTATCTATCATCGTAGCGGGAATTAACCCTCCAGCGGGACCTCCCGTTTGCACTGCTTTTAACTGTTTATTACCAGGAATACCTCCCCCAATCTCATAGACTACTTTTCGCAAAGATATCCCCATGGGTACTTCTACCAATCCGGTATGATTTACCTTCCCTGCCAGGGCAAATACTTTGGTTCCCCCACTAACTGGAGTTCCAATTTTAGCAAAATCATCGGCTTGCATGGTAATTATCGTTGGAATATTTACCAGGGTTTCGGCATTATTGATCACCGTAGGTTTACCCCATAATCCCCGAGTGGTAGGATAGGGAGGACGTGTTCTTGGTTGACCACGTTCCCCTTCAATGGAACGAATTAATGCCGTCTCCTCCCCACAAACAAAGGCTCCGGCACCTAACCTAATTTCTAAATCAAAGGTAAAGTCGGAACCGAGAATATTTTTTCCTAGGAGACCTTCCCGGCGACATTGCTCCATGGCATTTTGCACTCGATCCACAGCCAGTGGATACTCTGCCCTGATATAGAAAAAACCTTTGGTTGCTCCGATGGCATAGCCACCAATCATCATTCCCTCAATGACCCCAAAGGGATCCGATTCTAGGAGACTACGATCCATAAATGCTCCGGGATCTCCTTCATCTGCATTGCATATAATATAGCGCTCTTTTTCATCGTTGAGGCGCGCAAATTTCCACTTTGTGCCCGTGGGAAAACCACCGCCTCCGCGACCTCGGAGATTTGATTTAGCAATTTGTTCCACAACCCACTCAGGATTTCCCCTTTCTAATACCAGGGATAGCCCTAAAAAACCCTGGTGAGCGATGTATTCATATAAATTTCTGGGATCAATAATTCCCACATTGCGTAGAGCTATGCGGCTTTGAGCACTATAAAAAGGAACCTTACCGTATAAATCAAAAAAACTCCTCGTAGATTCATAGCTCAATAACTGCTTCTGGGAACTAGAATATTCCACTTCACGATCAACATCGGTATGCAGTTCGATTTCTCCCAGCAAAGCCTCCTCCACAATTTTACCCTCCTTAATGTGAGAGATAAAAATTTTATTAGCTAGCTCCCTCGTAACCTTTTGGTAAACAATGGGCGGTTGTCCTGGTTTTACCACGGACACTATGGGCTCACAGCTACATCTCCCGGTACATCCCACGGTGTGCAAAATTACATTACTGTTACCATAAACGGCAATGTTCTTCCTAAATTCCTCGGCCACCTCCTGGGCTCCCGAAGCATTTTCACAGGTAGCTGAACCCACCCTAATCTGAATTTTATCCGGAGCCATTGAAGCACTATCTGCTCTTTGCCGTAAATCCTGATAATTATTTTCTATTGTTCCCATACTATTGGTACCCACCAAAAAATATATAAATTAAAAATTGGGGGTTATTATAGGACAAAACAGTGGTAAAGATCAAAGCAAAATTAACTTTTGCTTAAATAACTTAATTAATTATCATGGCATCCCCGTAGCTATAGAAACGATAGCTATTTTCTATGGCCTCGGCATAGGCGTGCATGACATTTTCATAGCCCCCGAAGGAACAAACAAGCATCAGCAAGGTGGTTTTCGGTAGATGAAAGTTAGTAATCAATACATCACTGCTAAGGAAATTATATTTCCCATGAATAAAAATATCCGTCTCACCATAGTAGGATCTAGGCTGTCCATTTAGATAAGCACTTTCCAAAGCGCGAAGAGTGGTTGTACCTACGGCAATAACTTTTCTCCCTAATTTTTTTGTATCCACAATTAGGCGACAAACTTCCGAGGATACTTCGATGTACTCAGAGTGCATTCTATGATCCACAATTCTCTCCGTGCGAATAGGCTGAAATGTCCCCAAACCAACGTGCAGTGTAACATAGGCTATTCTAACACCCCTTGCCAGCAGTTTTGTCATTAATTCCTGGTCGAAGTGTAATCCAGCTGTGGGAGCAGCTACCGCTCCATCCCTACGTGCAAAGATAGTCTGGTAGTCCGTTTCATCGCTAACCCTGGCTTCTCTTTTTATATAGGGTGGAAGTGGTACTTTGCCAAATTTATGCAAAACTGCCGATAGAGAATCCTCAGCACTTAATCGTAATTCAATCAGTGCATTCCGAAATGCCATAACTTCAAAAAAAATGTCATCGGATATAAATAACCTATCTCCTACACTTAGTTTCTTACTTTTTCTAACTTGAGCCAGTACCTCGTTATCAGATAGTATTCTTTCCACCAACACCTCAATCTTCCCTCCGGTTGTTCGATGGACATAGATGCGAGCAGGAATAACTCTGGTATCATTAAAAATAATTAGATCATCGGGAGCTAAAAGTTCGGGAAGATCACTAAAAACAAAATGCCCAGTAACTCCCATTTTTTTATCCAAGGATAGTAATTTACTACTACTCCTTCTTTCCAATGGTGCTTGCGCTATGAGAGAATCGGGCAAAACAAAATCAAAATCTTTTAGTAACATTTGCGAAACTGATTCTAGATTTTTTCCCAAAGATAACTATTTCTTACTTTTTACTTCCGATTTTACAGATTTTTTAGCCATGGGCTTGGTCTTCGTGGGATTTTTTGTAGCCACAGTTGTCCTCGGCGACTTCTCCGCGGGCATAGGTTTGGCTGTATATCTTTTTTGAAACTTTTCAACCCTACCTGCGGTATCAACAATCTTTTGCTTACCCGTATAGAATGGATGACAAGCGGCACAGATCTCTATATTTAATACGTCCTTACCCACGGAGGATCTCGTTTCAAAAACATTGCCGCAGCTACAAATAACTTTCAGTGGTTTATAGGAAGGATGGATACCAGATTTCATAGTTTTATCTCAAATTTACCATAGACAATTTGCAGCAGTATACCTTCTAGAAACAAAAGCAGCAAGCAAATTTATGGACTGATTTTCTATTCCGCAATTAATTTTGCCTACGCCATAATTCATAAAAATAAACTCTTAACTTTAGCTTTTTATTATCATATAGTAATGGTAATTGCTTTCGCCACCAGGGAAAAAATGAAAAATAGAATTCATAGCATTGCTCCTTCTATTCTAGCGGCAGATTTTGCTTGCCTCGGAGAAGAGGTAGAAGCGGTGCTAGCTGCGGGAGCAGATCTCATTCACTTTGATGTCATGGATAACCACTACGTACCAAACCTAAGCATGGGTCCCATGGTATGTAAATCCCTGCGTACCTATGGAATAGATGCTCCCATAGATGTACATCTCATGGCCAGCCCCGTGGATAACCTCGTGGTAAGCTTTGCTCAGGCCGGGGCAAGTCACATTACATTTCACCCCGAAGCCTCCCAGCACATCGATCGTACCCTAGATCTTATTCACGAAAATGGCTGCAAAGCTGGCATTGCCCTTAATCCAGCCACCCCCCTAAACTGCCTTGAATATCTTTGGCAAAAACTTGATCTAATTTTAGTTATGTCCGTAAACCCAGGCTTTGGAGGACAGAAATTTATTCCCGCCGTGGTCGATAAAATAGCAACCATACGTAAACTAATCGACATACATAACTCCCACACACTCCTCGCAGTGGATGGAGGTATAAATTTGGATAATTATATTGATCTAGTAAAGCTAGGGGTAGATATATTAGTAGTGGGATCAGCCATCTTTAATTACCGAGGAAAATACCAAAGCATAATTAGTAAAATGAAGCAATCATTAACTGAATAATACAGAACATATAGGGATAAATTACCAATGGCAGCAAATCTATTCAACGGGAATACCCTGGCGAAATCCATAGCATCCCAAATAACCGCCACTATTAAAGAGAGATCTTCCCAGGGATTTCGTATTCCAGGTTTAGCAGTAATAATTGTTGGCGACGATCCAGCATCGAAAATTTATGTTAATAAAAAGCACCGCCTATGCCAAGAACTTGGTATGCTAACTAGAAATTATAGTTTAAAAGCTACTGTCAGCGAGGAAGAAGTAAAAGCACTCATAGATAATTTAAATCATGATAGAGAAATTGATGGCATCCTGGTGCAACTACCATTGCCTCTCCATATCAATAGTGATAAAATAATCGAGAGTATTCATCCGCACAAGGATGTTGATGGTTTCCATCCCTACAGCATTGGCAAACTATCCATTGGTCAACCAATCTTCAGACCATGTACTCCCGCTGGAATTATGGAGTTATTGCAATCCATTGATGTAAATTTAAGGGGATTAGATGCTGTTATTATAGGAGCTTCAAATATTGTAGGTAAACCCATGGCAATGGAACTAACTAATGCTAGAGCTACCGTAACACTGTGCAGAAGTACCACTAGGCATTTGCCTGGGATTGTAAAAACCGCAGATATTGTCATCGTAGCCACGGGAACCCCTCGGCTAGTCACGGGTAGTTGGATTAAACCAGGAGCCATAGTAATAGATGTAGGAATTAATCGCTTAGCCGATGGCAAGCTAGTTGGTGATGTGGATTTTGAACAGGTCAAGGAAATAGCGGGTTGGTTAACCCCGGTGCCCGGTGGCGTTGGACCCATGACCGTGGCAATGCTTATGAAAAATACACTTCAGGCGTATACAAATTTTACAAAAAAAGGATAATTTTATTTTAAAATGGTAATTAATAATACTCTAGGGAGGAGGCAAAATATGTTACTTTCAGCAAAGAATTTCCGCATAACTATTACCACACCTCGATTAATTTTAGGTACACCCAATGAGTCTAGTAACCACATTAATGAATATATAGAAGCCATAAATGAATCCATACCTGAAATTAACCAGTGGCTACCCTGGGCAAAATACACACCTTCCACTATGCAAACTAAAGAGTACATTAAGCTATGCAATAAAAATTGGCTTGAAAAAAGTAACAGTAATTTAGATTTGGTGCTATGGATAATGAGTAAGACCACAAGTAAATTTCTTGGCAGCATAACCATTTGGAATATTCTCTGGGATATTCCAAAAATTGAATTTGGCTATTGGTTACGTTCCTCACAAACGGGAAATGGCTACGTCACTGAAGCGGTCAATGCGCTGACCCGTTACTCCCTAGAGCAACTAGGAATAAACCGCATAGAAATACGTTGTGAAAAGGAAAATATTCGCTCGCAGCTTATTCCCCAGCGTCTAGCTTTTAATTTTGATGGTATTTTTAAAAATGGAGCCCGGGCAATATCCACCAATAAACTTACGGATATTGTAATTTACTCCAGAACGGATACACATAAGTTACCGGCCTTGAAGATTACGCAACCTAGTTATTTTTTACACTCCTAGCTCGGGAATATAGAAGAAAGGAAGTCAAATAAAAGCCCAGAAATCCGACGATCAAAAATCCCAAATAAAATTTTACATTGCCAATGGCTATTTGATCGGGTGGCACGAAGCCAATGAGTACCGTAAATAAACTGGCGATAATACCAGCTATACCTACTATCCAAATACCAACATTACCCAGCGGTATTCTATAACCTCGTTCAATGTGTGGGTAAGTATAGCGCAAACGAATAGCTGCCATAAATATGAATACATAGGTAGATAAAGCTAATTGTGCTGTTAAATTACTGAGAATCCAGAATGAACTATTTATCGATGGCATAAACAAAAATATTAAACAAATCAACGTAAATATGGCGCCCTGTACTAAAAGAATATTGATGGGCATATTTTTGCTATTTACCTTTTGCAAAAACTCGGGAACTGAGCCATCCTGGGCTGCCACTAATAAGCTACGCGTGGGCCCAATCATCCAAGCACCAACGCAACCTACTACTCCAATGATAATCATCGCTGCGATTATAGGCATCAGCCATTCCAGATGGAAAGCACCGAGAAATAAACTAAAGGCATCCAAAAGCCCAGTTACCAAATTAAGTTGATCCCGGGGTACAACTATGGCCACGGCAAAGGATGATAATACCAAACTAAACAAAATAATAATGGTTGAATAATATAGAGCCCGGGGATAATCACGTTGTTTATTTTCAACATCCTGCACATGCACAGCGGACATCTCCATTCCAACCAAGCTGTATATTACACCGGTAAGTAGTACTAAGTTACCTAATTTCATATCTGGCCATAGAGCCTTGAGGGTAAAATCCATGTTGCTGGGATTACCTCGTAGGAGCCAAAAAAAACCAAGCACAGCGATAAACAACATGGGAACCAAGGTACCAACAATTGCCGTGGCGGTACTCACCAATCCCGAGAGCTTCATACCCCGAAGAGTAATCACAGTTATGAGCCAATAGGTGGAGATAACAACTAGCAATACGTACCAGGTATTATTCGCCCAAGCGGGATTAACTATGTAGGCCAAGGTAGCTGCTAGTAAGGAAAGAATAGTTGGATACCAACAAACATTATAGATCCATTGAATAAATACCACGGTAAAAGCTAATTTCTTACCAAAGGCTTCCCGAATCCAAATATAGACACCGCCTGCCTGGGGCCAGCCCGTAGTTAACTCCGCTGAAACTAGGGCGCTAGGAATGAAAAACAGAGAGGCGCAAACTACATAGCAGAACAGCAGGGAAAACCCAAAGGAAGCTCCCAGGGGAATGCTGCGTAAACTATCTATGGCAACAACGTTAATCATCACCAACATTAAAATACTTATGGGTGCTTTGGACGACTTCATACTAAATAAAAACCAAAAATAATTACCTAATTGCTCTCAATTTAATCCGTATTTCCGCTGGAAATCACTGCACTATCATTGTATTATTATACCGTAATTGAGAAATTAGCAATAATCTATGAAAAAATCATACGACCCCAGTGCCATAGAGCAAAGCGTTCAGCACTATTGGCATAAAAATCATTCCTTCCTGCGCCATGAAGATGAAACCAAGGAAAAATTCTATTGTATTTCGATGCTACCATATCCCAGCGGCAAAATTCACATGGGTCACGTGCGCAACTATACCATCGGTGATGTAATTGCTAGATATCAATCAATGAAGGGTAAAAATGTCCTCCAACCCCTGGGGTGGGATGCCTTTGGTTTACCAGCAGAAAATGCGGCATTGCAAAATAAACTATCCCCCTCGGAATGGACATACCATAACATTGAACAGATGCGATCTACCATTAAACAACTGGGATTTGCCATCGATTGGTCCAGGGAGCTTACCACCTGCTCTCCGAAATATTATAAATTTGAACAGCAGCTATTTTTAAAAATGTACAAAAAGGGCTTGGCCTACAAAAAGACCGCCGCCGTTAATTGGGATCCCGTGGATCAAACGGTGCTAGCCAATGAACAGGTGATTAATGGAAAAGGCTGGAGATCCGGAGCATCGATAGAACGCAGAGAAATATCCCAATGGTTTCTAAAAATCACTGCCTACGCTGAAGAACTGCTAAGTGAATTGGATAATCTAAAAGGATGGCCCGAAGAAGTAAAAACCATGCAACGCAATTGGATAGGTAAATCCGAAGGCCTCGAAATAGCTTTTTCCATCATGGGTAGTGAGGAAAAGATAACTATATTTACCACGCGGCCAGACACTATCTTTGGGGTAACATTCCTAGCCATTGCTCCGGAACATCCCCTGGCTATTAGTTTAGCAAAAACAAATAAATCCCTTGAACATTTTCTCGAACAATGTCGCAAAATGGAAAAGAATAGTGCCTTGGATAAAGATGGATGTGATACGGGTTTATTCGCAATTAATCCTCTCAGTGGCGAAAAAATACCCATTTGGGTCACAAATTTCGTGCTCATGGAATACGGCAGTGGAGCCATGATGTCCGTCCCTGCCCATGATGTCCGTGACTTTGAATTTGCCAAAATTAAGGGACTACCCATCAAACCTGTAATTAAATCGACGAATGCCAAGGCTGGCGTAGCAACCCAGGAGCCCACGGTAACTCCGGGAATTCTATTTAATTCCGGAAAATACTCCGATCTTACTTCCCAGGAAGCCCGAGAAGCCATAGCAAATTACGTGGTCGAACATAACATTGGTTATCGTAAAATTAACTATAAACTGCGGGATTGGGGAGTTTCACGACAGCGCTACTGGGGTGCTCCCATACCAATTATTAACTGCCCCCGGTGTGGTGAAGTTGCGGTGCCAGAAAATATGCTTCCCGTCACCCTACCGGAAAACATCAAGCTAGATAATCCCCAATCTCCTCTGGTTACCTTGGAAAATTTTTTAAAAACCCAGTGCCCCACTTGCCGCAGCGCTGCAATGCGGGAAACGGACACCTTTGATACTTTCATGGAATCATCCTGGTACTACGCAAGGTACTGCTGCGTCGATCAAAAAAATAATATCTTTGATAAGCGCACTGACTATTGGATGCCCGTTGATCAATATATTGGAGGCATAGAACACGCAATCCTACATCTACTCTACGCAAGATTTATCTACAAAGTTATGCGCGATGAAGACCTAGTAAAAGGTAATGAACCGTTTAAAAACCTCCTGACTCAGGGTATGGTCCTCAAAGATGGGGCAAAAATGTCTAAATCTAAAAATAACGTCATTGCCCCTCAGGAGCTTTTAAGTAAATATGGAGCAGATACGATAAGATTATTCATAATATTTGCTGCCCCACCGGAACAATCCTTGGAATGGTCTGATAGTGGCATAGAGGGTTCCCATAGATTCCTAAAAAAACTCTACGCTGCCTCCCTACTCTATGCCGATAACATTATAGCTGCCAATGGTGCTAAAAATAGCACCGCAGTGGACCCTAGTCAGCGAAGTCTCTATGCAGAAATACATAGCCTATTGAACCAAGCCAATGCAGACATTGAGCGTATACATCTTAATACCGTTGTCTCCGCGGCGATGAAAATACTAAATCTACTGCAGACCCTAGACAATGGTACACAAAATAATCAAATAATAGCTAGTGGTTTCAGCATATTACTACGTCTACTGCACCCCATAGTTCCCCACATTACTCACTATCTTTGGCAAGAATTGCACTTTCCCGGAGACATAATTAATGCCCCTTGGCCCCTAGCCAATGCTAGCTTTTTAGCTAAAGAAAAAGTAAACCTGGTAATACAAATCAATGGAAAAACCAAGGGCCAAGTGGAAATACCTACGAATTCCGATGAAGAAACTATAAAAAACTTAGCCCTAGCTAAGGTCAAAAATCTACTGGCAGCTAAAAAAATAATTAGGACAATCATCGTACCTCGTAGACTAATTAACATCGTTGTGAATTAAACACCATGGCAAAAATTTTCAATTTTATTAGAGAAGTATCTGATACCACAAAATCCATGCGAAATTTAACATTGCTTTGCATACTATCTTTTTTGCCTCTGGGTTGTGGTTTTAATCCCACTAATCTCCATGAGCTCCCGAGAAACTTTAAGCGAATATACTATGAGGGAACCAATATCCATGACTCCCTCCATGGAGCCATGGTAAAGCGCCTTAAATTACAGGGTGTAGTGCTGCTACCACAGCCAGAAAAAAATGCACCCAGCCTAAAATTAACCTACAGCTACTTTCCCAATCTAGGAGAGCACATAACCAGTACCCAGGCCCGCATATATATACTTAGCTATGCAGCTACCGTAGCTATCATTGATATTAATGATAAAATAATATTAGGCCCAGAAACCGTTAATGTCTCTCGCAATGTTACACTGCAGCCCAATGAAGTGTTTGAAGTTACCTCCCAAATATCGGTAGTCAAGGGTGAATTACAACGGGAACTGATAGATAAAATATTTAATATCCTAGCGTCCCAGAAAACTGAATTACTTCTTAGGCACTGGTACCATGAAAGTTAAGCCGGAGCAATTGGCCCATAGTCTATCCCAAAACACTTTTCCATTCTATCTCGTGGGTGGAGATGAACCTCTATTAGTTCAGGAAAGTTGCAATCTAATACGACAACATTGTTATAAACTTGGCTACCGAGAAAAAATAATTTTTCATCTGGAACCATCATTTGATTGGATAAATTTTTTTAATGTGGTAAGCAATCAATCGCTATTCGCCGATAAAACACTGATAGAACTTCGATTAAAAAACAAACTAAATGAAACGGGCAATAAAGCAATGCAACGCTATGCGGAACACCCCTCTGCCCACAGCGTCGTACTAATTGTTACAAATAAATTAGATGCGTCCCAGCAAAAGTCCACGTGGTACAAAAGTATCGACCGCCAAGGAATAATTGTCCAAATATGGCAACCCAATATATCTCAATTTCAGCAGTGGATCATACAAAAATTGAAAATAGCAGGTTTAATAGTAACCAACGAAACTTTGCAATTTTTAGCAGATCATTGGGCGGGAAATTTATTGGCAGCATCCCAGGAAATTGATAAGTTATTAATACTCCATGGTCCCGGTGAAATAACCGGCAAACAAGTTGAATGGGCAATCATGGATAGCGCAAGATTCAATGTTGTAAATCTCATGGAAGCATGCATGGCGGGAAATTTAGACGCCATACACAGAATCTTAGATTACCTTAAAAAAGAACAAATGGAACCAAGTATCATACTTTGGCAAATTGCCAATGAACTAAGAACTATGATCAAAATAAAAATATCACTCATGGAGGGAACAAGCATGGAATCCGCCATGGCAGCTAACCACGTATTTTTTAACAAAAAGATCCCTCTAAAAAAAATTATTACTAAATTCAGCTTAGAATCATTGTTACACCTTCTGGGGCAAACAGCTAAAATTGAATTACTCATAAAAGGGGCTAACGATCACCATCTTCTTTGGCATGAATTAAAAAAAATCTATGGCAGCTTTTGTTTTCCAAATGCACTTCATTAGATAATTACACCTCCACAACCTAATTAGCTTATGAAATTTCAGCTAGTTAATTTTTTCCAATCCCAAGCGCTTGTCCAAGCTCTATACTGAAAAAATAGCTATTACTGCAACCCATTTGCTTAATGAGGCTGTTTTATCATGGTTTAATGAACAAGATACTCCAATGCTAAAAATTTTAACGGATCGTGGTACGGGAATATTGTTGTGATAACTATAACTATGGATAACGAGGTAAAGGTGGTGTATCGGTATCATCATCTTCTTCTTCCGGCAATAACGGCTTCGTTGAGCGCGGTGGTATTTCTTGCACTTGTTCTTGTACTTGTCTCTGATTTTTTGCCCAACGAGGTATAGGAGCTACCAGAATTGAAGACATGGTCACTGGTTGTTTTGTTGATGCTGCTGTTAATATTGACGCCGAATCTACTACTTTACTAAATGTCGTATCTAGTGATCTTCGTATAGCAGCAGTGCTAAAATGATTTAAAAAAAATCTATTCATACTATCTATTATTTGATGTTGTGAGATTTTATTACTTTCACACATTGATATATGTTGGACTACTGATTTAGCAACGGCCTCCGGCACTCCAACATCATACCATTGTATAGCATGTTTAAAATCATCTTGTTCTAATTCTGAAGGGGTACAAAATCCTCTATTTGCATATAAAATTATTCCTTGTGCCAGTAGAGTAATCATCGCAGAGGCGTTATTTGCAAAACCTTTGATTTCATCACAAGCAAAAGCATATTTACATTGATTAAATAGCAATTTCATTTGTTCTGGTTCGGCAAAAAAATACAACTCTATTGGCAAGTTACTAGATTGCTGACATAAACCCCCACAAACTTGACGCGCGGACTCTGGATCTCTTTTCAACCGTTCTAATGCATCTGTTAGCTCTCCCTTAAATTTATTAAATGCTATTCTTAATAACCTATTTTTTTCTTCTTCTACTTTTCCATCATATTCTTTTTTTAATTCTACATCAGATTTAGTTGAGCCTTTTTTAGGAGTTAATATTTTTTGGTATTTTTTAGCTATCTCGTCAATTTGCTCTTTAGAAACTTGAGGTACTGATAAACTAAACGACTTAGCTAATTGCTCTACACCATAGGTTTCCAACAATATAGGAGTCACGATTGCTGGAAGGCTAAGTTCTCCTGCAATAATTAATTTACTTCCAGGCATGCTCTTCTTTAATTGTTCCGCCAAAGCCACACTATACTCAAATCCCTTCCCGTACCTGATGGAACCAAACATTATTATATTTGGTGGTCTGGATAACAGCGCTTCCTTTTGTTCAGGAACTAAAATAGGAGGAAGCATTATGATCGGCTGTGTAGACGAAGATAAAGGAGTAATAACTTGAGATAAGCCAGTTTTTAATGATATATCAAATTTACAATCTTTTATAGCTGCACTCCTATCCTGTTGATTAAAAAAAATAATATGATCAGCTATACTAAATCTTGCTTGAGATATTTCATTTAAAGTATTTCCCAATCTGACATTAAGCAAGTATTCATGGCAAGTCACCACTAATTTTATCCCCTGTGCTTTTAACAGCTCTAGATCTTCTATATTAAAAATCGTGCCATTATCCGGAGGACGCAATTGAAGATTCAAAATCTTTACGGTACCTAGAGAAACCTTGTCATCAACTATTTGCCTAGATAGATCAGTAACAATTTGTCTTCTAGCTTCATCTTCAGGCGAGGAATCAACACCCGTACTACTTAAAGCATCAGTGGTTCTTCGGGATTTTGCCGAAAGTCTACTAGTGAAACTATCAACAAATGAAACATAGGTCTTAGAATCATCTACTAGTGGCTGTATATACGTTATCATCCCTGGGGGAAAAATAGAACTGATTCCCTGTACATAATCACTGTCTCCAGCGTTAGGACGATAGAATGGTGCAGTTACAACATATACTTTCATTTCCCTTGGCATTATCCATACTCCTTTCCGCTAAACTCTTACTTTTATTAAAAATTCATATTGCTTCTTTAGTAACTGAAACTCAAATGTCTCAATGTTGGCATTAATGCCATTGGTTGCATAAAAGGAACGGTCAATGTTTGTTCAGCATCAGAAGTATTTACCGCTTCTGATACCACATTTGTAGTATTTTGCATTAGTATATTAGCAGATGCACCGCGACCATGAGTAACTAGATCTAGATAATGATGCAACCGCTTAGCTTCCTCGGTATACCCGTGGAAATCCAAAATATTAAACACCGTTCTGCCACCACCATTAATAGCATTCACATCAGCACCGTGATCCACTAGCCATATAATAGCATCATATTGACCTAGCATAGCCGCAACATGGGCTGGAGTATGATTGTAATCATCCAATTCCATAACATCAAAGTGATGTTCTTCCACCAGCCAATGCATGTTCTCAATCTGACCATAATAGGCCGCCCTATGTAAAAGAGTAGTTCCCTGATTGTAACTAATGTTAATATCTGCCCCCTCAGCCAGTAATTCATCAGCACTTTCCCTATGATCTCGATTCATAGATAGCCATAGTTTGTAGTTTATATTTGCATCATCTCCTTGGGCAAAAGAACCTTGCTGTAACAAACACAGCAAGCTTAATACCACTAAATAAATAATAGAATGATTACTCCTTTGTTCAGATAATACTAACATGGGAACCCTCTTAAAGTTAACAACCATAATAAACTTATATTTATATATAATACCAACTCATTATGTATTACTACCTGTAGCTTAAGCTAACCTTAGCCAATCCAACAAAGATACCAAACTAACCATCAATAGTTTCACTCCATAAAAATTCCATTTTAGAATTGTTGACCTCTATCCAAAACAATAAATGACATCAGATAATTTTAACCTGTGATATAATCACTGTCAATGTTAGATAAATCAAGTGATCTGCTTGCCTATATTTTGCTAATTATAGCCCAACTAGACTAACTTCTTGCTACGCAATTACTAGACTATTAGCTTATTAACTCAGGTTACTTAAACTACTCTTAATTCTTTACCCTCTCCCTTCAAATTATTATTACCATATCTTGGTATGATCGTGATTATATGCTAGAATATTTGTATAGTTTATTCATAGGAGAATTCAATGATGGAAACCTCAGCAACTGATATGCTTTTACCACCGGAATATACTGTAATAACAGAGAATCATGAGCTATCTTCGGAAATTCTTAAGATTTATTACAACCGCCATTGGCCATTTATTCAGATAATTGACCGGGGATTTAGTTCCTATGATCAGCAGAAGGTTAGCACCAAGTTACCCCAGGGTTGGCAAATACACAACTATAGCAATAAAGCTCTAGCTGCCTCTGTTATTCATAACCACGAAGATCCATGCTTTAACCCCAATTTCAGCAGTGACTATACTCAGCACCAAGTAGCAACTGCGATTGCTAAGATGATCATAGAATATACTTGGGAACTACCGGAAATTGTTAGCAGCACAAGTAGCATCGCTACCTTCGTTTGGTTGGAACTCAAAAAACATTCCCTGGAATTGCAAAACTATATCGCATCTCCTAGGGAACAACAGTTATTTTCAAAATCTCATCACCTGGCTCTCTCAATATGAAATAGTATTACTTCAATTTTTTAACTACGATGGCCAATCCGTAACCGCATTGTGTCTTGCAAAAACAACAATTTCGCTTATGTACAATGCGCTCTATCTTACAGCTCTCCTTGGCACTTAAAATCCACATAGGACTCCGGAAATTCTTCACTGCTATGGTCACCGCATTCAGCAATTGGCGCTGGGATCTCGCTAGGCACAGAGGACATCGGAGAATCGCGTAGTCCATAGATAGTGACGCTATCCACCAGAGGAACCTAGTTTTAAACTACTGTTGTTTTCTACGATAGGTTCCGATACTGCGTTTTTCTTTTTCTGTTCTTCCTTTTCCTTCTTCATCTCTTTTTTTATCTCTTTTTTGGCTACTTTTAGTGTTCCCTTTATCAGAGCATCATCTATCTTTCCACCTTTTTCTAAGCGCTTTTGCATTAGCTCGCCCGCTTTTTTATTTATCTTCGCTTGCTCCGCAACATCCGTAATTCCCATATCTTTTAATACCTTATCGAAGACCGATTTGAGCTTAGCATTATCCACATCCTTGGCATTCACAATCATCTGCAATAATCCTGCATCTTCTAGATCTTGGATTTTTTTTAATTCCGATACTATTTCCTGCTTTTTATCCTCTTTCTTCGTCGCCACTGTCAACACTGGTCTAAAACTGACCCACTTATGTAAAAACCACCGGTCTAAAATTGACCCACCTCCCCTAAAAAATATTATCCCCTTGTTGTTTTAGAATTAACTAGCTCAGGAATAAAACCAGCCTTTCGCTTTTCTTTT